>NZ_AP027270.1:1454983-1792466 GCF_036322705.1 Maricaulis maris
AACCTGGCGGGAGTTTGGAAGGTCGTTGGATCCGGTCCAGAAAACGGGATCCGGGGCAGGGCAGTGGCGGAGGGGGAGGGATTCGAACCCCCGGAACCTCGCGGCTCAACGGTTTTCAAGACCGCCGCAATCGACCACTCTGCCACCCCTCCGTCGCGTCCAATTAGCCGCGATGCCGGGCGGTGCGCAACTGGCCAGATGCAGCTTACCCTCCTTTCACTATTCTGCGCTAAGGTGCGCCTGGTAGATGGATTGCGAGCGGAGTGGACCCGTCGTGCAGACAATGCGGCTTATCCTGATCGGCCTGTCCGTGTGCCTGGTCGCGGCGTGTTCGTCGACACCGGAGCGGATGCGCTCCTTCTCCGGCAGCGGCTCGGCGAGCGTGGGCTCCAGCGGCAGCTGGGCACCGGCATCGACGTCCTCGACACGGGCCCGCGGCGCGGTTGACGCGACCGGGCTGATTGCCGCGTCCAGTGATCATCAAAAGGTCGGGCGCGCCTATACCGTGGCCGGACGGACCTATCGCCCGCAACGCAATGACCGCTATGACGAGACCGGGATCGCGTCCTGGTACGGACCCAATTTCCATGGCCGCCCGACGGCCAATGGCGAGGTCTTCGACCAGAACGCGATGACCGCCGCGCACACGACCCTGCCCATTCCCTCGATCGTCGAGGTCACCAATCTGGAAAATGGCCGCTCGGTCATCGTCCGCGTCAATGATCGCGGCCCGTTCGTCGATGACCGACTGATTGATATGAGCCGGGCGGCGGCGACGGAGCTGGATTTCATCGGCACGGGCCTGGCCCGCGTGCGCGTGCGCTATCTGGGCCCGGCCCATGAAAACGGCTCACCGCCGAACCGGGTCTATCAGGCCAATGCCGCCCCGACGCAGGTACCAACGCAGGTTCTGGCGCAGGCCGAGCCGCCAAGGATGCAGCCCGCAACCATCGAACCGACCCCGGCCTGGCAGCCGGCGAGCGCCGCGTCCGGCCAGTTCTCGCTCCAGATCGGGGCCTTTTCCGATCCCGACAATGCGCGGGCCTTTGCGCAGCGACTGGACCGGGCGGGCGAGGTCTGGGTCGAGGCCGGGGCCTCCCAGCGAGGGCAGGTCTGGCGGGTGTTTTTCGGGCGCTGGGCCGACCGCACGGCGGCGCAGGCGGCGATGGGCTCGCTGGTTGACTGGGGCGTTTACGACGCCCGGATCGTGGCCACCAACTAGACGCGCCTGACTGCCGTAATCGTGACCGCGGCGCTGGACGCCATCGTCTTGCCGCGCTTCAATGCTCCTCTCGCCTCGAAGCAGTACCGATTCCGGCCAGGGAGCGTATCGACGTGCGCGTTTTTTCAGCATTAGCCTTCACCCTTTCACTCGCGATCACGGCGCCCTTGGCGGCGCAGACCACGTATCAGACCAATGCCAGTCACGCCGTCATCCTCGACGCGGAGACCGGTGAGGTCTTCTTCTCGCTCAACGGCGAGGAGGCGATGCCGCCGGCCTCGATGAGCAAGATGATGACCGTGCTGATGCTGATCGAGGCGCTCGAGGCCGGTTCACTGTCGCTGGATGACGAATTGCCGGTCTCCGAACACGCCTGGCGCACCGGTGGCGCGGCCTCGGGCTCCTCGACCATGTTCCTCGAGGTCAATTCGCGCGCCCGGGTCGAGGACCTGCTGCGCGGGATCATCATCCAGTCTGGCAATGATGCCTGCATCGTCGTCGCCGAAGCGATCGGCGGCAGCGAGGAAGCCTTTGCCGACATGATGACCGACCGCGCCCACGAGCTCGGCCTGGCCAGCGCCAGCTTTGCCAATGCGACCGGCTGGCCCGATCCCGATCACCGCATCAGCGCGCTCGACCTGGCCCGTCTCGCCCGCATCCTGATCGAGGACCACCCCGATTATTACGGCATCTGGTCGGAGCGCGAGTTTACCTATAACGGCATTCGCCAGTTCAACCGCAATCCGCTTCTTGGCGTGTTTTCCGGGGCCGACGGTCTCAAGACCGGACACACCCAGGAGAGTGGCTATGGCCTGGTCGGGTCGGCCGAGCGCGATGGCGAGCGCCGGATCATCGTCTTCAACGGCATGGACTCCAACGCCGACCGCGCCACCGAAGCCGAGCGCATGATGCGGGCCGCGCTGAGTGATTACGGCCTGTATCGCCTGTTTGAGGCCGGCGACGCAGTCGATGCGCGAGCGGAGGTCTTCATGGGTGAGGCGGACAGTGTGGCCCTGCGCGTCGACACCGATATCACCGCCGGACTGCACCGCCGCGCCCGCCGCGATCTCAGCGTCACGGTGAATTATGACGGCCCGCTGGTCGCTCCGATTGTCGAGGGTGATGTGGTCGGCACGCTGGTCGTCGAGGCGCCGGATTACGGCCCGCGGACCTATGATCTGGTCGCCGCTGAAAGCGTGGCGGAAAAGGGCCTGATGGGCCGCATCGGGGCAGCGATCGCCCATATGCTGCGGGGCTGATCGCCATGGCGCGGGGGAAGCTGATTACGCTGGAAGGCGGTGAGGGCGCTGGCAAGACGACGCTCATCCGCGGCCTGACAAAAGCTTTGGCCGCGCGCGGGATCGACGTCGTCGTGACTCGCGAACCGGGCGGCACACCCGGCGCCGAGTTGCTGCGCGACATCCTTTTGAATGGTGACGTCCAGCGCTGGTCCTCCCGCACCGAAGCCCTGTTGATGTACGCCGCCCGCGTCGATCATGTCGAACGCCGGATCAAGCCGGCACTCGACTGCGGCGCGTGGGTGATCTGTGACCGCTTCGCCGATTCAACGCGCGCCTATCAGGGCGTTGGCGGCGGGCTGAAGGCCGAGGAGATCGAGGAGCTTCGCCATTTCGCCCTCGGTGAGTTCGGTGCCGATCTGACCCTGATCGTCGATATCGATCCGGAGGAGGGGCTTGCGCGCACCCTGGCCCGCGGTGAAAAGGCGACCCGGTTCGAGAAATTCGATTCCGGCTATCATGCCCGTCTGCGTCAGGCCTTCCTCGACATCGCAGCAGAAGAGCCGGAACGCTGCGCCGTTCTGGATGGCATGCAGCCCGCCGAGGCTGTCCTGGAAAACGCCATGGCGCTCATTGATGCGCGTCTGTCGACAGCGGCATGAGTACCGATCCGGATATCGGCTCGGACGTCCAGCCCGGCTGCCTAGCACCGCGAGAACGCTATGACCTGTTTGGCCATGACGCTGCCGAGCAGGCCTTTGCCGACGCCTGGGACAGTGGCCGCCTGCACCACGCCTGGATGATCACCGGCCCGCGCGGCGTCGGCAAGGCTAGCCTGGCCTGGCGGGCGGCGCGGCGTGTGCTCGGTGCGCGACCGATGCCGGAAGCCGGTCCGCTTGGCGCTTCGGCCCAGGATCCGGTCTGCAAACTCATTGAATCCCAGGCGACACCGGACCTGTTGCTGCTACGCCGCCCGTGGGATGACAAACGCAAGCGCTGGCGCGCCGAGATCACCGTCGAGGAAGCGCGTCGGGCGCCGCATTTCTTCGAGATGAGTTCCGGGGGCGGCGGCTGGCGGGTCTGTATCGTCGACAGTGCCGATGACATGAACAACAACGCCGCCAATGCCTTGCTCAAGACCCTTGAGGAACCCCCCAAGCGCGGCGTGCTGTTTCTGGTGACCCATACGCCGGGGCGCTTGCCGGCCACCATCCGGTCGCGCTGCCGGCGCTTGACCTTGCGGGCGTCCTCGGTCGAGGCGACAGCCGGCTGGCTGGAAGAGACGGGGTCAGCCCGCGATTCCGGTTCAGCGCTGGCCGCTTCGAAACTGGCCGGCGGCGCGCCGGGGCGGGCGCTGACCCTGATTGCCGGCGGTGGTGTTGATCTCGCGGCGGAGGTCAATCTGCTGGTTGATCGCGGCGCGGCGGCCAGCGACGCCGATATTCGCCGTCTTGCTGAACGTCTCAGCCTGAAGGGCCAGGAGGAGATGCGCGACCTTTTCTATGAAGTTCTGGCCAATGCCATTCGCGGCCAGGCCCGCGATCGCGCCGAAGCCGGACGCGACGCCACCGGCTGGCTGGACAGCTGGCGTGACCTCAACACGCTTGTCCGGGACGCCAACGCCCTCTATCTCGATCCCAGACAGACGATATTGAGCGCGCTCGGCCAGGTCCGCGATGTGGCGCGCAAGGAAAAGGCCGGCGCCTGAACATGTTGATCGACAGTCACGTCAACCTGCACGGTGAGCAATTCGCCGAGGATCTCGATGATGTCATCGAGCGTGCCCGCGCGGCCGGGGTTGGCCGGATGATCACGATCTGCTGCCAACTCACCGATTTTGAAGCGGTTTCCGCGATCGCCGAACGCCATGACGATATCTGGTGCACGATTGGCGCGCATCCCCATCACGCCAAGGATCGTCCAGACATCACGGCTGACGAACTCATTGAAATCGCTCAGCATCCCAAAGTGGTCGGGATTGGCGAGACCGGTCTGGACTTCCACTACGGCTATTCGCCGCGAGAGGACCAGTTCCGCTCGCTGACCGCCCATGTCGAGGCCGCCAGGCGCACCGATCTGCCCTTGATCCTGCATACGCGCGACGCCGACGACGCCATGGCGGATCTGCTTGAAGTGGAAATGGGGAAGGGGGCGTTTCGTCCGCTTTTGCATTGCTACACAGGCGGTTCCGGCATGGCACAGCGCGCCTCGCGGCTCGGCGCCTATTTCGCCGCGTCCGGGATCATCACCTTCAAGAAGGCCGAGGAGGTCCGCGCCGTCTTTCGTGATGACGTCGCCGACGACCGGGTCATCATCGAGACCGATTGCCCGTATCTCGCGCCAATCCCGCATCGCGGCCGTCGCTGCGAACCGGCTTTCCTGCCGGATGTTGCGCGCGGCCTGGCCGCCGTCAAAGGGTGGAGCGAGGACGAGGTCGCGGAAAAAACCACCGCCAACTTCTTCCGCCTTTTTGACCGGGTGCCGCAGCCATGACCGGGATCACCCGGCTGACGCTACTGGGAACCGGCTCCTCGGGCGGTGTGCCGCGATCAAATGGCGACTGGGGCGTTTGCGATCCGGACAATCCGCGCAATCGCCGTCGGCGCTGCTCGGCCCTGATCGAGCACGCGCGAACAGAAGCTGACCTGAGCGATGGCGAGTACGTGACCCGAGTGGTCATCGATACCTCTCCGGATTTTCGCGAGCAGATGCTGTCCGCCAAGGTTCGCCGGATCGACGGTGTGGTGATGACCCACGACCATGCCGACCAGACCCATGGCATCGACGATCTGCGTGCCTTTGCCTATCTCCAGCGCCAGCGTATCCCGGTCTGGATGGATAAGGTGACCGCCGGCTCTCTGACCCGACGCTTCGGCTACACTTTTCAGGCGCCGCCTAATTCAGGCTATCCACCGATCCTCGACCAACGTCCGATGCCGGGCTTTGGCGAGGTTGTTGATGTTGACGGCCCGGGTGGCTGTGTCGCGATCATCCCGTTTGACCAGGAACACGGTCCGATACGCTCGCTTGGTTTCCGGGTCGGTGATTTGGCGTATTCCGCCGACATCAACGGTTTGCCCGATGACAGCGCCGCGATCCTGTCGGGCGTGAAATGCTGGGTCGTCGATGCCTTGCGCGACGAACCACACCCGACGCATTTCCACCTCGACGACGCGCTCGAAGCGATCGCACGGGTTGGGCAGCCGCTCGGTGTCCTGACCAATCTCCACAACACGCTCGATTACGAGACGCTCGCCGCGCGACTGCCGGAGGGTGTCCGACCAGCCCATGACGGGATCCGGATTGAGCAGAGCGGCGACAGGATTTCCATCCTCGATTGAGGGTCGCCGACGTTTTTGTGGCCACCGGGCTCAGTTTGGGCCGGCTCGATAATCCGCTCTTGCATTTCTCATAATATTTATTATGCGCGTTATTGATGCGTGTCTGTTCGCGTGCCCCATGCGCTCCTCTTCCGCCCCCATCTCATTTTCTCCATGTAAATTCATATATATAAGAGCGATGCTTAATCGCTCACTTTACTCGGGCTTTCGTTCGCGTGGTATGAGAGGTCGGAAATGCCTTCCTGCTTTAAGTATCAATCGCCCGACGCAATCCGCGCAAATCGGATTAGGCTCGGCGCGATTCCCCGCTGGCCACATTCCGGAGCCGAGATGTCCACGCCGCCCGAAACCCTGCCCCCGATCGACCGCCTGATTGCCATCATGGCGAAGCTGCGTGATCCCGACGGAGGATGCCCGTGGGACCTGGAACAGGATTTCGCCAGCATCGCGCCCTACACGATCGAGGAAGCCTATGAAGTTGCCGATGCGATTGAGCGGAAGCGTTATGACGAGCTCAAGGACGAGCTGGGCGATCTCTTGCTCCAGGTCGTGTTTCACAGCCGCATGGCCGAGGAAGACGGATTGTTCCGTTTCGATGACGTCGCAGCGGCGATCAACGACAAGATGATCCGCCGACACCCGCACGTTTTCGGTGATCTCGCGACCCGTGATTCAGAGACGCAAACGGCGGAATGGGAAGCGATCAAGGCCCGCGAGCGCAAGGCGTCAGACAAGGGCACCAGCCTTCTGGACGATGTGCCGATCGCCCTTCCCGCGCTCAAGCGCGCCCAGAAGCTGCAAAAGCGCGCCGCCACCGTCGGCTTCGACTGGCCAACCGCGAACCATGTTCTGGCCAAGGTGGATGAGGAATTGGCTGAGGTTCGCGAGGCCATGGCGGCCGGCGATCAGGAGGCTGTCGCCGAGGAGATCGGCGATCTGATCTTCGTGTGCACCAATCTCGGTCGCAAGATGAAGATTGATGTCGAGGCCGCGACCCGCGGTGCGAATGCCAAGTTCGAACGCCGCTTCCGGCATATCGAGGACACGCTGTCAGCTCGGGGAAAAAGGCCCCAGGACACGCCACTGGACGAGATGGAAGCCCTGTGGAACGACGCCAAACGGATCGAAAAATCGACGCCGGTCTCGGGCTGATCAGAAGTCGTCTTCGTCCTCGACCTCGCCAATCCCCTGCGGGATGGCCAGTTCCGGGAATTGCGAGCGGAAGCGCCCGGCCTCGACCGGGTGCAGGCGGACCTGAAGCGTGGTCGCCCCGGTCTCGGGATTGACCTTGCTGGCCAGCACATCGCCATGAGCATGCAACCAGGCCAGCGCCCGGGCATCCTGCGGCGGAATGTGGATTTCAACCCGCTCATCCTCGGTCGAAAGCGCCCGTTCAATCGCCTCAATGAAGGTCTCGACACCCATTCCGGTAATCGCTGAGAGGGCCAGCTTTATCGGCCGGCCGGCCTTCAGATTGGCCATCTGGACGGTGATCGCGAGGTCTTCACTGTCTTCCTCGTCGAGCCGGTCGGCCTTGTTCCAGGCTTCAATCATGGCCTGGTCATGGCTGGGCCCGGCTTCAATCGCATCGAGCACGCTCTCGACATCCTGGATCCGCCCGACCCGGTCCGGATCCGAGGCGTCGATCACATGGACGAGCAGGTCGGCTTCACGCACTTCCTCGAGGGTGGCGCGGAAGGCCGCAATCAGCTCGGTCGGCAGGTCGGTGATGAACCCCACCGTGTCGGACAGCAGGATGCGGGTGCCACCAGGCAGGTCGACCGCCCTCACCGTCGGGTCCAGGGTCGCGAAAGGCATGTCCTGTGCGAACACGCCTGCCCCGGTCAACGCATTGAACAAGGTGGACTTTCCGGCGTTGGTATAGCCGACGAAGGCGACCGTCGGGAACGGTACATCCTGGCGCTGGGCACGGTGCAGGGTCCGGGTACGGCGGACCTCGTCGAGCTGGCGACGCAGCTTCGCCATCTTCTCGTTGAGGAGGCGCCGGTCGGTCTCGATCTGGGTCTCGCCGGGGCCGGCCAGGAAGCCGCGACCGCCACGCTGGCGTTCAAGGTGGGTCCAGGTCCGCACGAGCCTGGAGCGCTCATAGGCCAGGCGGGCCAGCTCGACTTGCAGCACGCCTTCCTTGGTCCGGGCGCGCTGACCGAAAATCTCAAGGATCAGACCGGTCCGGTCGATCACTTTCACATTCCAGGCTTTTTCCAGATTGCGCTGCTGGATCGGAGACAGGGCTGTATCGATGACCGCGACATTGGCCTCAAGCTCGGTGATCAGGTCACCGATTTCAGCCATCTTGCCGCGGCCGAAATAGCGTCCGCTGTCGATCTTTCGCGTTTGCAGGATGAAGGCGTCCGCGACCTCAAGATCAAGGGCTTCAGCCAGACCGGACGCTTCTTCAAGACGCGCGTCCGCACGCGCCATGTCGGCGCGGCTGGCGGGATGTATGACAAGGGCGCGCGATACCGGCGCCTCGCGCTCAATCAATCCGTGGCGCTCTCTTCCACTGCGTCGTCATCCGCCTTGTCATCCTCGAACAGGGAGACCGGAGCTGCCGGCATGATGGTCGAGATGGCGTGCTTGTAGACGAGCTGGGACAGCCCGTCGCGACGGAGCAGGACACAGAAATTGTCGAACCAGGTCACAACGCCCTGCAGCTTTACCCCGTTGACGAGGAAGATGGTCAGAGGCGTCTTCGTTTTACGCACAGAGTTCAGGAAGACATCCTGGAGGTTTTGTTTTTTATCGTGCGACATGTTGGCTCCGCAGGCGTCGCTTTGATCAGCGATTCATGCCTAGGGTATACAGGCCCTGCCTTAAGCTGCAACCACTTCATTTTGCATGGGAAGCTCGGCTTCGCGCTCAGGCCTCGGCGAGGTAGGTCTCGCGCAGGGCCCGGGCCAGCGAGCCGGGGGCGCCATTGGCTACCGTCTTGCCATCGATCGACACCACCGGGGTCACGAATGAGGTTGCCGAGGTGAGGAAAGCCTCACGCGCATCGAGCGCCTCCGCAGGGGTGAAGGCCCTCTCCTCAATTTCCAGGCCAAGTCGTTGGGCACAATCAAGAATTCGTGCCCGCGTGATGCCGTGCAGGATGCCGTTATCGGCCTGACGGGTCAGCAGTTTTCCGGCCTTGGTGACGATCCAGGCATTGGTCGAGCTGCCCTCGGTGACATATCCGTCCGCGTCAACCTGCCAGGCCTCGGCAGCGCCCGCCTCGTAAGCCGCCTGCTTGGCGAGGACATTCGGCAACAGGTTGACGGTTTTGATATCACAGCGTGCCCAGCGCTGGTCCGGCACCGTAATGACGCCAATACCGGTCTCGGCCCGCCTGTCCGCCGCTGCGAAGTCGAGCCGTTTGCAGGTCAGCACGATGGTCGGGGTGATCGCCTGTTTCGGGAAGGCATGATCGCGGCGGGCCTGGCCGCGGGAAATCTGGAGATAGACCAGCCCGTTGCTGACCCGGTTCCGCCGCAGCAATTCGCGAATGATGCGCTCGAGCGCGGGGCGCGAGCGGGGTTCCGGAATCCGCAGCTCTGCCAGCGAGCGTGACAGGCGCTGGAAATGCCCGTCGGCATCCATCAGACGTCCGTCGCGGACACTCCAGACCTCATAGACCGCATCGGCAAACTGAAAGCCGCGATCCTCGACATGGATGGCGGCGTCAGGGTGCGCACAAAAGCGGCCGTTTACATAAGCGAAGCGCATCAGCTTTCCGTCATTTCCTGAAGAAGAGAGCCCAGATGGCGGCGACGGCCGCAAGGACCTCCAGACGCCCGAGGATCATGGCTGAAATAAGGATGGGTTTGGTCTGGTCCGGCAATTGGTTCCAGCTCGTCAGCGGTTGCGACTGGTTGAGCATGGGACCGATATTGGCGAGGGCCGATGTCATGGCAATGAAGGCCGTTTCGAAGTCGAGGCCGGCGCCCGTCAGCGCCATCGTCCCGAGCCCGATCGCCGCCACGAAGGCCAGCACATAGGACCAGATACCGACCAAGGCCCCCTCGTGAACCCGGCGCCCCCGGAAGGTCACCGGGACCATGCTGCGGGGGTCCGACAGGACAGCAAGTTCGGCCCCCATCCGCTTCCACAATAGCAGGATGCGCGAGACCTTGATGCCGCCGGTCGTCGACGCTGCCGAACCGCCGATCAGGGCGACAAAAATCGAGGCGGCCAGAGCGGGGATCACCCCGCCACCGGCGGAAAATCCGCTGGTCGACACGATGAAGGCCGCGTCCATGAGGTCGGAGAACGGGGTGCCGGGGCGCGCCAGGATGAAGAAGCCGCCAAGCCCGATCACCAGCGCGCCGATCCCGAGAATGTCGGGATCCCGCAGCACGGAGCGGTCACGGATGACATCCCAGAACAGGGCGATATTGAGTGATCCGACGAGACAGCCGATCACGATCCAGCCGGTCGAGACCGGGCCTATAGTCGCCAGCAGACCGCCGTCGGTGACCGTGTAACCGCTGGTCGAAATCGCACTCATGGCCAGCACAGTGGATGCAAACAAGCCGTTGCCAGCGAACAGCAGGCCGAGCCAGATCACCGAGGTCATGACGGCATAGATCATGCCGACACGGCGCGCCGCGACCGGAAGGTGCGAGAACACGTCGTCGGACCGAAGGGTCAGGAGAGCGGACTTGCGGATCGCGGGCACATCCCGGTCGAGGGCTGCGAAGATGCCGATGGCAAGCAGAAGCGTCGCATAGCCCCCGAGCCAGGCGAGGATCGCCCGCCAGAAGATCAGCGAGCGCGGCAGGTCATCGGCCGGCAGCAGGGTCGCACCGGTTGTGGTGACCGCGGAATAAGCCTCGAACACGGCGTCCAGGGGATCGAAATACCCGGTCAGCCAGAACGGTAGCGCGGCCATCGCGGGCGCCGTGATCCAGGACAGGAGGGCCAGTCCCAGCGCGTCCAGAGCACTCGCCTTCGAGCGCATGCCGCGGGTCGCGGCGAGGATGAAGACACCCGGGATGAAGGCAATCAGTGCTGTGGTCGCAAACAGTGGTGCCAGATGCGGCTCGCCGATGGCGACCGCAACGAAGGCCGCAAACAGCGCTACGCCGGCCAGGAGAACCCAGAGCGCACCCAGCGGCCGGAGGAAGGCGACAGGCGTCATCGATCAGAAATATTCGAGGCTGACGCGGAAGAGGTGCTCGACCTTGGGGATCAGCGCGGTGTTGCAGAACAGCAGAACGCGATCATTCTCGCGGATCCGGCCGTCATCACAGGGCAGGATGACCTTGTCCCCGCGAACCACGGCGCCGAGCGCCACACCATCGGGCAATTCCAGCTCGTCCAGCGTCTTGCCGACCAGCGGCGAGGTCGACAGCGCGACGCCTTCCAGCGCTTCCGCCTGCCCGCCGCCCAGACTTTGCAGCCCGGTAATGCGTCCGCGGCGGATATGCTGGAGGATGGTCGAAACCGTGGTCGCCCGCGGATCAATCAGGACGTCGATACCGAGCGCGTCGCGCAGGTTTTCGAAGGCCCGGTCATTGATCAGCGACAGGGCGCGCTCGGCCCCTTCCCGCTTGGCCATGACCGCAGACAGCATGTTGACCTTGTCGTCATTGGTCACACAGACCACGAGCTCGGCCTCGCTGACGCCGGCTTCACGCATCAGCTTGGCATCAAGCCCGTCACCGTGCAGGACAACGGTCTTCTTCAGGCTCTCGGCTGCCGCTTCGGCCCGCGACTTGTCGGCTTCGATCAGGCGGACCTTGACCCCGCCGGCGCGTTCCAGCGCCCGGGCGACATAGACGCCGATATTGCCGGCCCCGACCACCACCACACGGCGGATCTGTTCCGAGCTGCGTCCGAAGATATCGAGGATGCGACGGACCTGGCGGCTTTCGGTGACGACATAGACGTCATCCCCGGCGAGCAGCGGGTCATGTAGTTTGGGAATGAAAAGCGTTTGTTCGCGCTGCACCCCGACCACGGCCAGACGCAGGTCCGGGAAGAGCTCCATTACCTGCTCGGTCGTGGAGCCGGCCACCGGCGAGTTCTCGTCCAGGCGCAGGCCGAGCAGCTGCACCCGTCCGCCGGAGAAGACCGCGGTGTTGAATGCGCCCGGTGTTTCCACCCGCTGGAGAATGGCCCGACCGACCTCGAGCTCGGGCGAAATCACCACATCAACCGGCATGTTGCCGGTCGAGAACAGGTCGCCCCAGGCCGGGTCGAGATAGTTCTGGGCCCGAACCCGCGCGATCCGCATCGGCGTGTGGAAGAGCGAGTGGGCGACCTGGCAGGCCACCATGTTGGTCTCGTCCGAGTGCGTCACCGCAACGATCAGGTCAGCCTGCCGCGCGCCGGCCCGTTCGAGCACATCAGGGTGCGAGCCGTGGCCGACAACACCCTGCACGTCCAGATCGGTGACGACATTGTCGACCAGCTCGGTCGACCAGTCGACGACGGTCACCGCATTTCCCTCGCGGGCAAGGGCGCGGGCAATCCCGACGCCAACCTGCCCTGCTCCGCAGACAATCGCTTTCATGTCAGATCCATCCGTTCGGCGCTAGGCCGCGCCTTCGCGTTGCACGCTGCCAACCCCGAGCGATTTGAGTTTCCGATGCAAGGCCGAGCGCTCCATGCCGATGAAGGCTGCCGTGCGTGAAATATTGCCGCCAAAGCGGTCGATCTGGGCCTTGAGATACTCGCGCTCGAAATTCTCCCGCGCTTCGCGCAGAGACAAGGCGATCATCTTCTCCGCGTCAAACCCGACATCCTGGTTCTCGCGCGTCACGACTTCCGAGGGCAGCGAGTCGAGGGTGATCGGCTCATCCAGCGAGCCGGTCGCCAAAATGAGGAGCCGCTCGATATTATTGCGCAACTGACGCACATTGCCCGGCCAGCCATGCGCCTGCAGGGCTGCCATCACGTCATCGCCGAAGCGCCGTCGCGGAAGCCCGGCCGACGCTGTCAGCCGATCGACAAAGTGCGCGACCAGCGAGGGAATATCCTCGCGGCGGTCGGCCAGCGGCGGGACCTGGACCGGGACAACCGCGAGGCGGTGATAGAGGTCCTCGCGGAACAGCCCGCCCTGGATCCGACCGGCAAGGTCCTGAGCGGTCGAGGAGATGACGCGCACATTGACCTGAACGTCGGCGGCGCCGCCGATCCGCCGGAACCGTTGCTCGACCAGCAGGCGCAGCAGCTTGGTCTGCGTGTCCTTGGGCATATCAGCGATTTCGTCGAGATAGAGCGTGCCGCCATGCGCGCGTTCGAGCAGGCCGACATGCTTGACGCTGCCATCCTCGTTCTCGCGCCCGAACAACTCTTCCTCGACGCCTTCCGGCGACATGCCCGGCGCACTGACGGCAACGAAGTCCGACTGCGCCCGGGGCGAGCTCTCATGGATCAGCCGGGCGACCAGCTCCTTGCCGGCGCCCGACGGGCCGCGGATCAGGACCCGACTATTGGTCGGTGCGACGCGGTCGATCAACTGGCGCACCTGGGTGATACCGCTGGACTCGCCGATCAGCGAAGCCTGGCCATCACCCCGCGCGCGCAATTGCGCGTTTTCCTGACGAAGGCGGCTGGTTTCCAGCGCCCGCGTCACCGTCAGCAACAGCTTGTCGCTCTTGAACGGCTTCTCGAGGAAGTCATACGCCCCCTTGCGGATTGCCGCGACCGCCGTCTCGATCGTGCCATGTCCGGAGATCACAATGACCGGCATGTTGGCATCAATCGAGCGGAACTCGTCGAGCAGCTCGATCCCGTCCAACCGGCTGCCCTGCAGCCAGACGTCGAGGATGACCAGCGACGGCTTGCGCGCGCGGATTTCGGCCAAGGCCCCGTCTGCATCCGCAGCCTCCCGGGTCTCATAGCCGTCGTCTTCGAGCAGGCCGCCGATCAGTTCACGGATATCCGCCTCATCATCCACGATCAGTATGTCGCGAGCCATGGATCAGGCCTCCTGTACGTTTTGAAGTTCTTGTTCCGGCGTTTCCGCCAGCGGGAAGATCAAGCGCACGACCGCCCCCGGCCCGCTCGCTGGCAGGTCAAGTTCGAGCCGTCCCTTGTGGTCTTCCATCACGCGCTTGACGATCGCCAGGCCCAGCCCGGTCCCTTTCTCGCGCGTGGTCATGTAGGGCTCTGTCAGACGTTCACGGTTCGGCGTTGGCCAGCCAAGCCCGTTATCGGTGACTTCAATCACGGCGAAACCGTCCTGCTCGGTCAGCTCGACCGCGATGGTGCCGGGTGCGCCATCCTTCTCCATCCGCGCGTCGACGCTCTCCGACGCATTCTTGAGAATATTCGCGAGCGCCTGCCCGGACAGGCGCGAGTCGCACAATCCCAGAACCGGCCTGGACGGCTTGTCGAAGGTGACATCGATCGAGGGCGAGGCCACCCGCCGCGCGAAGACGGCGGACTTGGTCAGCTCGCCCAGCTCGACCTCCTCGACCTTGGGCTGGGGCATGCGCGCGAAGGAGGAGAACTCATCGACCATGCGGCCGATGTCACTGACCTGCCGGATAATGGTCTCGGTACAGCGGTCGAAGGTTTCCAGATCGCTCTGGATCTCGGCGCGATACTTCCGCTTGATCCGCTCGGCCGAGAGCTGGATCGGGGTCAGCGGATTCTTGATCTCGTGGGCGATCCGGCGCGCGACCTCGCGCCAGGCTGCATTCCGCTGGGCGGTGACGAGACGGGTGACATCATCGAAGGTGATGACCAGCCCGGCCTCCTCGTCCATCGAGGCACGCGCGGTGATATGGCGGATCTGCTCGTCCGGTGTTTCCAGGTCAATCTGCGCTTCTGCGACCACCCCCGGTCGGCGCCGCGCATCCAGCACAAGATCGGTCAGGGCGGGTGAGATGTCCTCAAGGCGCGTGCCGATCTGGTCATCCGAGCCGGGCGACAGCATGCCGATCGCCGAGCGGTTGATCAGCGTTACCTTGTTGTCCTTGTCGAGGCCAATCACCCCGGCGCGGACACCGGCCAGAATGGCTTCGATAAAGGCGCGGCGCTGCTCGCTCTCGGCGTGACTCTCTATCAATTCGCGGCGCTGGCTGCGAAGCTGACGGGTCATCCGGTTGAAGGCCCGCGCCAGGGCCGCGATTTCGTCATCATCGCGGCCCATCTGGACACGCGCTTCCAGATCACCGCGACGCACCCGTTCGGCGGCTGCAACCAGCCGTGAAATCGGGGTCACAACGCGGGTCGCGGCACTCAGGCCGAGCCAGACCGAGCCGATCAGGATCAGCGCGGCAACCTCGAAATAGAGCAGGAAGAAGGTTTGCCGGATCGTGCTTTCCTGTTCGTCAGCCCGGCGCAGCGCCACCCGCGCTTCCTCCATCTGGCGGAACAGGTCCACATTCATCGGGATCGAGACGTAGAGATAGGCGTCCTCATACCCTTCCAGCTGGTGCAGCAGGCGGACGACATCGGTGCCGACCGGGGTGAACTCCGGCGTCGAGACGGCCACACCGCCCTCGCCGGCCAGTTCGTAGAGCCGCGTGGACGGCGCAACATAAGGCTCGTTTTCCTGAAACCGTGTCCGCGCCAGCAAATTGCCGCGACCATCGACGATATAGGCCGCAGAGAAACGCTGTTCGGCGGCGAGCGAGCTCAGCCCCCAGACATACTGGATCCGGCTGGAACTGAAGGCCTCGACCGCGTCGGGCTGATTGAGCGCTTCAGCCATGGCGCTCAGCTTGTAGCCGGCCTCGCTGGTCTCACGCTCGTAAATCTCGCGCGCCACGGTCGCAGTGCCGTCGACAACTGTGGCAATGCGCTCACCAAACCAGTAATCGACCCCGCGATTGAGGACGGCGCCCAGAAACAGCGCCGCCAGAACCGCCGGCGCCGCTGCCGCAAGCGAGAACAGGGCCACAAAGCGCAGATGCAGTCGCGGGGTCGGCTCGCCAAAGCGGCGCGCCCGTACCCGCCGGATAAAACGGACCACCACAACGCAGCCCAACCCGAAAATGAGAACAGCATTGCCGATCAGGAGCGCGGTCGCTGACCGGTCGCTCAGCCGCATCAAACCGTTGTCACCAAGCAGTCCGGTAGCAGCGACGGTGAGGAAGATGGCAGATGTGACAAAGCCAATGCCGAACAAGGCGGCAGATCGCGGCGAGATATTGCGGATCAGTGGCTTCGTGGCAGTGGTCGGCAAGTGTGAGCTCACGTGTTGCAGATGCGCATCATTACTCCGTTGTTGCGCCCAATCAACACCCGTGATGCAGAGGTCACATATCGCGCGTTTCCTCGCCCAGCTCCGCAAGCCGGCGCGCCAGCGTATTGCGGTTCAAACCCAGCATTTCGGCCGCTCTTGAGCGGTTTCCACCACAGCGGTCGAGGGCTTGGCTGAACAGGGCCCGATCAACCGCGTCGATGGCAACGGTCCGGGCGTTGTCGCGACTCAGGGAAAGCGCCGCGATCGCATTGGCGTGGACGTCGAGGTCCTCGCGCGCATCACCGGCGTCAGCCGTGAAGGCCGAGAGCACGTCTTCTAGGCCGGCAACACGGCCGCGAGTTGCCAGCGACAGGCGCGACAGGACAGAGCGCAATTCGACCACATTGCCGGTCCAGGCCGAGCCCTGGAGATACTGGATCGCGTCCTTCGAGAGGCGCACCACCTCCTGCTTGTCGCGGCGCGCGAACTGGCCGAGGAAGGTTTCACACAGAGCCGGGATGTCACTGCGGCGTTCACGCAGTGGCGGGACCGAGATCACGCATTCCGACAGACGCGCCACCAGCCGGCTATCCAGGCCCGCGTCCGGCGAATGCGAGGCCGTGGCGATCACGCGACCGATACCGGCATCAAGCGCGTCGCGTGCCGCCCTTTGCTGTTCGGCATTCCACTCTTCCAGTCGCAGCCAGACCACCTGGCGGGCCGCCTGCGTCGAGCGGAACACGTCAGACGCCGGATTGGAGGGGGTGACGACAATCGCGTCGTCCGAGGCGATCCCGCGGGCCCGCAGCAGGGCTTCGGCCGCCTGTCGCTTGCCGACGCCCGGTTCGCCAGTGATCATGACATGGGCCTGGCTCGTCGCGGCCCGGGCAATCGCCTTGAAGGCGGACTGCATGGCCGCCGATTGACCGATAAAGCCGGTTGGCTCCTCCGCCGGCCTGGTCCGGCCGGCCTTGGTCTCCTCGCCCAGCGCTGCCGCGACGGCGGCGATCATATCATCGAGGTCGAAGGGTTTGGGCAGATACTCGAACACCCCGCCCTTGGCCGCACTGATCGCCGTCGAGGCCGTCGCCTGCGCGCTCATCACGATGACCGGCAATTGCGGGCGCAGGCGCGAGACGAGGCCGAGATTTTCGAGGAAATTCGTCCCGTCCAGCAGGACGTCCGCGAGCAGGAGGTCGCCCTCGCCATTGCGGATCCAGTTCAGCGCCGTGTCCGGCGATGCGGTCGCCCGGACCTGGTAGCCGGCAGACCCGAGCGCGCGCGACAGGATCAGCTTGAGACTGTCATCATCTTCCAAAAGCAGGATGCGAGCGGTCACGGCAGGTCCCTCTTGGCTATCGGCAGGCGGATATTGAAAACGGTTCGACCCGGATGGCTCTCGAAATCGATCTGCCCGTCGTGCAGGGCAGCAATCCGGGCCGCAAACGCCAGGCCGAGCCCCTCGCCGGCAGGCTTGGTGGTCACGAAGGGAGTGAAGATACCCGATCCGAGCGTTTCGGGAATGCCCGGTCCATTGTCGCGGACCGACAGGACGAGCGGGGTCGGATTGCCCCCGGTACGGCTTTTCGGCCCGGCATCGAAGCGCGTCTCGATGACGATTTCAGCGGCCGGGTCCGAGCGAACGGCGTCGAGCGCATTTTGCAGCAGGTTGAGAACGACCTGCATCAACAGGTCCGGATCGCCCTTGATGGTCGGCAGGGAGGGGTCAAAATTCTCGCGCAGCACACCCCTCGTGGCGGCATCGGCGCGGTGCAGGCTGTCCATCGCGTTGACAGCCAGCAGGTTGAGATTGATCTCGGATTGCACGCCAAGCTGGATATCCCCGACCCGGCTCCAGTGATCGGCCAGGCGGGTGATCCGGTCGACATCCTGGATGATCAGCCGGGCCAGGTCGCGCGCGCCCTCGATCCCGGTCTCACGCCGGATCAGCTGGGCAGCGCCGCGGACGCTGGCCAGCGGATTCTTGAGCTCGTGCGCCAGCATGCGACCAAAACCCAGCGCCGGCGCTTCGGACGCCTTGGCCCCCATTTCCTGATGCGGCAGCACCGAGAGAACCAGCTGGCCGTGCTCCTCAGACCAGCGGGCATGAACATCGAAGGGCCCGCCGCCGCCGAGCATGCGTCCAAGAGCGACAACGGTACGTTGGCTGCCGCACGCCTGCTCGATGATATCGGCCAGCTGGGCGCAGGTTGCCGACAGGGTGTCGAACCGGCCCTTGCCCATATGGCGCATGGACAGGCCAAGCCATTCCTCGGCCTGGGTATTGGCCCAGACGCAGCGGGCCGCACCGGAGAAGACGAGAATCGGGATCGCGGCCTGGTCGGCGGCCAGGGAGGCGGCCAGGGAGGCGGCGCCGGGCGCCGCTGCGGGGCTCATGCGACCGCACGTCCGTCAAGCTGGCGCAGGCCATCGAGCGCCGCGTGAATATCCGCCGGCCGCTCGGACCGGCACAGGCTGGCGCGCTGGGCGCGGACCCAGTCGGCATCCCCGGCGCCGCACTCGACGTCGCAGAAGCTGGCAAAATGTTTGCGGATCATGCGGATACCGAGATTTTCGCCATAATGCAGAAGGCTGTCCTCGAACTGGGCGGCGAGCGCGTCGATCTTGTCGGACCAGGGCGTTTCCACTGCGGCCTGGCCAAGCAGTTCGCGGCCGACCTCGCCGAGGAGCCAGGGGCGTCCCTGCGCGGCGCGCCCGATCATCACGGCGGCAGCGCCGGACTTTTCCAGCGCGCTGCGGGCGTCGGCAGTGGTGTGGATATCGCCATTGACGATGACCGGCAGATCAACCGCCTCGACGACGGCGCGAACGGCCGACCAGTCGGCCTGACCCTTGTAGAATTGCTGGCGGGTCCGGCCGTGCACCGTGATCAGCTGGACGCCGGCATCGCGGGCCCGGCGGGCGAGGTCAGGTGCGTTGAGACTGTCATGGTCCCAGCCCAGCCGCATCTTCAGGGTGACCGGGCGGCTGGTCGCCCCGACAGTCGCTTCGATCAGGGTCAGGGCATGGTCGAGATCACGCATCAGGGCCGAGCCGGACAGTCCCTTGGTGACCTGGCGGGCCGGACATCCCATATTGATATCAATGACCTGCGCCCCGGCATCCTCGGCGATCCGGGCCCCTTCGGACATCCAGTGGGCCTCGCGGCCGGCGAGCTGGATGACGCAGGGCTGCAACGAGGCATCGAGCGCGGCCTTGCGGACCATGTCGCGGCGACCGGCGGCCAGGGCGTCGGAGGCGACCATTTCAGACACCACCATGCCAGCCCCGAAACGCTGCGCCTGGCGACGAAACGGCAGATCCGTCACCCCGGACATCGGCGCCAGGATGGTCGGGATTTCAATGCTGTGCGTTGCGATCGAGAAGCGCATGCGGCTGGACACATCCTTGGTGGACATCGTAATCCCGAAAGCTAGCGATCTTGCTGCGCTGCGGCAATGGACGAGGCCTGTTGATGAAGATCGGAGCTGTGATCGTGGCCGCCGGGCGCGGCGAACGGGCCGGTGGCGGCGTGCCGAAACAGTATCGCGCACTGGCCGGTTCCAGTGTGCTTCATCGTAGTGTTCATGCCCTGCTTCATCATGACCGGATCATGGGTATCATCGTGGTGGTCAATCCGGACGACCGCGACCACCTGACCGCCGTCGAACAGGCACTCGGCCAGACCCTGACCACCGTCGCCGGTGGCGCGACCCGCACCGCCTCGGTCCGGGCCGGACTGGACGCCGCCCAAGCAGCCGGTTTTGATGCCGTCCTGATCCATGACGCCGCCCGTCCCTTTGTCAGCCCGGCGCTGCTCGACCGGCTCACCGACGCCCTCGCCGAGCATTCGGCGGTCATTCCGGCGCTGCCGATCGCCGATGCCCTGTTTCGCGGTGACGAGGCCGGCATGACCATGGGTGATCCGGTGTCGCGCGACGGGCTGTACGCCGCACAGACGCCGCAGGCCTTTCATCTGGCGCCGCTGCTGGCAGCCTATGACAGGCTCGGTGACACCGCCCTGCCCGATGATGCGGCGGTGATCCGGGCGGCGGGCGGCACGGTTGCACTGATGACCGGCGAGGCCGACAATTTCAAACTGACGACGCCGGCGGATTTCGCGCGGGCCGAGAGGATGCTGATGCCCGACGCGATCACCGTCACCGGACAGGGTTTTGACGTGCACCGTCTCGAAGCGGCCGACAGCATGTGGCTGTGCGGGATCGAGATCCGGGAGGGTCTGGGACTGGTCGGCCATTCCGACGCCGATGCCGGCCTGCATGCCCTGACCGACGCCATACTGGGCGCGGCGGGAGCCGGCGATATCGGCCAGCATTTCCCGCCGTCGGATCCACAATGGAAGGGCGCCGCCTCCGACGCCTTCCTGCTGCATGCCCTCAAACTGCTCGCCGAGGCCGGCGGACGCATCGTCCATGCCGACCTGACCCTGATCGCCGAACGGCCCAGGATCGGACCGTATCGCGACGCCATGCGGGCACGGGTGGCAGCACTGCTCGACCTGCCGCAGGCGCGGGTCAACATCAAGGCGACGACGACCGAGAAACTTGGATTTACCGGCCGCGGCGAAGGACTTGCCGCCCAGGCCATCATCACTGCGAGACTGTCATGATGTTCACCCATTCCCTGATCGAGCAGGCCGAAACGCTGATCGATCGCGCCCGCACTGCCGGCGTGATGATCGCCACCGCGGAAAGCTGCACCGGCGGGCTGGTCAGCGCGCTGCTGACCGAGATCCCCGGCTCCTCCGATGTCGTCGATCGTGGTTTCGTGACCTATTCCAACGCCGCCAAGACCGAGATGCTGGGCGTTCCGGCGCGGGTCATCGAGGCCAATGGCGCGGTCTCGGTCGAAGTCGCCCGGCGCATGGCCGATGAAGCCCTGCTGCGATCAAACGCCGATATCGCGGTCTCGATCACCGGCGTGGCGGGGCCCGGCGGCTCCGAACACAAGCCGGCCGGACTGGTCCATTTCGCCCTCGCCCGCCGTGACGGCCCGACCAGGACCGAGGTCCACCGCTTTGGCGACCGGGGCCGCGATGCGGTCCGGCTGGCCAGCGTGGCGACGGCGCTGGACCTATTGGCCGATGGCGTTGATTTCTTCGGTTAGGGCCAGACCGGGATCGCCGACGCGGGCATAGCGCCGCTCGGCCTCGGCGGAGAATTTCTGCACCAGGACCCGACCGGCGCGCTCGCGATTGCTGTCGAGCAGCAATTGCAGGATGGCGTTGCGAAACTCGGCCCGGATCGAGAAATCGACCAGGCAGGACCCGTCGGATAGCGCACTGAACCGCCAGTGGTTCTCCAGCACCCGGAAGGGCCCGGCGACGAAACCGACATCGATTGCGCGATGGGGCGCATCGGCCCGCACTTTCGAGGTGAAGCGCTCGGTGACGAATTTATAGCGCACGCGCGCTTCCGCGGTCAGCTCGGTTACCCCGTCCGCACGGCGCTCGTCCTGCACGCGCATTGCGGTGATCTGGGGAATGAATTCGGGATAGCGGCGCACATCACTGACCAGGGCGAACAGATCGTCCGCCGCGTGAAACAAGCGCAAGCGTTCGCGAACCTCGACAACCATGGCTACTGCCCCTGCCCCTGCCCGGATAAAGGCGCGATCAGCCGCGCGCCAGCTGCTGGTCGCGCGCTGCGCGCAGCTTCGCGAAATCATCACCGGCGTGATAGCTCGACCGGGTCAACGGCGTCGCCGAGACCATCAGGAAACCCTTGGCGCGGGCGATGGTCTCATAGGCCTTGAACTCGTCAGGATGCACGAACCGGTCGACGGCGGCGTGCTTGCGGGTCGGCTGGAGATACTGGCCGATGGTCAGGAAATCGATGCCGGCGGAGCGCATGTCGTCCATCACCTGCATGACTTCTTCCTTGGTCTCACCGAGGCCGACCATGATGCCCGACTTGGTGAATTGCGACGGATCGCGTTCCTTGACCCGCTCCAAAAGGCGCATCGAGTGGTAATAGCGCGCGCCCGGCCGGATCGAGAGATACAGGCGCGGCACGGTCTCGAGATTATGGTTGAAGACGTCCGGACGGGCGTCGATCACCGCTTCCGCGGCGCCCGGCTTGCGCAGGAAATCCGGCGTCAGGATCTCGATCGTGGTCCCCGGCGCGGCGCGGCGGATGGACTCGATCACGTCGACGAAATGCTGCGCCCCGCCATCATCGAGATCATCGCGGTCGACCGATGTGATGACGACATGATTGAGCCCCATCTGGGCGACCGCCTCGGCCACACGGCGCGGCTCATCGGTATCGACGGCGCCCGGCAGGCCGGTCTTGACGTTGCAGAAGGAACAGGCCCGGGTGCAGGTATCGCCCAGGATCATGAAGGTGGCGTGCTTCTGCTCCCAGCATTCCCCGATATTGGGACAGCCCGCCTCCTCGCACACCGTCACCAGACCGCCTTCCTTGACGATCTTCTGGGTCTCGGAAAACGTCTTGCCCAGAGGCGCCTTGACGCGGATCCAGTCCGGCTTGCGCAGCACCGGCGTATCCGCCCGCTTCTGCTTCTCCGGATGGCGAGCCGCGCGTGCGTCAGAGGCGGCGGAACGGGAGGATGTGTCGATCAGATTGGCCATGGGGGCGATGTATGACGCGGCGGGGGTTGTGGCAAGGTTGGGGGGCTGTGGTGGTGGCATTCCTTCTCCCTCGGGAGAAGGAAAGTCGCGATGCATAGGTCTGAAGGCGTTGCCTGAGCGGCGTCGCGCAACGGGTTCGTCACTCGACAATCTCGAACCAGCGGTCAACAGTCACCCCGTATACCGATGATCATCCAAGGTAGAGTCATTGACCGCCAATTTCCCGCCCACAAACGCACTGACGCAGGTCAGCATCACGTTCTCGTTCACAAATACGACAGGATGCATATCGGAATTCGAGGCCTGCATCGGACGAAAGGCGACAAAGTTCACCAAGAGGCCGGGTAGCCCCTTCCATCTCTGGGTCTGGGAGAAAAGGGCGTCGGATTGCGACGAGGCAACCATCAAGGCATTGGAGCACGAGCTGGTGGGCTTTCTCGCGACCATTCACGACAACGCCAAAGCTTATCTAAAACGCCATGCGACTAACATCGATGTAGAGCTTTTTGTGCGAGTGGGACCTGACGTTTATGTCGTCCAACAATTTTCTACGGAATGCTTGCGGACCCTCGCGGACTTGAACGCGACACTATGGGTGAAAGCGCTCTGATCAATAACAGGTCAGATGGGGTAAGCTCTCGCCCCCTCACCCGGCCTTCGGCCACCCTCTCCCCTGGGAGAGGGAAAGGCGCGGCCGCCTTTTTCCCCACTTGTGGGGAAGTGGGCCGGCGCGCAGCGTCGGGTCGATGGGGCCGAGCGTCAGCGAGGAGGCGCGTGGCATTCCGCCTGCGGCGGCCCCTCCGTCTCGCCCTGGCGGGCGACTCACCTACCCACGATGTGGGGAGGAAAGACGTGCGTTCTGCACTCGGCAACAAAAGCATTTTTCCCGGACGTGCGTCAGCGCGATCCGGGACCGACGGGGGACTCACCGCTGCAAGGCGGGGTTAGTTGGTCCCGGGTCTTCGCCCGGGAAAAATGATGAGGATGGGCGCGGACATCTGTGAACCGCTGCGTTGTTTTTTTCTCTCCTCAAAGAGTAAAGGCGGTGCCTCTCCGTCTTTCCCACAGCGAGGACAGGCCCCTCCGTCTCGCCCTGGCGGGCGCCCCACCTCCCCACGATGTGGGGAGGCAAGACGAGCGTTCTGCACTCCGCAACAATAGCATTTTTCCCGGACGCGCGTCGGCGCGATCCGGGACCGACAGGGGACTCACCGCTGCAAGGCGGGGTCAGTTGGTCCCGGGTCTTCGCCCGGGAAAAATGGTGGGGATGGCCGCGGACATCTATGAACCGCTGCGTTGTTTTTGTCTCTCCTCAAAGAGTAAAGGCGGTGCCTCTCCGTCTTCCCCACAGCGAGGACAGGCCCCTCCGTCTCGCCCTGGCGGGCGACCCACCTCCCCACGATGTGGGGAGGAAAAACGAGCGTTCTGCACTCCGCAACAAAAGCATTTTTCCCGGACGCGCGTCAGCGCGATCCGGGACCGACGGGGGACTCAGCGCTGCAAGGCGGGTCCGGTTGGTCCCGGGTCTTCGCCCGGGAAAAATGATGGGGGTGGGCGCCGAAATTGCCGATCCGCCGTGCGGCCTTTCTTTTCTTCCCCACCGCGTGGGCAGGCCTCTCCGCCTGCGGCACCCCGCCTCCGTCTCGCCCTGGCGGGCGATCCACCTCCCCATGATGTGGTGCGGGAAAGCGGACCGCACTCTGGCACCAACCACAGCTTGCATGGTATTGCGAACCCGCTAACCTCCCCTCACCTTATTGTTTGTGTTGAGGTTTTGGGGATGGTTGAGTTTCTTGGGGCTACCAGGCCGGCGGGGGTGACGGTTCATCTCATCGGGTTTCATGCCGCGGCGGACGGGGTCCGGCTTTATGACCGGATGGCGCTGGTGATGGATGGCGAAGGCCGGGTCTCGGGGACGCTGGACCGGATTGCCGAACGGGACGGCGTGGCGCGCGCTGGCGCTGTGCGCGGGCTCTGGGCCGGGGGACGACTGGCGCTGATGCTGGAATTTGCCGAGGACGGAACGACGGCGTCCGCGACCGGGGTGATGCTCGACCTGGCACCCGAGACGCGCAGCCATGGCGCTGCCCTGGTCGGACGGATTGCCGGCCAAGGGGCCCGGCCGGGCGGTGCGGCGGGCGCACAGGCGCAGCCCTATGTACTGGCCCATGCCCCCGCGGTACGGCTCGACCGCTCATCGACCCATGGCTGGGGCAGCGTGCTGGACTGTGCCGTAAAGCAGGGCGAGACCGTGCTCGGCATTCATGGTCCGGTCGGCCCGCGCCAGACGCCCTATTCCTTCAGCACCGATGATGGTCTGCATGTCGAGCCGACGGGCTATGGCCATTTCGTCAATCATGCCTGCGAGCCGAGCTGCGAGATCGTCTATGACGACGCGACCGCCCTGCCCACCCTGGTGGCGCTGCGCGATCTGGCGGCCGGGGATGAGGTGACGTTCGACTATACCCAGACCGAGGGCGATCTGGCCGGCAGCTTCGTGTGTCGCTGTCCGGCCAGGCTTCACAAGGTCTAGGCCGTCAGCCGCTCAGCCCGGCCGGGGCTCAATCGGAGAAGCGAACCCGGACCGGCGCGCGTCGTCCGGGCCCCTGCATGGCCGTGCGGACCCGCGAGTCAAAGCGCAGGTTGGTCATCATCACCTGGTCGTCGAATGTCTCCGAAAGCAGGTCATTATCGACGATGAAGGCGTTCTGCTCGGCCGGGACCGGCGCGGCGTAATAGATCCAGGCGTATTCGCCATCGGCCTCGGCGCCGACATAGGCGAGCTCCATCAGCTCGCCTTCGCTGTCGGCCATGCGAAACAGCGGGCCGGCATAGGCAGCGACGGCGGCGAGACCTTCCGGCGTGGCCAGGAAGGCGCTGGCGTCGAGCTCGGTGCGGTCGAGCGCTTCCATCAGATCGTGACCATAGACGCGGTGGATGATCTCCATCTCGCCGGTGCGCTCATTGACGGCGATCTCGGTGACGCCGGCATGCATGCGGTGAGCCGCCGACGGGGCTGTCACAAGGGACAGCCCCGCCAGGGCGATCAGGAGGGTGAGGCCGAAACGCAGGGTCATGGCGCCCTCCCCGATCCCTATTGCGGCCGCGTGCGGACGCTGTCGCGGGTCACCCGCAGGTCCTGGTCCGCCATCATGCTCGAGGGTGACGAGCTGGAGCGGTACAGCTCCAGACGGGTCGGCTCGATACGCGGCGGGAAGTAGTTGTCGGTGCGGTCAGCATCGGCAGTTTCCCACAGCGGGTCGAGTTCGACCGAGACCACCTGGCGGTCGGTGAGATAGGTCCAGGTCACGCTGTGCGGGTCATAGCGCCAGACTTCGGCCGGGATCCGGACAAGGTCGGTGGAGCCATCCGCGAAGGTGAATTCGAGGATGATCGGCATGACCACGCCGCCCTCATTGGTGAAGTCGAGATAATAGACCCGGTCACCGCTGTCGAGAATCTCCGCTTCCCAGTCCTCGAGCTCCTCACGCAGGTTCTCATAGGCTTCGCGCTCGCGATTGGTGACGGTGAATTGATCGTTCTCGGAATAGTAGTCGAGGACTTCCGGATTGCGCGAGGCATAGGTCGAGATGCCGTCCGCCCGGTTGGAGGCCTGCGTCAGGCTTTCCGGGTCGTTCGCCCCCTCGGTGCGCTCGAGCATGTTCTCGATTTCCGGGTTCTCGGTGTTGAAGCTGCCCTCGATGACGCGGTCGAGCGAAATGTCGACATGGTCGGTCGAGTAGAACCAACCGCGCCAGAACCAGTCGAGATCGACGCCGGACACTTCTTCCATCGTGCGGAAGAAGTCATAGGGCGTCGGGCGGCGGAAGCGCCAGCGACGGGAATAGGTGCGGAAAGCCTCGTCGAACAGCTCACGGCCGAGCACCGTCTCGCGCAGGATGACCAGCGCGATGGTCGGCTTGGAGTAGGCGTTCGGTCCGAACTGCACGATCGAGTCCGACTGGGTCATGATCGGCATCTGGTTGCTCGACACCATGTAGGAGGTGATCGAGTGGGGATCGCCGCGGCGGACCGGGAAATCCTCCTCCCACTGCCGCTCGGCCTGGAATTGCAGGAAGGAGTTCAGGCCCTCGTCCATCCAGGTCCACTGGCGCTCGTCGGAATTGACCGTCATCGGGAAATAGATGTGGCCGATCTCGTGGATGATCACGCCGATCAGGCCGCGCTTGGAGCCCAGCGAATAGGTCAGATTGCCGTCATCATCGACCGACGGACGGCCATAGGTGCCGCCATTGAAGGTGATCATCGGGTATTCCATCCCGCCCTGCGGACCGGCGATCGATTGCGCGACCGGATAGGGATAGGGGAAGGCGAAGCTGTTGTAGACGGCAAGCGTGTGCTCGATCGCCCGGGTCGAGAAGGTCGACCAAAGCGGCTCGCTCTCATTGGGGTAGAAGGACATCGCCATGACGAGGTTGGGGGCATCGCCCTCCCCGTCCTGCTCGACGCCGACCGCGTCCCAGATGAATTTGCGCGACCCGGCCCAGGCAAAGTCACGGACATTCTCGGCCCGGAACTCCCAGGTCGCCATCGACCGGGTGCCGCGGCGCTCATTGGCGCGGGCTTCGGCCGGGGTCACGATAAAGACCGGCTCGTCGGCGTCACGCGCCTGATCCAGACGGTCACGTTGCGGCTGGGTCAGGACCTCGTCGGCATTCTGCAGTACGCCGGTCGCCGAGACGATGAAGTCCTGCGGCACGGTGATGGAGACGTCGTAATCGCCGAATTCGAGACCGAATTCGCCGCGGCCGAGGAAGGCCTTGTTGTGCCAGCCCTCATAGTCGGAGAAGACCGCAGCGCGGGGGAACCACTGGGCGATCTGGTAGATGCAGTCACCGCCGGTATCGTCGCCCTCTTCAAAGCATTCCCAGCCGGCCCGGCCGCCAACGACCTGGGTCTCGATCAGGCGGTAGTCCCACTCAATGGTGAAGGTGACGCTGTCGCCGGTCTCCAGCACCTCATCGAGGTCGAGGCGCAGGAGCGTGTCGACGATGGTGAAGTCCATCGGCTCGCCATTGGCGTCGGTGACACCGGTGATGTTGAAGCCGTAGCCGTCATTCTCCAGCATCTGGCGGCGACGCACTGCGCTGGCCGAGATGCCGTCCGGGAAGGAGCCGCCGACCCGGCCGGCCGAGCGACCACCGCCGCCGACCGTCTCGGTCATCACGGCAATGGAGTCAGGGCGGAAGCGGTTCTGGTCGAGCAGGAACCACAGGAAGTCGAGGGTATCGGGCGCGTTGTTGGTGTAGGTGACCGTCTCGGTACCGAAGAGATGCTTGGCCTCTTCGTCGAGACGGATGTCGATGTCGTAATCGACCTGCTGCTGCCAGTAGTCCGGACCCGGTGCGCCGGTCGCCCGGCGCTCGCGGTTCGGCGACGGCCAGTCCTCGTCCTCGAGCTGACGGAAAGCGTCACGCCAGTCATTGACGGTCTGCTGGACAGGCTGGGCGACCGCGACGTTGAACGTCGCAGTTGCCGCAGCGAGAGCAATGAGAGTGAGAGTGCGCATTATTCCCCGATACCCCTGTTTTGGGACTAGATCGGGACGTGATTTAGCGCGCACGCCCGGCGAGGTCACCCCCGGCTTTCTGCATTGTCATGATGCATCTTGCCACCGGATGATCAGACCGCCGCGTCGGAGGCCAGCGCCGGTGTCACGTCGCGGCGCTTGCCGAGCGACAGCAACCAGGCCCCGAAGCCGATGAAGAGAAGGACAAAACCGGTCAGGACGCCGAGCACAGGAACAGCACCGAGGGCCGCGAAAACCGCGACAACGACGAAGGTCGAGAGCAAGCGCATCCCCAGGTTCAGCGTCTTCTCGTCCGGCCGGCGATTGAACGCCATGTCACCAATGGCAACAGCGCCAAAACCCATGCAGAGGAGCATGAACGGCCAGAACACGATCCACATGATCGGGATCAGCAGGATGCCCACGACGGTGATGGCCAGCAGCACGGTCATGGTGATCAGGAAGATCGGCGAAAGGGCGAAGCCGATAAAGCCGATAAAGCCGCTGACCACCGGACGCTCACGGAAGCGCCGTGCCACCGATGCGGTTCCGCCCGGAGCGACCAGACAGGCAAGGGCCGCCAGAAGAAAGACCGCGCCGGGGATGAAGAGCCCGAATATGCCGGTCGGGGCGTTGAAATCGACGTCAAAATCAACGTTTTCCCAGTCCTTGGCGCCGAAATTGAAATCGGAATACTCGTATTCGTAACTGCCGAAGCTGGTCCCGTCGGCGATCACCGGCTCCTGCCCGGACTGCACGGTCAGCGCGCCGACAATCCGGGTGCCTTCGAGAATGTAGACTTCCTCTGCCGTGATATCGACATCGTCCAGGAACACACCCGACAGATGGATTTCCCCACCCTCGATCTCGACCCGGCCGGAGATCTCGCCGGCGAGATGGACTTCGCCGCCGACGACTTCGGCGGTTCCGCCGACTCGGCTTGCGCGGCTGGTCTCGACATAGCCCCCGGCCAGCTTGGCGGCGCCGGCGACCTGGCTGTCAATCTCGACATTGCCAGCGGCGGCATTCAGCATGCCACCGATCGCGCCCGAGACCTCGATATCACCGCCTGCGAAATTGGCGTCACCGGAGACATTGGAACGGGACTGAAGATCGCCACCGGCGAGATCCAGATCCTCGCCAATCGTCCCCGCCACATCGATCTCACCGCCGGCCAGCTGGACCGAGCCGGTCACATCCGCATTGACGCGAATACTGCCGGCAACGCCCTTGATGTCACCATTGATCTGGCCGCGAACATCAATCTCCCCGCCGAGGAAGATCACGTCATCATTGCTGCCGTCGATCGCCACATCGCCGCCAATCACCTGGGCGGTGGCGGAGCCTGCGAACATGGATATGGCCAGCCCCCCGGCCATGATCCATTTCTTCATTGAGTTGAAATCCATCATCAAATCTCCCTGCGCCCCCCGGCGGTCAGGTCAAGGTTGAAAGCACGGTGTGTGACAGGATCAGCTTTGCACCAGATCGTCACAGTCGCGACCATTGCGGGGACGGTAGTCCAGTCCGGAGACGCGGGCCCCCGATTCGGTCGTCGGTGCCGTTTCGGCCCAGACGATCAGACCGTCGCGAACCTGGCTGGTGCCGGAGAACACGACCGAGATCGCGCAGATTTCTCCGCCCCCGGCGAGAACGCCGCTGACCTCGACAAGGCCGCGCTGATTGCCGCGGCGCGAATTGCGCAACTCTTCTGCCGCAACCAGCCGGACCGGGCCCGTGGCCTCGCCGGAAAAGCGGATCTGGTCTGCCTGGGCGTTCAGCACGTCGCCGAACCAGCCACCGACTTCCATCTCACCCGCCGCCAGGGCGGCTTCGCCGTGAACCCGGCCCGAGAACGTGATTTCGCCACCGGCCAGGCTGAGATCATTGCCGACCTCCGCCGAGAACACGATGTCGCCACCGGCAATGGAGGCTTCGCGGCCAACCCGGCCGGAGAAATTGATGTCACCGCCCGCGATAGAGGCATCACCACCGATATCGAGATCATCGATATCGACATCGCCCGCCACCAGGCTGAGGTCGCCGCCAAGACGGCCCCGGAGATTCACATCACCGGCGAGACGGCTGTAATCGCCGTCCCGGTCCAGCACCACATAGCCGTCGGCTGTGCGAACGGTATGGGTCCGCAGCATCTTGCTGTCGTCACCATCATCCGCCACGACGATGACGCAACCGGATGTCATCAGGGCGGTGGTCAGGGCCGAAGCGGCCAGCAGGACCTTTTGCATGTCAGTCTCCGTACAATTCAGGGCTGTTCGAAGCCCCGGTCAAACGCTCCCCAGCGATCAGTCGAAGCTTACATTATCGAAATTCGATATCAACCAGTTTTTTCGTTATTCGATAAATTATTTCCGTATATCGCGATATGAAGGCTCCGAATGCATGTGAATCAGGCCTCCCCCTTCCCTATGCGTCAGCCCTGCGTAATATCGCTGTCGATACGAGCGTCCACACAAGAAGGACGCCGATGGGAGGATCACATGGTTGACACGACTGCCGCCGGAATGGCTCCGGACGAGACCCGCTTGCCGGAGATCGGACACGTCTTTTCGGGCCCCGACTTCAACCTGGCCCGTATCCGCAAGTCGGTGTTCGCAGCCCTGCTTGATTCAAAGCGGCGGTATGGTGGCAAGAAGCTGGCGACCATCGATGCTGACGGACGTGAGCTCACTTATGGTGACCTGACCAAGGCCGCCTTCGCGCTTGGCCATGCGCTCAAGGCGGGCACGGAATCCGGCGAAGCCGTGGGCGTCCTGCTCCCGACCGGCGCCGGGGCGATCATCTCGTTTTACGCCATCTCCGCCTATGGCCGGGTCCCGGCAATGCTCAATTTCACGGCTGGCGAACGCGCCCTCAAGGCTGCTTGCCGGGCCTGCAAGGCCAAGCGGATCGTCACGGCGCGCCGGTTCATCGAACTGGGCGAGCTGCAGGAGCTTGAGGCGGCCCTCAAGGAAGATCATGAGCTGATCTATCTCGAGGATGTCCGCGAGAATCTCTCGACCATGGACAAGGTTGCCGCCGCCGTCGGGCTGGTCGCGCCCTTCCTGGTGCATGCGCATCCCGATCCCGACAGCCCGGCCGTCTACCTCTTCACCTCCGGTACGGAAGGCGACCCGAAGGGCGTCGTTCTCAGCCACGCCAACCTGCTCGCCAATGTCGAGCAGGTTCGCGACCACATCGAGATCTATCCGACCGACAAGGTGTTCAACCCGATGCCCACCTTCCACTGCTTTGGCTTGACCGGCGGCGTCCTGGTGCCGCTGGGGCTCGGGGTTCCGGCGATCTGCCACCCGACACCGCTCCAGGCCAAGACCATCGTCAAACGCATCGCCGAGACGCAGGCGACCATCCTGTTCGCTACCGACACCTTCATGAACCAGTATGCCCGCGCTGCCGATGGTGAGGACCTGTCCTCCCTGCGCATGGCGGTCTGCGGGGCCGAGCGGGTCAAGGACGAGACCCGTTCCTCGCTGCGTCGCCGTTTCAATCTGGAGATCGTCGAGGGCTATGGCCTGACCGAGGCCGCACCGGTCTTCTCCGTCAACCAGCCGAACAATAACCGCCCGGGCACGGTCGGCCAGATCATGCCCGGCTGCCAGGCCAAGCTGGTTTCCGTCCCGGGGATCGACAATGGCGGCCAGCTGCACATCAAGGGGCCGAACATCATGAAGGGCTATATCCGCCCCGATGCGCCGCTGGTGCTGGAGGCTCCCGAGGACGGCTGGCACGATACCGGCGATATCGTGTCGATCGACGAGGACGGCTTCATCTCGATCCGCGGGCGCGTCAAGCGTTTCGCCAAGATGGGCGGCGAGATGGTGTCGCTGGCGGTGGTGGAGAACTGTGCGACCTCGCTCTGGCCCGACAATATGCACGCTGCCGCGGCCATTCCGGACAAACGCAAGGGCGAGCAGATCATCCTGCTCACCGATTACGACAAGGCCGATCGCGCCGACCTCGTGGCCTTCGCCCGCAATCACGGCATCTCCGATCTCGCCATTCCGCGCAAGATCATCCGGGTCGACTCGATCCCGGTTCTGGGAACCGGCAAGACCGATTACGGAACGGTGCAGAAAACGGTCGAGACGATGATGGCCGAGGACGCCAAACCGGTGGCACAGCCGGCGGAGTAGCCGCTCGCCGCCCCAAGCCCCTGTCCGTTCGGAGAGACGCCATGACGCTTGAAGCGAAACGCACACCGGATGACCGTTTCGACGGGCTGCCGGACTGGCCCTATGCACCGCACTATGTCGAGGACCTCGCGGGCTATGAGGGGCTGCGCCTGCACTATGTCGACGAAGGCCCGCGATCCGGCGCGCCCGTTTTCCTGTGCCTGCACGGCGAACCAAGCTGGGCCTATCTCTATCGCAAGATGATACCGGTCTTTCTGGAGGCCGGTGCCCGCGTCATCGCGCCGGATTTCTTCGGGTTCGGACGGTCGGACAAGCCGGTCGACAATGCGGCCTACACCTTCGACTTTCATCGCAACGCCCTGAAAGCCTTCTTCGAGCGGATGGATGTGCAGGATGTCTGCCTGGTCTGTCAGGACTGGGGCGGGCTGCTCGGCCTGACCATCCCGATGGATTATCCGGACCGCTTCACCCGCCTGCTGGTCATGAATACCGGTCTCGGGATCGGTCAACCGGCCGGGCCCGGGTTCGACGCCTGGCGCGATTATGTCGCCAATACGCCGAATTTCGACATCGGCGCCCTGATGAAACGTGCCACATCCATTCTGACCGATGCGGAAGTGGAGGCTTACAACGCCCCCTTCCCCGACAACAGCTACAAGGCCGGGGCGCGAACCTTCCCCAGCCTCGTCCCGACCGATCCGGCGATGGATGGCGTTGACACCAGCAAACGCGCCGCGACCTTCTGGAATACCCAGTGGTCCGGCGACAGCTTCATGGCGATCGGGATGCAGGACCCGGTCCTTGGCCCGCCGGCCATGACGGCCCTGTCCAAGCTGATCCGCAATTGCCCGCCGCCGATGGAAATCGCCGATGGCGGGCATTTCGTGCAGGAATGGGGCGAGCCGATCGCCCGCGCAGCGCTCAAACGGTTCGCGCTGGCCTGACCACGTTCCGCGAACGGGTCGGACACCTTCCCAACCCGCTAAATGTGCAGCGCGCGCCCATAGGCGTCGAGCACGCTCTCATGCATCATTTCCGACAGGGTCGGATGCGGGAAGACCGTGTGCATGAGTTCGGCCTCGGTGGTCTCCAGCTGACGTCCGACAACATAGCCCTGGATCATCTCGGTCACTTCCGGACCGACCATGTGGGCGCCCAGGAGCTCCCCGGTCTTGGCATCAAAAATGGTCTTCACCAGACCCTGATCATCGCCCAGGGCAATCGCCTTGCCATTGCCCACGAAGGGGAAGCGGCCAACCTTGACCTCGTGTCCGGCCGCCTTGGCCTTGTCCTCGGTCAGCCCGACCGACGCCACCTGCGGGTGGCAATAGGTACAGCCGGGGATATTCCCGGTTTCGAAGGGATGGACCTGCTCGCCGGCGATCTTCTCGATACACACGACGCCTTCATGGCTCGCCTTGTGCGCCAGCCAGGGCGGACCGGCGACATCACCGATGGCATAGAGGCCTTTGACATTGGTCCGTCCGAACCCGTCATTGACGACATGGCCGCGCTCGATCTTCACGCCGAGTGCTTCCAGCCCCATATTCTCGATATTGGCGACGATACCGACGGCCATGATGACCTTCTCGACCTCGATGATCTCGACCTTGCCCTTGGCGTTCATGACGTGGACCTTCACCGTCCTGGCGGTTTTCTCGAGCTTCTCGACCTGGGCCGAGACCAGCAGGTTCATGCCCTGCTTCTTGAAGCTCTTGGCGGCAAGGGCGGAGATTTCCGCATCCTCGACCGGCAGGACCCGGTCCATCATCTCGACCACCGTGACCTCGGCCCCCATGGTCCGGTAGAAGCTGGCGAACTCGATACCGATCGCGCCCGAGCCAATGACCAGCAGGGATTTGGGCATCTCGCTGGGCACCATCGCCTCACGATAGGTCCAGATCTTGTCACCATCGGGCTCCAGTCCGGCGGCCGGGATGGTGCGCGCGCGTGCGCCGGTGGCGAGGATCACGTGTTTGGCTGTGTAGCGGTCCTTGCCGACCACAACCTCCGGCGCGTCCTTGCCCTTGTCGAGCTTGGCGCTGCCCTCGATCACCGTGATCTTGTGCTTCTTCATCAACGAGCCGATCCCGCCGGTCAGGCGCGAGGAGACCTTGCGGGAGCGCTTGACGACGGCCTCGATGTCAAAACCGATCTTTTCCGCCGACAGGCCGAAATCGGCGGCGTGCTGCATCAGGTGATAGACCTCGGCCGAGCGCAGCAGCGCCTTGGTCGGGATGCAGCCCCAGTTGAGGCAGATGCCCCCCAACTGGTCACGTTCGACAACCGCCGTCTTGAAGCCAAGCTGGGCGGCGCGAATCGCCGCCACATAGCCGCCCGGACCACCACCGATCACAATTACGTCGAAAGCCCCTGCGCTCATGGTCGTCCTCATTTATTTTGCATACGAAATTTATGCGGGAAACCTGATTTCGGGATAGCAGCACGAGCGCATCGGATCAATGCGGCACACTCCGGGCAAACCGTCTGCGTCCTGACGTCTATTCCGCGGCCTCGCCGGCATCGGCATAGACCGAGCGCCGGGGACGGGCCAGGACCCGCCGGACCATGGGCTCGAAGACCGAGAGCGGCTCGCTGTCATAGTCCGGGTCGAATGCGGTCTGGTCATACTTGGCGCAGAATTCCTCACAAGCCGCGAAATGGGGGTGATCCCGATATTGCTCCCGCATGTCGCGGTCACCGCCGATATGGTGGAAGAAATAATAGCCCTGGAAGATCCCGTGATGAGCGACGATCCAGTGGTTCTCCTCGCTGATGAAGGGTTTGAGGATCGCGGCTGCAATGTCGGGGTGATTATAGCTGCCGAGCGTGTCGCCGACATCGTGCAGCAGGGCCATCACGACATACTCCTCATCGCGCCCATCACGCATCGCCCGGGTCGCGGTCTGCAGGGAGTGCTGCATCCGGTCGATCGGGAACCCGCCGAAATCACCATCCAGAAGCCTCAGATGAGCCAGCACGCGGTCCGGCAGGTCTTTGGCAAAAGCGCCGAACTGGGTCGCGATCACGCTCCAGTCCTCTGCCGTGCCCTCGTCCATGGCCCTGAATTTTGCGCGCGGCGCGCTGGCGTCCTGATGCGACATGATGACCTCCCGTTTGGGCATACCCTGACCTCGAAAGAAAGCCGAGACAAGGCCCGCCGCTGAGCGCGATCGGGTCTAGAGATCGACCAGGGTCTGGGTCAGGTCGCTGTCCGGATTGTCGCCGGTATTGGTCACGCCAGCCTTCTCGATCAGCAGGATATGAACGGTTTCGCTCTGGGTGACGGGGCGATGGCGGACCCCCTTGGGAATCACGCACAGCTCGCCCGGGCCGAGAATGACCGGGTCCTGACCGTCGATCTCGATCCGCAGAATGCCCTGGGTAACGAGAAAGAGCTCGTCCTCCTCGACATGGCAGTGCCAGTCAAACGCACCGGCCCCCTTGGCCAATTTGACCTCGTAATCATCCAGCTTGGCGATGCGTTTGGGGGACCAGGCCTCGTCGAACTGGCTGTGTTTTTCCACCAGCGAGATCGTTTTCACCGCCATCCCAGTCTCCCCGTCTCGCGACTCGCGTTTCACTGCCGCCTCAGGCAATGAGACTAGCGGTTGGGGAGCAAAGTCAAAATGGCGGGAATCAGCGATCTGAACGTGCTGCTTGCCGGATTGCGGCCAGAGCCGGATCCGGTGCGCTACGGCTTTGTCACTGGTCCGGCCGACCGGTTGGCTCCGTACGAGCACGCAGCCCTGATGCGCTTTGCCGAGGCCGAAGGGGTCACGCTCATCCTGCCGTTCGAACACGCCGAAGCCGCCGGGCTCTCGCCCGTCTTTCCCTGCCGGCGCATTACGCTGGCGATCCATTCCTCGCTGGAGGCCGTCGGTTTCATGGCTCATGTCGCCGCTGCCCTGGCGGCGGAGGGGATTGGTTGCAACCCGGTCGCCGGCTATTTCCATGATCATGTCTTCGTCCCGGAAGACCGGCTCGGTGATGCGCTGGCCGCCCTCAAGGCGCTGGCGCGCGCGAGCGGGCGCGAATTCGATTGACCCGGGGCGGTCGCCAGCCTAACAGCGCGCTTCCTGACCGGATGGATCGTCCCGCGTGAGCCTATTGCCCTCAGGCCTGACCGGCCTGCCTGCCTTCGATATCGACCCGCTGTGCGACGCCCTCGCCGGTCCCGGATTTGCGGCCATGCGTCTGGTCGACACGGAGATGCTGACGGCGCTCCGGCACGAGGCGACCGAACTATGGCAGGACGAGGCGTTGACACCGGCCGGGATCGGCCGCGCCGAGGATCATGAACTGATCGCTCGGATCCGGCGCGACAAGACGAAATGGCTCGATGGATCGACGCCGGCCCAGACAGCCTATCTGGCCTTCGCCGAGACCCTGCGCCGCGACATCAATGCGCGGCTCATGCTGGGCCTGTTCGCCTTCGAGGCGCACTACGCCGTCTATGAGGCCGGCGCCTTCTACAAGCGCCATGTCGACAGCTTCCGCGGCGCCCGCAACCGGGTCCTGTCAACCGTGCTCTATCTCAATCCGGACTGGCGCGAGGGCGATGGCGGCCATTTGCGCATCTATGGCCCGGACGACAGCGTGCTGACCGAATTGCGCCCCGAATTCGGCACGCTGGCCGTCTTCCTGTCCGAGGAAATCCCGCACGAGGTCACCGTCTCGCATCGCGAGCGCTTCTCGATCGCCGGCTGGCACCGCTGCAATGATCGCGGCCTGGCACCGGCCCTGCAGACCCGCGCCCTGCCGATCGCGCCCTAGTCGAGCGGATTGGCGGGCGTTGGCTTCCCGGCGCTGTCCAGCGCCACCATGACATAATCCGCCTCACCGACCTTGCGTCGCTCGCCGCTCATCAGGTCCTCGGCCTCGGCGAGCACCTTGACGCTCATCGAGGTGCGCCCGACCGACTGCACGTCGGCGATTACGTCGAGCAATTCACCCTCACGGGTTGGCGCAATGAAGTCGATCTTGTCCGACGCGGCCATGCCGACATCGCAGCGCGTATGGCGCGAAGCGGCGATATAGGCGGCCTTGCCCATCAGTGACATGGCATTGCCGCCAAACAGCTGGCCGAGATGATTGGTGTCACCGGGGAAAACCAGCTGAAGCGTGCGGGCATAGCCCGGAGGGCTGGCGGCAAACTCCGGTTTGGCGTCGGGCGATGGCGGCAGCCGGTCGGGATTGGTCTTGCGATCGGCCGCAACCATGGTGAAGGCCCCGCGCGTGCAGACATGGCGGGTGCCGGTGATGAGATTTTCCGCCGCCAGTTCGACATCAACGATCATCGAGGTCCGGCCGACCATGCGCACCTGACCGGTCAGCTCGACCAGATCCCCAACATGGGCGGGTGCGACGAAATCGAGCTTGTCACAGGAGGCGGTCACGAAGGGCCGACGCGCATGGCGGGCCGCGATCAGGAAGGCCAGCTTGTCCATCTCGGCCATCGCCGCGCCGCCGAAATAGCTGCCCTGGTGATTGGTCTGGTGCGGGAAGACGAGATCGGTGTGCCGGATCTCTGCGAGATGGCGGGGCTGGGTCATGGGGATGGGCTCACTCTATCGGTGATCGCAAGGGGCCGGCGCTTGCGCACGTCCACTCATTGATCGCTTGCCGAGACGGAGCCTCAGCGTGTTTTTTCAGTCAAGGGGCATGCCCGCAGAGCGGCGCCTTCGGCGCCCTTGACTGAAGAAACACGCTGAGGCCTGCTGGCTGACAAGAGATCAATGTCCACACCCGCGCAGCGCGCCGTTCTCTTACCGACGGCTCGCGATCGGCTGTATCCGGTCTGCTCCCAGCCTACATCAGCATCGTCATCGGATCTTCGACATAGGTCTTGAACGCCTGCAGCCATTTGGCGCCGGTGGCGCCGTCGACCACACGGTGGTCGCAGGTCAGCGTCACGGTCATCACTGTGGCGATGGCCAGTGCGCCGTCCTTGACGACCGTCCGCTGCTCGCCGGCGCCGATCGACATGATCATGCCCTGGGGCGGATTGATGATGGAGGCGAAGCTGTCGATGCCGAACATGCCCAGATTGGACAGGGAGAAGGTTCCGCCCTGGAACTCTTCCGGCTTGAGCTTGCGGTCCCGGGCCCGTGTCGCGAGGTCTTTCGACTCGCGGGAAATCTGCACCAGGCCCTTGCGGTCGGCATCGGTGATGATCGGCGTGATCAGCCCGCCCTCGATGGCGACAGCCATGGAGACATCGGCATGCTTGTGGCGGGCAATCATGCCGCCCTCGATCCAGGACGAATTGGCCGCCGGGACCTTCTTCAGCGCCAGGCCACACGCCTTGATCAGGATGTCATTGACCGAGACCTTGTCGCCATCCTTCTCGGCGGCGGCATTCACGCGCTTGCGGAAGTCCATCAGCGCGTCGATGCGGCAATCCACGGTGAGCGGGAAATGCGGGATGTCGCGGAAGCTTTCGGACAGGCGCTTGGCGGAAATCTTGGTGATCCCGTCGGCCTTTTCCAGCTCATAGCGGTCGCGGGCGATGCCGTAGGCGGCGAGCGGATCGTCCATGTCGACCGGCTTGGCGGCCGGAGCGTCGCTGGTGGTCTGCGTGGCGGACGACGAGGCCTGGGAGGCCGGCTGGGCCTTCTCGACATCGCGCTTGACGATCCGGCCATAGGGCCCTGATCCGTCGATGGATTTCAGGTCCAGCCCCTTGTCAGCCGCGATCCGCCTGGCGAGCGGGCTGGCCTTGATGCGGTCGCCACTATCCGTTTCGCCCCCGCTCGCGGGTGCGGTGCCGGCCTTGCCGGCAGAGGGAGCCGGATCGGCAGACTTCGGTTTGGCGGCGTCACCCTCCTCACTTTTCTTGGAGTCTTCGCCTTTGGCGGAACCACTCCCCGCACCGTCGGCGGCGGCAGAAAGCGCGCTCTCGTCCTCGCCCTCCTCCAGCAGGATGGCGATCACCGCATTGACTTTCACGGCTTCGGTGCCATCGGCGACCAGGATCTTGCCGATCACGCCTTCATCGACGGCTTCGACTTCCATCGTCGCCTTGTCGGTCTCGATCTCGGCCAGGACCATCCCGCTCTCGACGGTATCGCCTTCCTTGACATGCCATTTGGCCAGCGTGCCCTCTTCCATGGTGGGTGACAGGGCGGGCATCAGGATTTCGATGGACATTGGAAGCTCCGTCAAGCAGGCCCGTTCGCGCGCGACCTGAGGGTCGAACGGGCAAAGAAGGTCAGGAAAAACAGGGCGATATAGACGATTGCCAGCCCGCCCGAGAGCGATTGCTGGATCAAGGCGTCGAGCCCCGTCTCGGAATTGTTCAGCGCGGCCAGTCCTGTGGGAGAGAGCCCGGTCGTGCGATCGATCTCGGCCAGAGTGGCGATGAAGCCGTCATGCACCTGGGCCGAACCCAGCGCGATCCGGCCAAGAAAGGCGAGCACAAGGCTCAGAAAGAAGAAGGAAAAGATCCGCAGCCCGGCGCCGGCATGGCGCAGGAAAACCCAGATGGCGACGACATAGGCCGAGATCACGGTAAAGAAGACCTGCACACCCAGCAGAAGGATGTTCTGGTATTCCACCATCTGCTCGATGACGTCGGCCTCATTCATCTCAGGCCGCACCTTTCGGGTCCGAAATCTGGTCGATATTGTCTTCCCAGTTCGCACCATCGAATTCCTCGAAGCGCAGCTGGAGGCCCGCGTCGGCGTCGAGCGCGCGCAGATTGACCGACCAGCCGTCGGGATGGGAACGCGGCACATAGAAGCTCTTCACACCGCATTTCGAGCAGAACATGTGTTTGGCGATGTGCGAGCCAAACGTATAGGTCGTCAGGCTCTCCGCACCCCGTTCGATCCGAAAATCATTCTTCTCGACAATGAGATGGATGAAACCGGTCTTGGAACAGATCGAGCAATTGCACGACAGGGCGACAACCTGGTCTGGCAGGTTCACGGCAAAACCAACCTCGCCGCAATGGCACTCACCGTGACGCCAGGATTTTGTGGGGGAGTTGGTCATTCTAGAGCCCTCCGTCCTTTGCCCAAGCGGGATCAAGTCTCGCCAAGCCTGCACGGAACTGGTCCTGCACGCCTGCCAGGGCGTTGCCCTCAATTTGGGTATCCACACGCGTTGGATAGAACGCGGCCAAAGCCCCCAAGACACCCCATACGAAACTGCGGGTTTCGTAGTCCGCAAGATCGACGTCCGGATAGCGCGTTGCGATGTCCTCGGCTTGCTTGGGCGCGACCCCCGTCAGAAGGCGAAAGGCCTTCTCGTCCAATGCTGCATACCCCACGAGCTTGCGAAGAAGCCCGCTGAGCACCGCATTGAACTCGCCGGGAAAGAGGTCGCGGGCAAACATCACCCTACTCCGCGTAGCAGACAGCCTTCGCCGCCTTCACGATATCCTCAACGCCCGGCAGGGAGAGCTTTTCCAGATTGCCGGCATAGGGCAGCGGGACGTCTTCCTGGTGGACGCGGGCGGGCGGGGCGTCGAGATAGTCGAAGGCCTCGGCAGTGACAACGGCAGCGATCTCCGCGCCGACACCCATCCGGCCCCAGCCCTCTTCGGCGCAGACGATGCGGTTGGTCTTCTTCACCGACTCCACAATCGTGTCGGTGTCGAGCGGGCGCAGCGAGCGCAGGTCGATCACCTCGGCGGAGATACCGTCCTCGGCGAGGATTTCGGCAGCCTTGAGGGCATAGCCGACCATGCGGCTGTGCGCCGTGATGGTGACGTCGGTCCCGGTCCGGCGGACCTTGGCCTTGCCGATCGGCAGGACCCAGTCCTCCACGTCCGGCACGTCAAAGCTCTCGCCATAAATGAGCTCGTGCTCGAGGAACACGACCGGGTTCGGGTCACGGATGGCGGCTTTCAGGAGGCCTTTTGCGTCCGCCGCGTCATAGGGCGCCACGACCTTGAGGCCCGGCACATTGGCATACCAGGAGGAATAGTCGTGGCTGTGCTGGGCGCCGACGCGGCTGGCGGCGCCATTGGGGCCGCGGAAGACGATCGGGCAGCCCATCTGGCCGCCGGACATGTAGAGCGTCTTGGCGGCCGAGTTGATGATGTGGTCGATCGCCTGCATGGCGAAGTTGAAGGTCATGAATTCCACGACCGGACGCAGCCCGTTGAAGGCGGCACCGACACCCAGACCGGCAAAGCCGTGCTCGGTGATCGGGGTGTCGACCACGCGCTTGGGTCCGAACTCGTCCAGAAGGCCACGCGTCACCTTGTAGGCGCCCTGATATTCGGCGACTTCCTCACCCATCACGAAGACGGTGTCGTCGCGGCGCATCTCCTCGGCCATCGCGTCGCGAAGCGCATCACGGACCGTGGTGGAGACCATCTTGGTGCCGGAAGGGATGGCGGGGTCGGAGGCGTCCGGCGCGCTGTAGTCGATCACCACCGGCTCGCCATCGGAGGCCGCCGACTTCGTGTCGGCCTCATCCCTGGCCTGGTCACCTGTATCCTCGTCGGCGTCTTCGCCTGACGCGTCGGCGCCCTTGTCCTCGGGCTTAGAGTTGCCGCTCGAGGTCCCGATCGAATCGGCGTCCTCGCCCTCTTCGGCGAGAATGGCGATCGGTGCGTTGACCTTCACATTCTCGGTACCGGCCGCCACCAGGATCTTCGCGACGACCCCCTCCTCGACCGCCTCGACTTCCATCGTCGCCTTGTCGGTCTCGATCTCGGCAATCACGTCACCGCTCTCGACGGTGTCGCCTTCCTTGATATTCCATTTGGCGAGCGTGCCCTCTTCCATCGTGGGAGAAAGGGCCGGCATCAGGATTTCAATCGACATGGCTCTACCTGTCCTGTGTCAAATCTTGCAGACGCCGAAATCAGCCATTGGCCGCTTCGGGTTTGTAACGCAGCGCGTGCTCGCGCATCTTTCCGGCGAATTCCATCAGCGTGTTCATGGGACGGATCAGAACCTCGATACGCACCATCTGGCCGGCATCATTGAGTGAGATCTTGTCGATCCCGACGAGGCCCTTGCCCTCCACCGTGCCGGTGAATTCGAGCATGAGATCATTCCCGTCGACCCATTCCTGGCGATAATCGAAGCCTTCCACGACCGTGATCACGCCCATCAGGATGTGCAGCAGGTAATGCTTGTCCGCCGACGGTTTCCACACGACCGGCGAATGCAGCTCGCAGCCCTCGGCAATGATCGAGGACAGGCGCTCGGCGTCGCGCTCACGCACGGCCTGGTGCCAGTTGTCGAGGAAGTGGCGAACCTGCGGGGTCATGAGCCGGCTCCCGGGTCCGCCTGGAAGAGGCCGAACACATTGTGATCCGGGTCGAGAAAATAGGCCTGCCAGCCCTCACCCGGGATAGGAAATTTTTCCATCGCCGGCACGCCACCAGCTTCGGAGGTGTTGGCGCAGGCCGCATCGATATCATCGACCAGCGCCGTGATCACCGCACCCATCACGGCAGCGCCCGCTTGCGGGCCATCACCATGACGTTTGATCAGGCGACCGGATGGCATCCCGTCGGAGGTCACGATTTGCCAGTAACGCACCTCACCGAAGGTCATCGGCTTGAACGTCCAACCCAGGGCCGCTGTATAGAAGGCAACCGAAACGTCGGGGTCGGACGCATGGATTTCGAAATTGGCGAGCCGCGCGGTCATGATCAGACCTCCACCAGCACGTCGGTATAGAGCTCCGACGGATCCGGTTCGGGGCTGTCCTTGGCGAACTGGGCGGCCTCGTTGACGATAGCCTTGACGTCCTTGTCGATCGCCTTGAGCTCGTCCTCTGTGACCTGCTTGCCCTCGATGAGGCGCTTCTTGATGAGGTCGATCGGGTCGTGGTGCGAGCGGATGTCGTCGACTTCCTCGCGGGTGCGGTATTTCGCCGGGTCGGACATGGAATGGCCGCGATAGCGATAGGTGTTCATCTCGAGGATGAAGGGGCCATTGCCGTCGCGGGCATGCTTGACGGCCTTCTCGGCGGCGCGCTTGACGGCCTCGACGTCCATGCCGTCGACGGCCTCACCGGGGATACCGAAAGAAGCGCCGCGCTTGTGCAGATGGGTCTCCGACGACGCGCGCTTGACCGAGGTGCCCATGGCGTACTGATTGTTCTCGATCACATAGACGACCGGAAGGTTCCAGAGCTTGGCCATGTTGAAGCTCTCATAGACCTGGCCCTGATTGGCCGCGCCATCGCCGAAATAGGCGACCGAGATCTTGCCATTTCCCTTGTACCAGTCGGCGAAGCCGAGACCGGTGCCGAGCGCGACCTGGGCGCCGACAATGCCGTGACCGCCATAGAAATTCTTCTCGCGGCTGAACATGTGCATCGAGCCGCCCTTGCCGCGCGAATAGCCGCCCTCGCGGCCGGTCAGCTCGGCCATGACGCCCTTGGGGTCCATGCCGCAGGCCAGCATGTGCGCGTGGTCGCGATAGCCGGTGATCACCTGGTCGCCTTCCTCGAGTGCCGCCTGGATCCCGGTGACCACAGCCTCCTGGCCGATATAGAGGTGACAGAAGCCGGCGATCAGGCCCATGCCGTAAAGCTGGCCCGCCTTCTCCTCGAAACGGCGCATCATCAGCATCTCGCGATAATACTGAAGCAGCTCGTCTTTCCCGGCCGTGCCGGGGGCCACCGTCGTCGTCGACTTGGCGGCGGATTTCGAGGCGGTCGTCTTGCTTGTGCGCTTGCTAGCCATTAATTCGCACGCGAAATAAACTGTTCGCGCTCCCATCTGACACTCATTGCCGCATAGCAGATGGTGCACCGCACGGGCAAGCGCGAAGCGGAAATACACTCAGATGGGGAAAGTCTGAAACCCGGCCGAATGGGCTAACGGCGGTCTTCCGGCTCGATCTCGACGATGAATTCGCGCGGGTGGGCGACGTTGAGGATGTCGCGGGCACGCTCCTCGACATAATCGAGGTCGAGGCTGTCGGAGCGCAGGCGGGACGCGGTGACCTCAAGCGCCCGGCGCTCGGCCTGGGCCATGGCCAGCTCGGCCTCGGCTTCGCTGATCTCGGTCTTCACCACAATCCAGTTGAGCACACCCTGCTCGCCCGTCAGCGCGTGATAGCCGAAATAGGCAATCGCGCCTGCGAGAAAAAGACTGGGAAGAATACGCTTGATCGCGTCCAATGCCACACACCCTGCATCACCGGCTTTTGCAGCCTGTTCGATAGCGGTGATTCAACACGGTCAGGCTTTAAGAAGCATGAATCAGGGATTCAGGGACCGGTAATACAAGGGCCGGAATTGCGGCGCGATCGGCAGCGGGAAACGCCGTGCTTCGGACACCGCCACCATCCTGCAGACAAGCTCGCTACCGGGCGGGCTTCAGCGCGAGGGTCGCGAAACTCGTCGGCATGTAGCGATTGAGCGGTGTCGCTTCGTCCGACCAGTCATCCTCGTAGAATCCGGCGATCATCAGACCCGCCTCGATCTGGCCGCCGATCTGGGTCTCGAGACTATGGCTGAATTCCAGGGCTTCAAGCCGCTCGATACGGGCCTCGACGACAGGCTTTGGCAGATCCCGCGCGGCATCGAATGGCAAGCGGTGGCGGACCTGCAAGGCTCCACCACGTTCGATCTCATCATGATCAAACAGCCAGAAGTCCGGATTGACGAAGCCGGAGAGCAGGCGTCCGCCCGGCTTGAGACTGTCGGCGCACTGCCGCCAGACCGGGCCAAGCTCGGCGATAAAGAGGTTGGATGCCGGATGGAAGATGAGGTCGAACTCACCGCTGACATGCTCCGACAATCGTGTCATGTCGGCCTCGATGACGGTCAATTCAAGTCCGTCACGATCAGCGACGAAGCTGTCCTTGGCCAATTGCGCTGAGGAGATATCCAGCACGGTCACATCGGCCCCGGCAGCGGCAAGCACCGGCGCCTGCTGGCCGCCGGAACCGGCCAGGCAGAGCACGCGTGCGCCCTCAATTGCGCCAAACCACGCGGGCGGAACCGCCTTGTTGGGTGTCAGGATGACGGACCATTCGCCGCGCCGGGCGGCCGCGATGACGTCCGGTCCGACCGGCTGGCACCAAGGGCTGTCCCCGCTGTCAGATTCGGCATTCCAGGAGGCCGCGTTGTGGTGGTGGATATCCATTCCGGCGCCGCTGACTGCGTCTCTAGCTGATGGCGCTGCCACCGGCAAACATGCCGGTCTCGCCCAGCATGCTCTCTATGCGCAGCAGCTGGTTGTACTTGGCAGTGCGGTCCGAGCGGGCCAGCGAGCCGGTCTTGATCTGTCCGCAATTGGTGGCGACGGCGAGGTCGGCGATGGTCGCGTCCTCGGTCTCGCCGGAGCGGTGGCTCATCACGGCGCCGTAGCCCGAGCGCAGGGCCATGTCGACGGCGTCGAGGGTCTCCGACAGCGTGCCGATCTGGTTGACCTTCACCAGGATGGCATTGGCTGCCCCGGTTTCGATACCTTGGGCAAGGCGTTCCGGATTGGTGACAAAGAGGTCATCACCGACCAGCTGGCATTTGCCGTCCAGGCGCGCGGTCAGGGCGCGCCAGCCATCCCAGTCATCCTCGGCCATGCCGTCCTCGATCGACACGATCGGATATTTGGCGACCAGCTTTTCCAGGTATTGCGCGAAACCGCCGGCGTCATGGCTCTCGCCAGCGCCTTCCAGCACATACTGGCCGTTCTTGTAGAATTCGGTCGAGGCGACATCGAGGGCCAGGGCGACATCCTCGCCCGGCTTGTAGCCGGCGGCTTCGATGGCATCCATGATCACGTCAAGCGCCTGCTCGGCCGAGGTCAGGTGCGGCGCGAAACCGCCCTCATCGCCGACATTGGTGTTGAGACCATCGGCCTTCAGACGCGATTTGAGCGCGTGGAAGACCTCGGCGCCGCAGCGCAGGGCTTCGGAGAAGGTCGGAAGCCCGACCGGCATGATCATGAATTCCTGGAAGTCGATCGGATTGTCGGCGTGGGCGCCGCCATTGATGATATTCATCATCGGGGTCGGCAGGACACGGGCATTCATGCCGCCGATATAGCGATAGAGCGGCAGGCCCTGGACGTCAGCGGCGGCATGGGCGGTCGCCAGCGACACGCCGAGCATGGCGTTGGCGCCGAGGCGTGCCTTGTTGGCCGTACCGTCGAGCTCGATCATCGCCTCGTCGATGCGGCGCTGGTCCTCGGCATCCATGCCGGCGATGGCTTCAAAGATCTCGCCTTCAACCAGGTCGCACGCCTTGAGCACGCCCTTGCCGCCATAACGCTCGCCGCCATCACGCATCTCGACCGCCTCGTGCGCTCCGGTCGAGGCACCCGACGGAACTGCCGCGCGGCCAAAGGAGCCGTCTTCCAGCAGCACGTCGACTTCCACGGTCGGATTGCCCCGGCTGTCGAGGATTTCGCGGGCGATGATGTCGGTAATGGCGGTCATGGGGTCTCTCTTCGAGATAAGGGCGCGTTGGCCGCTTCATAACCAAGGCTGGCCGGGACGCAAGCCCGCGGGTGCGGGCAAACCGGCTTGTTAACGCGAACACCCGAAATAAGTGCGGTTAATGGGGTACGGACCCAGTTGCTCCGCGCTTGACCCCTGCCCCACTCGCCTGAAGACTGCCGGACTTCGACCCGACAACCCAGAGCGTTTGCGTGAAGCCTGTCTTTTCTGTCTCACCCCTTCGTTTGGGGTTGTTTCTCCTGAGCACCGCCAGCAGCGCCACAATTACCGTGTGGTTCGCGACCAGCGATGGACAGAGGTTAAAGCTCGTCTTGGGCTATCTCGTTTTCTGCGGTCTCTATCTGGGCTTCTCACGCGTCTCGAGCTACGAGCGCGAACACTGGGACCATGTCCAGCGCAAAGCCCGGCGCGAACTGAGATTCCTGGTCGGCTTCCAGCACTTGATCACGCTCTGGATCGCTTTCGTCGCGTGGATTGCCACAGCCTTTCTGCAACCCGTCGAGATTGCGTCGCTGGTAACAGCGTTCAACCTGGTCGCCGCGCACTTTTTCGTCGATGCCCTGATCCGCAGCAATCGCGCGATCGGACACCATGCCGGCCCGGTCGACTCCTAGAACAACCCCTCCACTTCACCGGCCTTGTTGAGATGGATATCCAGCGCCGCCGGATGTCGTGGCAGACCGGGCATGGTCATGATCGAACCGCAGACCGCGACCACGAAGCCGGCCCCGGCTGACAGACGCACTTCGCGGACCGGCAGGTCGAATGCGTCCGGTGCCCCGATCAGGGCCGGGTCGGCGGAGAAGGAATACTGGGTCTTGGCCATGCAGACCGGCAGATGCCCGAAACCGGTGGCCTGCCACTGGTCGAGTTGGCGGCGGGCGGCGGGTTCGAAGCTGACAGAGCCGGCGCCATAGATCGAGCGGGCCACGGTTTCGATCTTCTCGACCAGCGGCACATCATCGCCATAGAGCGGCGCAAACCGGCTCGCGCCGTCGTCCACAAGCGCGCTGACGGCCTCGGCGAGCTTTTCCGCGCCCTTGCCACCCTCACCCCAATGCGTCGCCAGCACAGCCTTGACGCCGCGCGCTTCGCAGAAGGCTTCGACGGCAGACCGTTCGGCTTCGGTATCGGCGGTGAAATGATTGATCGCCACGACGACCGGCACACCGAACCGGCCCATATTGTCGATATGCCGGCCCAGATTGGCGCAGCCCGCCTCGACGGCGGCGACATTCTCGCTGCCCAGCTGATCCTTCGGGACCCCGCCATTCATCTTGAGCGCCCGGATCGTGGCGACCAGGACCGCCGCTGAGGGTTCCAGCCCGCCCTTGCGGCACTTGATGTCGAAGAATTTCTCGGCGCCCAGATCGGCCCCGAAGCCAGCCTCCGTGACCACATAATCGGCCAGGCGCAGGGCCGTGTCGGTGGCGACCAGCGTATTGCAGCCATGGGCGATATTGGCGAAGGGGCCGCCATGAACGAAGGTCGGCGTGTGTTCCAGCGTCTGCACGAGATTGGGCTGGAAGGCGTCCTTGAGGAGGACCGTCATCGCGCCCTGGGCGCCAAGATCACGCGCCGTGACCAGGGATCGGTCCGCGCGCTCACCGACCACGATAGCGCCGAGGCGCTGCTCCAGATCGTCGAGATCGCGGGCGAGGCAGAGAATCGCCATCACCTCGGAGGCGACCGTGATATCAAAACCGGCTTCGCGCGGTGTCCCGTGAGCGGCTCCGCCCAGACCGGTGACGATATTGCGCAGCGAGCGGTCATTCATGTCGAGCACACGGCGCAGGGCGATGCGGCGGCTGTCGAGCCCCTGCTCATTGCCCCATTGGACATGATTGTCGACCAGCGCGGCGAGCAGGTTGTGAGCCGAGGTGATGGCGTGGAAATCACCCGTGAAATGGAGGTTGATATCCTCCATCGGTACAACCTGCGCCAGACCGCCGCCGGCCGCCCCGCCCTTCATGCCGAAGCACGGACCCAGCGAGGGCTCGCGCAGGCAGATCGCGACCTTCTTGCCGATCCGTGCCAGACCGTCGCCCAACCCGACCGTGGTGGTGGTCTTGCCTTCACCCGCCGGTGTCGGGCTGATCGCGGTGACCAGGATCAGCTTGCCGCGCGGCCGGTCGGCCAGGGATGCGATGAATTCACCCGACAGCTTGGCCTTGGTGCGGCCATAGGGAATCAGCGCCTCATCCGGGATATCGAGCCTAGCGGCAATCTCGGTCATCGACTTGAGCGTCGCGGCGCGGGCAATCTCGATATCGCTGGTCATGGCAATTCCTGTGGTTTGGCCGTTAAGGCCGACGATCCTGTTTGGCCGTGGAAACTGGCGCGCCGGGTCGGACTGTCGAGGCTTGTCCCGGGGCCAGACGCAGCCCGGCTATCCGGCAAAGAAAAACGCGCCGGGCAATGACCTGGCGCGTTTTCTTGTCAGCGGGTCGACCGGCGGACCGGTCAGCCGGGAACGACTCAGTCGTCCTTCGGCTCGAGGATCTGGCGACCGCGATACATGCCCGACTTCAGGTCGACATGGTGCGGACGGCGCAGCTCACCGCTGTCCTTGTCTTCGATGTAGACGGGAGCCGACAGTTTGTCGTGAGAACGGCGCATGCCGCGTTTGCTCGGCGTCGTTTTTCTTTTAGGGACGGCCATGAGCCTCTCCAGCGCTATGAATCAGTGGTCGGGACAGCGTTCGCTATCCTTTCGAGCCGCGCCGTATACAGGCTTAATCGGAGCGGTGCAAGCATGACGCACGGCCTGATGCAGGCCGCAAGGCCAAATGGATCAGCCGCCGCTCGAATGGCTGACCGATCCGCCCATGGCGCTTCTGGAATGGCGCACCGGCGGATTGCCAAGGATCCGGATCGACGCGCCCATGCTGGCAGAGGAATCCGCCGCGTCGGTGGCATGGGCAGCAACCGAGGCTCCGGTCGAGGCATCAACCTCGATTCGCGCACAGACCAGTTCGCCGGCCCGCAGCGACGTACCCGTCGAGGCTTCGATCTCGAGCGATCCGCAAACGCCGCTCAGCCGTACCGACGCGCCGGTCGCCGAGTCGATTTCCAGATCATCACTGTCAATGTTCCGAGCTTCGGCGCTGATGCCGCGACCGAAGGCCAGCTTGCTGATCTCCGGCAGGGTGACATGGACCACGACATCGAGATCATGACGACGCGAGAACAGACCGCTGTGCTGGTCGATCTCCAGGCGGCGTCCATCCACTTCGGTCTCGATCTTGTCGAAATCATCGGCGTCACCGACCAGCTCGACGGAGAAGGTGTCGCCCTGCACGATCACGAGTTCGAAGCCGCCATTGGCATCGATCCGGTCGAATCCGGTGAGGTTGCGGCTCTCACTGTCCTGGGCGAAGCCCGGTGCGGTTAACGCAAGTGCGGCAAGTGCGGCGCCGGCCAGTTGGGTGATGCGGTGATCGCGCATGTCAAATCTCCTGTGTCCCTGCCGATAGGATAACGGCCTTTCCTCCCAGATGCGTGTGACAAGTGGTTTAGATGCGTCGGCGCTGTAAAACGGGGACAAGTTAGGCAGGAGCCGGTCATGACACTCGAGGATTTCCGTAACTGGTCACGCCGGATTGCCGACTGGTCGGCGACTTATCTGGACGGTTTGCGCGACCGGCCGGTTCGGGCGCAGACAGCGCCGGGCGAGGTGTTCGATGCCCTGCCCGCCACGCCGCCCGAGGATGCCACCTCGATGGAGACGATCTTCGCCGATTTCGAGCGTCTGGTGCCCGACGCCATGACCCATTGGCAGCACCCGCGCTTTTTCGCCTATTTCCCCGCCAACGCAGCGCCGGCCTCGATGCTCGCCGAACAGCTTGTCACCACCATGGCGGCGCAATGCATGCTCTGGCAGACCTCGCCGGCAGCGACCGAGATGGAAACCCGCATGATCGACTGGCTGCGCCAGGCGGTCGGCCTGCCCGAGGGCTGGCGCGGGGTGATCCAGGACAGCGCCTCCTCGGCCACGCTCTCCGCCGTCATGACGATGCGCGAGCGAGCCCTGGACTGGCGCGGCATCCGCTCCGGTCTGGCCGGTGAGGCCGCGCCGCGAATCTATGCCTCGGCGCAGACCCATTCCTCGGTCGACAAGGCGTGCTGGGTCGCCGGTATTGGTCAGGACAATCTGGTCAAGATCGCCACCGACAGCGATTACGGCATGGACCCGGCTGCCCTGCGCGCCGCCATTGCCGCCGACCGCGCCGCCGGACACCTGCCCGCCGGTGTCGTGCTGTGTGTCGGCGGCACCGCCATCGGCGCCAGCGACCCTGTAGCGGCCATTCTCGCCATCGCGCAGGAGGAAGGCCTCTACACCCATATCGACGCGGCCTGGGCCGGCTCGGCGATGATCTGCCCGGAGCTGCGCCACATCTGGGCCGGGGCCGAGCGGGCCGACAGTATCGTCTTCAATCCGCATAAATGGCTCGGCGCCCAGTTCGACTGTTCGGTGCAATTCCTGAAGGACCCAACCGACCAGCTCAAATCCCTCACCCTGCGGCCGGATTATCTGGAAACGCCGGGCATGGAGGATGCGGTCAATTACTCCGAATGGACCATCCCGCTCGGCCGCCGCTTCCGGGCGCTGAAACTCTGGTTCCTGATCCGTGCCTACGGGCTGGAGGGCCTGCGCACCCGCATCCGCAACCATATCGCCTGGTCAAACGAGGCCTGCGAGGCGATTCGCGCCCGGCCCGGCCTTCAGATTGTCACCGAGCCCCGTTTCAGCCTGTTCAGCTTTGCCTGCACGGCTGGCGACGAGGCTACCGCGGACCTGCTCGAACGCATCAACACGGACGGCCGCACCTACCTCACCCAGACCCGCCATGACGGCCGCTATGTGATCCGCTTCCAGGTCGGGCAGTTTGACTGCACGCGGGGCGATGTGATGGAGGCTGTGGGCGTAATCGGCGAGCTGGCAGGCGGCTGAGACGGTTTTCCACAGCTGGCAGGGAGGGGAAGGCCCCTCGCCCCTAAACCATCCGGCTCTGTTCCAGCGCTGCGGCGATAAAGCTCGCAAACAGCGGGTGCGGTTCGAAGGGCCGCGATTTGAGTTCCGGGTGGAATTGCACGCCGATGAACCAGGGATGGTCAGCGATCTCGACGATTTCCGGCAGGATGCCATCCGGCGACAGGCCAGAGAAGCTCAGCCCGCAGGCTTCCAGCTTGTCCTTGTAGCCGACATTGACCTCATAACGGTGCCGGTGACGCTCCTCGATATGGGCCTGGCCGTAGATCTCGCGGACCTTGGAGCCTTCCTTGAGGACCGCCGGATAGGCGCCGAGGCGCATCGTGCCGCCCATATCGTCGCCGGCCGAGCGGGTCTCGACTTCATTGCCACGCGTCCACTCGGTCAGCAGACCGATCACCGGCTCGCCGGTATTCGAGAATTCCGAGGACACCGCGTCGTCATAGCCGGCCAGGTTGCGGGCGGCTTCAAGCACCGCCATCTGCATGCCGTAGCAGATCCCGAAGAAGGGCACCTTGCGCTCGCGGGCAAATTTCGCTGCGGCAATCTTGCCTTCAACGCCGCGCTCGCCGAAGCCGCCGGGAACCAGCACGCCGTGCACGTCTTCCAGGGGTTCGAACGGGTCGTCCTTCTCGAATTGCTCGCTGTCGAGCCATTTGAGCTTGACCTTCACGCCATTGGCGATGCCGCCATGGGCGAGCGCTTCGATGAGGGATTTATAGGCGTCGAGCAGGCCGACATATTTGCCGACCACGCCGATCGTCACTTCCCCGTCGGGATTGGCGATGGTGTCGGAAATGGCTTCCCAGCGCGTGAGGTCCGGCGCCGGGGCATCGTCGATGCCGAAGCAGCGCAGGATCTCTGTATCGAGACCCTGGCGATGATATTCCAGCGGCACGTCATAGAGCGAGGCCGCGTCGCGACCCTCGATGACGGCGCTTTCCTTGACGTTGCAGAACAGGCCGATCTTGCGCTTGTCGCCAGCCGGGATCGGGATCTCGCAGCGGCACAGGAGGATATCCGGCTGGATACCGATCGAGCGCAATTCCTTGACCGAGTGCTGGGTCGGCTTGGTCTTCATCTCGCCAGCGACCTTGATGAAAGGCAGCAGGGTGACGTGCAGGAAGACGGCATGTTCTTCGCCGAGCTCCTGGCCGAGCTGGCGGATCGCCTCGAAGAAGGGCAGGCCCTCGATATCACCGACCGTTCCGCCGATCTCGCAGAGCACGAAATCGACATCGCCGGCGTCCGACAGGACGAATTGCTTGATCTGGTCCGTGACGTGCGGGATCACCTGCACCGTGGCGCCGAGATAATCACCACGACGCTCGCGCTCGATGATGCGCGAATAGATGCGGCCGGTGGTGATGTTGTCGGACTGGCTGGCGGGAACGCCGGTGAAGCGCTCGTAATGGCCGAGATCGAGGTCGGTTTCCGCCCCGTCATCGGTCACATAGCACTCGCCATGCTGATAGGGCGACATCGTGCCCGGATCAACGTTGAGATAGGGGTCCAGCTTGCGCAGGCGGACTTTATATCCACGCGCCTGAAGCAGGGCTCCGATAGCGGCTGAAGCGAGGCCTTTTCCCAAGGAGGAGACCACGCCGCCCGTAATGAAGATATATCGCGGCATGGGCCGTCTGATTATCCCAGATTCGGACGCCTCGAAAGACGCGAGTTGATAATGTCGTGAAAAAAGAGGGTCGGACTAGCCGTCCGTCGGCACCGGAGCGCCCGTATCCTCTTGTTCGATAACGCCGGTCGCCGGGTTGTCGATTTCAGTGTCGAACACGCTGCTTCCGTCCGCCGAGATACCGGTCAGGATGGCGAGCAGGATCGAATTGCCGATGAAGACCGCGGCCAGAATCATGGTTGTGCGGGTCAGGATATTGGCCGCGCCGCGACCGGACATCATGCCGCCGCCACCGCCGCCGCCGATACCCAGAGCCCCGCCTTCCGATCGCTGCAGCAGGATAACGCCAATGAGACCAAGGGCGACCAGAAGCTGGATGATCAAAAGGACTGTGGTCATGAATACCGCCATAAGCCGGGCCGGACCGCCGGATTGGCGGCTCGACCAGTGATATAAGGAGTTTCCGGTGCGATGCCAGCACCGCCCGGTCACATCGCGGCGCGTTTTATCTCAGGTGACCCGGCTTGGCCAGCATCGTCTGCGGTTTCCCCTGCGCCCGCCTCGGCGGCAAGCTGGGCCGTGCGCTTGTTGGCTTCGGCCCGCGCCTGCAGGCGCTTGCGCAGATTGGAAACGGTGCGGCCGATCTCGTCCTTCGAGCGTTCGATCGTGTCGCCATTGGCAAAGGCCGCATAGGTGCCCATGGCCAGCTCCTTGACCAGTTTCAGCGTCCCGGGCTCGGCATTGCGGCCATCACCGAGCTGTTCGATCTGATCGATCAGCGCGGCGGCGACCTCGGCGGCTTCGCGGCGGCGGGCGCGTAGCACATGCGCGCGCAATTCCCGGGCCGAGCGCTGCAGGTCCTTGACGTCAAGGGCGACGGGGACCTTGCCCTCTTTCGTCTGCGAGGCTTCGAGCTCGACCGTGATCACGATCCGCATGGCCACGCGGCGCACACGCTCGGTGGTGACAGCCTCGCGCGCCTCATTGACCCATTGCTGGCCGTTGCTGAGCGCTTCCTCGTCATTTTCGACCATGGCCTTGAGAAAATTCGGCACGGTGATCGGCTGCGCATCGGTCGAGCGCCCGGGATCCTTGCGCCGGTCGGGGCCGATATAATCGGAGGTGACGATGAAGTCCTTGCGTCCCTTGATCAGCGTCTTCACGCGCTCCTCGGCGAACATGGTCGAGAACGGACGCACGATGACATCGTCCGCGCCGCATTCGATCGCCTTGCGGATATGACCGGTATCGCGGCTCCAGGTAGTCAGCAGCATCACGACAAAGGGATTGCCGCCGACCTCCCCGCGCCGCACCGCACGGACCAGGTTGAAGATCTCGGCATCGGTTGCGCTGGATTCGGCAACGATCAGGGTCGGCGCACTGTCGGCGATTCCGCTCTTGAAATCTTCCAGCGAGGAAACGCACTCGATCTTGCGAAAGCCGATTTCGAACAAGGCATAGCGCGTCGTGCGCTGATTCACGTGTATCGGATCGAACAACAGGACGGAGGCCCGGGCGTAGTCGGTATCGGCCATACTCGGATCGGCTCCAAAGCAGCTAGACAAAACTTAGCCTTGGACCCTGACGCAAATAAGTTTCGATCCGCTTACCGGAGTGGTTCGCTTTTGCGACTGACCGCCTTGATTATCGCCATGAAATCAAGCGGATTGAGACTGGCGCCGCCGACCAGCGCACCATCGACATCGGCGAGCGCGAGGAGCTCGGCCGCATTGTCCGGCTTGACCGAACCTCCATAAAGAATACAGGTGGTTAGCGGTTCAGGCAGCTGGTCGCGGATGGCGTCATGCATGGCCGCAACATCCTCCACCGACGCGGTCAATCCGGTGCCGATCGCCCAGACCGGCTCATAAGCTATGACCAACTCCATACCCGGCGATACAACCGGAAGTGAACCGGCGAGCTGACGCGCGACCACGGCCGCCGCCTGCCCGGCCTCGCGCTCCTCCCGGGTCTCGCCGACGCAGATTATCGGGGTCACCCCGGCTGCCAGGGCGGCCTCGGCCTTGGCCAGGACATCGCCATCGCTTTCGCCATGATCAGCACGGCGCTCGGAATGACCGACGATGACATGACTGGCACCGGCATCGCGCAGCATCGCGGCCGAGATGTCGCCGGTATGGGCGCCGCTGGTCGCCGCATGGCAGTCCTGCCCCCCGACCCGGACCCCGTGAGGCGCCGCAAGGCGCGCCGCGTCACGCAGCAAGGTCGCCGGCGGGCAGACCAGAACGTCGGCATCGGCTTTCGCCACCGCCGGAGCGATCTCGGCAAAGAAGCCCAGCCCGTCAGCCAGGCCGTTCATTTTCCAGTTTCCCGCGATGAGTGTGCGACGCGTCATCCTGCCCCCGATTGACCCAGCTTCGTCCCCGTTCGAGGCGGCAGGATTACTCATCTAACCCGGCCTGGGCAACGGGGCCTGCCCACAATCGCAGGTCAACCGCCCCCGGCGCTTGCGACCGCAATACCGCGCCGTTACCTTCCGCGCGACGTTTCCCAAGGGTTTTTCGGTCTCATGCTGTCAAATTTCCGGTCTTTCGCGCAGTCGCCGCTGGCGCTGGTCATCATTGTCCTGCTGGTTCTGGCCTTTGCCATCAGCCTTCCCGGAGCCGGGGGCATCTTTACCGGAAGCGGTGATGCCGTGGTTGTGGTCGGCCCGGAACGGGTCAGCCAGCGCGAGCTGGCGACGGCGTTCGACCGTGAAGTGGCCCGCCTGCAGGAGCAGGATCCCAGTATCACGCGGGCCCTGGCGCGCCAGGAAGGGCTCGCCAGCCAGGTCCTGCAGCAGCAGATCACCCTCGCCGCCTTCGCTGCCCGGGCCCAGGACCTCGGACTGGAGGCGTCCAATGCCACGATCGTCCGCGATGTCGCTGACATTCCCGCCTTCCGCAATCCGGTCACCGACCGCTTCGACCGCGACACCATGGTGGCTGCACTGCGCCGCTCCGGCATGACCGAGGACCAGTTCGCCCGCGATATCGAGAGTGACATCCTGCGGTCCCAGCTACTGGGCACGCTCGCCAGCTTTTCCGGCATTCCTGACCAGATCGCCGCGACTCGCTACCTGGTCGCCGAGGAACAGCGCCGGGTAACCGGCCTCGTCATCGACGCCTCGACCGCTGACGAGATCGCCGATCCGACCGATGAGGAGCTCCAGACCTTCATCGAGGAGACCCCCGGCGCCAACGGGCAGCCGCTCTTCACCCGACCGGAATTCCGCGCCATCACCCTGGTCCGCTTCCGCATCGAGGATTTCATCCGCGATGTCGCCATCGACGAGGCAACCCTGCGCGAGACCTATGATTACGAGGTCGAGACCAACCGCCTTGGCACTCCGGCCCTGCGCAGTTTTGCCCAGCTGACGACCAGCGACCAGGCGACCGCCGAGGAGGCCGCTGCCCGCCTCGCCAATGGCGAGACGCCGGCCGCTGTCGCCAGTGCCCTGGGTCTCGATGCCCCGCTGGTCCAGGACAGCGTCCAGCTGTTTGAGGTTCCCGACAGCCAGCTTGGCGAAACTGTCTTCGCCATGAGCGAAGGCGAGGCGCAGGCCGTCGAAGGCCGCTTCAGCTGGAGCGCGGTGCTGGTGACCCTCGCTGAGGACGCCACCGTGCCGAGCTTCGAGGAGGAACGTGAGCGCCTGCAGGCCGATGCGGCCACTGCCCAGGCCACGGACAACATGTATGAGGCCATCGCCGCCTTCGAGTCCGCGCGTGCTGACGGCGCCTCGCTTGAAGCCGCTGCCGAGCAGACCGGTACGCCGCTCGAAATATACGCGCCGCTGGCCCTCAATTCCATTGATGAGGACCTGCAGTTTGACGGTGAACGCTATCAGGGACTGGCCCCGGAAATCCTGCCCGCCGCCTTCGACCAGATCGAGGGTTTCGCGACCAATCTGGAAACCTATAACGAGACCGATTTCTACACGCTGCGCGTCGACTCCATCATCCCGAGCCGCCCGTTCGAGCTCGAGGAAGTCCGCGAGCAGGCCGAAGCACGCTGGCGCTCGATCCAGGTCGACACCCAGCTGCAGGCCCGCGCCGAGGACGCGCTGGCCCAGCTGGAAGCCGGCGACGACATGGAGATTGTCAGCCTCACCACCGGTGGCCGCACCGAGACCTCGACCCTGAAACGCGGCCAGACCGCTGGTGCCTTCACGCGCAACGCGGTCTCGGCAGCCTTCAGCATCGAACCGGGCAGCTACGACATGCTGCAGGTCGGCGAGGGTCGCTACCTGGTCCTCACGGTCAATGAGATCATCCCGGCTGAGATCGCCTCGGCGCCGGCCGCAGACCTGGACGGGATCGCGACCGATATCGCTGGTGAACTGGGCAATGACGTGATCTTCGCGACCCGGGAATTCCTGCTGCGCGACTATGGCATCACCGACGAGTCGATTGATCAGCGCCTGTACTCGCTGGCCATCGGCGAGACCGATTCCAGCACACCGCGATGACCCCGCACGCGCCGATCTCGCCCGATTTCCGGACCGTTGCGGAGCGGCTGGAGCGGGGGGAAAGCTGCGTCCTCCAGGCGCGGCGGGTCGATGACCTGCTGACCCCGGTTGCGGCCTATCTCCGTCTGGCCGCCAACCAGCCCAACGCCTTCCTGCTCGAATCGGTCGAGGGCGGTGCTTGGCGCGGCCGCTATTCGGCGATCGGGCTCGACCCGGACCTGATCTGGCAATGCCGCGACGGGGCCGTCAGCGAAGCGCGCGGGATCGACGTGGCCAATCGGACCTTTACCGCGATTGACGCCGAACCGATGACCGCCCTGCGCGACGTCATCGAGGCGGCTCACTGCGCCCTGCCCGCCGATGCACCGCCACTGGCGTCCGGCCTGTTCGGCTATGTCGGCTATGACATGGTGCGCTATCTCGAGCGCCTGCCCGAAGGCGCCGCACCCGATCCGCTCGGCCTGCCCGAATCAATTCTCCTGCGCCCCCAGACCATGGTCGTTTTTGACGCGCTGAAGCAGGAGATCCAGGTCTATTGCCCGGTCCGGCCGGGCGAATATTCGGCCCGCGAAGCGTATGACGCCGCGGTCGAGCGCCTCCAGACCACGCTGCAAAAACTGTCCGGCGCGACACCGGAGATCGCACCGCCAACCGGTGCGCTCGGCGCGCGCCAGTCCAATCGCAGTGAGGACGACTACCGCGCGGCGGTCGACAAGGCGCGCGACTATATCCGCGCCGGCGATGCCTTCCAGGTCGTGCCGAGCCAGCGTTTTTCGGCGGATTATCCGGCCGACCCGTTCTGGCTTTATCGTTCGCTGCGTCGCCTCAATCCCTCACCCTTCCTCTTCTTCTTCCGCTTTGACGGGTTTGAAGTGGTCGGTTCGAGCCCGGAAATCCTGGTCCGGCTGCGCGGCGATGTCGTCACCATCCGCCCGATCGCCGGGACCCGACCGCGCGGCCGGACACCGGCCGAGGACGATGCCCTGGAAGCCAATCTCCTGGCCGATCCCAAGGAGCGCTCGGAGCATCTGATGCTGCTTGATCTCGGCCGCAATGATGTCGGCCGCATCGCCAAGCCCGGCTCGGTCCGGATCACGGCGCGCGAGATCGTGGAACGCTACAGCCACGTCATGCATATCGTGTCGAATGTGGAAGGCGACCTCGCCGAGGGCGAGGATGTCGTCTCGGCCCTGTTTGCCGGCTTCCCGGCCGGCACTGTCTCGGGCGCACCGAAAGTCCGGGCCATGCAGATCATTGACGAGCTGGAACCCCATCGTCGCGGCGTCTACGCCGGAGCTGTCGGCTATTTCAGTGCCGATGGCGGCATGGATACCGCGATCGCGCTGCGCACGGCGGTGTTCAAGGATGGCCGCATGTATGTCCAGGCTGGTGCCGGTGTCGTGCTCGACAGTGATCCCGAGTCGGAACGCGTCGAGACGGTCAACAAGGCGGAAGCGCTATTCCGCGCCGCGATTGACAGCCTCGATCACTGAGGCCTGAATCCCTGAAGCTTGGCCCCCTGAAGCCTGGATCGCTGATGCCTGAAGCCCCGGCTCGCTGGCGAGGACGGCGTCCGACAGCGTGGTGGTGGTGACGAAATCGATACCCTGTGCCGCCGGGCTGGCCAGCCAGGTCTCGAGCGTTTCCAGCGTCAGCGCATGTGGGTGACCGATCACGACCGCGTACCCGTCCTGCCCGGCGAGATCTACCGCTTCGGCCAGCCGCGCCTCGATCGAGCCCGCGTCGAGATCATGATCGAGAAAGATGTCCCGCTCCAGCGCGCGCAGGCCCAGGCCCGCCGCCACGGCCCGACCGCGGCTCTCCGCCGTGGTCAGACTATCAAGGAAAAGCGGATTGTCATGACTGATCGCCGACAGCGCCACCCGCAGGGCGCGTGGATCGGTCGTGAACCGGCTGCCCATGTGATTGTTCAGACCGATCGCCCCCGGCACACGGGCCATGGCCCAGCGCATCCGGGCCTGGAGGTCGGCATCGCTGAGACCGATCCGCAGGGCATTCGGTCCCGGATCAGCCAGACCGACCGGTTCCATCGGCATGTGAAGCATCACGTCGTGCCCGCTCATCCGCGCCAGGGCGGCCAGCTCGGCCGAGGCGTCGGCATAGGGCAGAATGGCCACGGTCAGCGCAACAGGCAGGGCAAGGACACGCTCGGCGGCAGCGATGTCGAGCCCGACATCATCGATCACGATTGCGATCCGGGGCCGCCGGGGCGCCGGGGCCGGACGGTCCGCCGGAGCGATGACAACCGGGCTCATATTTGATGCGGCGACATCAATCGGCGCTGCAAGGGCATCGGCGACGGCGCTCACCGGGACCGGATCCAGCGAATCAAGATTGCGGGCGCGGGTGACTCGAACGCCCTGATGCTGCCCGGAACTGTCTGCCGATGCCATCGCCGGCGCTGGAAAACCGCCCTTGCTTGCCACTGAAAACACAATCGCACCAAGGAGATAGGCCGCAGCCGCCAACGCACCGGCAAAGGCCGGGATCGCGGAATGTCGCGCCTTCAGGGGAGCTGCGCTGCGTCGGGTCATGGCACCAGTGCGCGCGAAGGCGGTTAATCAGGCGTTAATGCGCTGGCGGGATTGGCGAAACCGCCCCCACTGACTAGGTTTGAGCAAGGGAGAGCGCCATGCTGCTGATCATCGACAACTACGACAGTTTCACCTTCAACCTGGTCCACTACTTCCAGGAATTGGGGGCCACGACCCGGGTGATCCGCAATGATGCGATGAGCGCCGCCGACGCCCTCGCCCTGAAGCCGAGTGGCATCGTGCTGTCGCCGGGCCCGTGCGATCCGGACCGGGCCGGTATCTGCCTCGACCTGATCGCCACCGCACCGGATGACATGCCGATCCTCGGGGTTTGCCTCGGTCACCAGTCGATCGGCCAGGTGTTCGGGGGAGAGGTGATCTCGGCCAAGGCCATCATGCATGGCAAGACCAGCCCGGTAGAGCATGACGGGACCGGTCTCTTCGCCGGCCTGCCCAGCCCCTTCACGGCGACCCGCTATCACTCGCTCGCGGTCCGTCCCGAAAGCGTGCCGGATGTGCTGCGGGTGACAGCGCACACCGCCGATGGCGAGATCATGGGCCTGTGCCATCGCCAGCGCCCGGTTCACGGGGTGCAGTTTCACCCCGAGTCGATTGCCTCGGAACACGGCCACGACCTGCTCCGCAATTTCCTCGATCTGACCGGCCTGCCCCGCGCCGCCGCAGCCTGATCCGGCCCAGGCAGCGGCGCCTGACCGCAAACACCGCGAGCGAGCGTTGAACCGGCGGCAGGCACGCGCTAAATCGTGCGGGTTCGCTTTGTTCAACCCGGTGACAGGTATGCCGTCTTGCTCCGCCACAGACCCGCTTTGCCCGGCCCAAGGTGCCGGCGCGAGGGCTGTGCCGGATCCGGCGCGCGTTCGATACCCTTGGCCGCCAACCTTCGGCGGGTCGGTCCATCGATGGCGCAAAACATCCTGCCCCTGACCGGCGCATGACCTGGTGTCGTGCTTGATCTTACTCAGCGAAACGACTGACAATGCAAAACATTTCCCTCTGCCTGACCGCCTTTGCGCGCGGCGAATTTCCGGCTGATACGGCCATCGCCGGCGCTTTTGACGAGCTGATGTCCGGCGATGTCGCGGACGCCGCCATCGGCGGATTCCTGATCGGTCTCGCGGCGCTTGGCGAGCGCCCGAGCGATATCGCATCCGGCGCCCGGGCCCTGCGCAGCCGCATGACCCGGATCAACGCGCCCGAGGGTGCGATCGATACGTGCGGCACCGGCGGCGACGGCAAGGGCGCGTGGAATATCTCAACCACCGCCGCCATCATTGCCGCCGGCGCCGGCGCCATTGTCGCCAAGCACGGCAATCGGGCGGCATCGTCCGAATCCGGCTCGTCGGACGTGCTGGGCCAGCTCGGGGTCAAGCTCGACTGTGCACCGGCCCTGGTCGAGCGCTCGCTGAACGAGGCCCGGGTCGGCTTTCTCTACGCCCCCGCCCATCACGCAGCCGTTCGCCATGTCGGTTCGGCGCGCCAGGCGCTCAAGGTCCGCACCGTGTTCAACCTGCTCGGGCCGCTGTCCAATCCGGCTGGGGTGAAACGGCAATTGCTCGGCGTCTATGACAGGCGCTGGCTGGTCCCGATGGCGACTGCGCTGCGCGATCTCGGCTGCGAGCGCGCGCTGGTGATATGCGGTCAGGACGGCATGGACGAGCTGACCACCACAACCGGGTCCGACATCGCCGAGCTGCGCGATGGCGAGATCCGCGAATACAGTTTCCATCCCGAAGAGGCCGGCCTGCCTGTCGTTTCCGATGAGGCCCTGCAGGGCGGTACGCCGCAGGAAAATGCGGCGGCGATCCGGGCCCTGCTCGATGGCGAGACCGGCGCCTTCCGTGACATCGCGGTGCTCAATGCCGGCGGCGCCCTGATGCTCGCCGGTCTGGCCGAGACCATTGCGGCGGGGGCTGTCCTGGCGGCTGCCGCCATTGATGATGGCCGCGCCAGTGCCGCACTCGACCGCATGGTCGCCATTTCCAACGGGGAGGCCTGAGCCATGGCCGCAACACCGGATACGCTGGCCCGCATCGGCGCCTACAAGCGCGATCATATCGACGCCTGCAAGACCGCCCGCCCCTATGACGAGATCGCAGCGGCGGCGCGCGATGCGGCGCCGGTTCGCGGCTTCCAGGCCGCCCTCGCCAGTGCACCCGAGGGCCTCGGCCTGATCGCCGAGATCAAGAAGGCGAGCCCGTCAAAGGGCCTCATCCGCGCCGATTTCGACCCGCCTGCCCTGGCCCGCGCCTATGAGGCCGGCGGCGCGACCTGCCTGTCCGTGCTCACCGACGGGCCGAGCTTCCAGGGCGCTGACGCCTTCCTGACGGCGGCACGGGCCGCGGTCTCCCTGCCCGCCCTGCGCAAGGACTTCATGTATGACCGCTACCAGGTCGCGGAGGCCCGGATGCTGGGCGCCGACGCCATCCTGGTGATCATGGCGGCGATCGATGACGACACCGCCCGCGCCCTGATCGACGAAGCCGCCAAATGGTCACTCGATGTTCTGGTCGAGGTCCATGACGCACCGGAAATGGAGCGCGCGCTGGCCCTCGACGCCCCGCTTCTCGGCGTCAACAACCGCAATCTGCGGACCTTCCAGACCTCGCTGGACACATTCGATACCCTGGCCCCGATGGTGGCTTCCGACCGGCTGCTGGTCGCCGAGAGCGGGATTGCCAGCCATGCCGACGCCGTGCGTCTCAAGGCGGCGGGCGCACGGGCCCTGCTGGTCGGCGAAAGCCTGATGCGGCAGAGCGACGTGACAGCGGCCACGCGGGCGCTCCTCGGTCGCGCCGGAAGCGCTTGACGCCTCTTCGGAACACTTATAGAACATGACCTCCTATTCCTGATTTGTTCCCGCGGGTGTCAGCCTGAATCCGGGAATGCGAACAAGGGGGTCACCTTGCTGACGCGCAAACAGAACGAGCTTTTGCTCTTCATCCATGGTCGCATCAAGGAAACCGGGGTTTCGCCCTCGTTTGACGAGATGAAGGCCGCCCTGCAGCTGGCCTCCAAGTCGGGCGTTCACCGTCTCATCACCGCCCTGGAGGAGCGCGGCTTCATCCGCCGCCTCGCCCACCGGGCCCGCGCGCTGGAAGTTCTCAAACTGCCGGAGTCAGCGGCGGTCGCCGAAGCGCCATCCGTCCCCAAGGGCAATCTCGGCCCGAATGTCGTGCGCGGCAATTTCGCCAAGCCGGAACCGACCGACAGCGATGGCACCATTGATGTGCCGATGCTCGGCCGGATCGCTGCCGGCGTCCCCATCGCCGCCATCCAGCACGAGACCGACCGCTTCGCCTTCCCGGCCGGCATGGTCGGTGCGGGCGAGCATTTCGCGCTTGAGGTCAAGGGTGATTCGATGATCGAAGCCGGCATCATGGATGGCGACACGGTCCTCATCCAGCGCTGCCAGTCGGCCGAAAACGGCACCATTGTCGTCGCCCTCGTCGATGACGAGGAAGCCACGCTGAAGCGGCTGCGCAAGAAGGGCGGCTCGATTGCCCTCGAAGCCGCCAATCCGGACTACGAAACCCGCATCTTCGGACCGGATCGCGTCAAGGTTCAGGGCCGTCTGGTCGGACTGATCCGCAAGTATCACTAGCCGATCGACGGGCGATTGATTTGCCTCTGGCGCCGGCCGGGTGTGAGCCAATCGAGCTGACCGAGCGTGACGTGGCGTGTGGCAGTTCTGTCTGGCACGCGGGTCCGCCGAGCCATTCAATTCGCTGCAAGGGTGTCGCTGTCACCGCGCCCCGGCGTCGCGATGTCGTGCCAGGTTTTGATCCAGGTTTTGATCCAGGTTTTTGATACCGTGCGTCGGCCTTTCGATGCGGCGCTGGATCCTGTGATCCAGCGCGAGGGTCTGCAGCTCGTGTGATCGTCCCGGGCATTCGTCCCATGTCCTGCGGGTCGTCTCATGGCCCTGTCGTTCGTCTGATGGCCTGCAGGTCGTGTGATGCTCTGCGGTCGGTATGATGGTTTGCAGGTCGTCTGATGCGTGTTGTCCTCGATTGAGCCGGACCTTGGACGCCATGGCCTGTGCACCGCAGGTCTGGCTGCCGAGGACGGAGCCTGGCCCAGGTCGCACATCGGCGCGGCGGCTGGCGGCACCTGAATTGCCCTCACGCCTGTCAGAGCGGGCGCCAGGGTCGCTCCTGCCCTTCGGGGCGTGCACTGCGGATCGAGCGGATGTGTCCCTTCGATATCCGGATCAGCTGGCTTCCGGTCCGATCGAGACGATCCGGATCGAAGACCACGGCCTCGCAGCGCGCCTCGATCCAGCCGGGGATGTCGACATCGCTGACGATCAGGTCGGACCGCTGGCAGTCCGTTTGCCAGTCATCGAGCCTGGTCAGCCGGGTCAACCTCAGCCCGACCAGCGGCGTGCTGCAGCCCATGGCGTCGCAATTCGCAGACCAGCGTGTCGGCGCAGGTCCGCCCTCACCGCGCGCCTCCAGAAAGACCCGTGCCGCAAAGCGCGAGCGGCGGCGATCGCTGACAACCCAGCCCGAACCCGCTTCCATGGCCCCGCCGGTCTCGGAGTCCTGAATGGCGGATGTCTCGCGAGCCAGGATCAATCCGGTCTCGGAGATGAAAAGATTGGGTTGCGGCGCCAGGCTCCAGATGACCAGCGCCAGCCCCATGACAAGCGCCCCCGTCATCCGCGACGGTCCGCGCAGCAGCAAGAGCAGGACAAAGCCGGTCGAGAAGAGCGCCAGCACCGGTCCTGAGGCGGCGGCGACCAGGCGTTGCGCGCCCGGCCAGTCGGCCACCATGGCCGCCAGCTGCAGCATCCCGCTCAGCCCCGCCTCCATGATTGCGAAGGGCAGTCCGTCCAGACCGAGCGGAATGAGCACAAAGCCCAGCACACCGGCGGGCATCACGATCAGCGAGAAAATCGGCATGACCAGCAGATTGCCCGCCAGTCCGAAGCTGGCAATGCGGTGGAAGTGAAAGGCGGCAAAGCCCGCCGTCGCGGTTCCGGCGACCAGGCTGGTCGTCCCCAGCCCGCCGAGGAACAGTCGGACTTGTCCGACCAGGCCGCGCGCGCCCGATGTGTCGCGCCGGTCCTGCCAGACCCGGGCCGCGGCGATCAGCGCGGCGGCAGCCGAGAAGGACATCTGGAAGCCCGGCATGATGACCGCCTGGGGCTGCAAGGCGAGAACGGCGACAACGCCCAGAGCCAGCGTGTGCAGCGACAGCGCCCGCCGTCTCAGGATGACCGCTCCCAGCACGGTCACGGTCATGATGAAGGCGCGTTGGGTCGGGATCGCGCCACCGGAGATCACCAGATAGCCGAGTGCAAAGACCAGCGCGATCCAGGCCGCCGGCACGGCTGGATCCTGACGTCGGGCCCATACGGTCGCCGCTGACAGCGCCAGCCGGACAGCAAAGAACACACCGCCGGCCAGCAGCGCCATGTGCATGCCCGAAATCGCCAGGACATGACCCAGACCCGAGCGGCGCAGGATCTCGACATCGCCCGGATCGACATGGGCGCGGTCGCCGGTCAGCAGGGCAGCCGCAAGACCGCCCGGTCGAGGCGCCATGCGGTCGCGGATGTGCGCCGACAGGCCGGCCCGCAGGCGCGCGATGCGGCGCTCCACGCGGTCCTGGGCCAAGGCGGGCCCCGGTTCCGCCGGTGCGACCGCAAACCCGGTCGCGATAATGTCCTCGAAACCGGCATGAAAGGCGAAGTCATAGCCGCCCGGGACAGCCGCTGACCGCGGCGGCGCCAGCACCGCGCGGACCATGACCGCGTCACCGGGACCGATCGCGCCCGGATCACCCAGCACACGGACACGCTGACGGCCAGACGGGGCGATGGCGGACGGGGCCAGGGTGTCCGGATCATTCCTCAGCCGGATCAAGAGGCGCTGCCGCCCGGACCCGCTTCGATCGATCGCTTCCAGCCAGCCCTCGACCGCGACTGCCCGTCCGCTCTCAATGGCCGGCGACCGGCCATGATGGGCATGGGTGTGGGCCCCGGCCCGGAGCATGAAAACGGACGCGACCAACAGGATGATGGCGATCATGCCCGCGGTACGCTCCAGTCGTTTTCGGCCAGGAGGGGAAAAACGATTGGTTGCGGCGGCGGCTGTCCCAAGCGCAAAAAGCGCGAAAATCAGCCCGCCGGACGGCTCGAAGGGGAGTGAGAAATAGAGGCCGGTCCCGATAATTGCGCCCAGGGCCGCAACCACCGCCGGTCCGAAATCGGCAAGCGCATCAACCGATTTGGCTGATTTCGTCCCTCGATTTGCCACGCCATGCGGCAGGATTGCGTCAGGTTGAAGCATCAAGCAGCCTACGGTCTATCGCAAAAGCTGATATTCATGCTAACACGACTTCCCCGTCTCGCAGTGCAGCATGAATTCGCAATTGCAAAACAACGACAAGATGATTCGAACCCGCTTCGCCCCCTCGCCCACTGGCTTCCTGCATATTGGCGGGGCGCGCACGGCGTTGTTCAACTGGCTGTTTGCCCGCCATCATGGTGGCCAGTTCCTCCTGCGTATCGAGGACACCGACCGCGCCCGCTCGACCCAGGCGGCGATCGACGCCATCCTCGACGGCCTCGGCTGGCTCGGCCTCGACTGGGACGGCGAGGCGATTTCCCAATTTGCCCGCGCTGAACGGCATGCCGAAGTGGCCTATGCGCTGCTGGAACGTGGCCACGCCTTCAAATGCTATTGCACGACCGACGAGGTCCAGGCGCTGCGTGATGAGGCCTTCGCCGCCGGACGCGCCCTGCGCTCGCCCTGGCGCGACCGCGATCCCGCCGATGCGCCGGCCGACACACCCTTCACGGTCCGCTTCAAGGCGCCCGATAGCGATGTCGTGCTCGACGACGCCGTTCAGGGCCAGGTCCGCTGGGCCGCCAAGGAGTTCGACGACCTGATCCTGCTTCGCTCGGATGGTACACCGACCTATAATCTCGCCGTCGTGGTGGATGATCACGACATGGAGATCACCCATATCGTGCGCGGCGACGATCATCTGGTGAACGGCGCCCGGCAAAGCCAGATCTATGACGCCATGGGCTGGGACAAGCCGGTCTTCGCGCATGTCCCGCTGATCCACGGCCAGGACGGCAAGAAACTGTCCAAGCGTCACGGCGCACTCGGCGCCGAAGCCTATCGCGAGATGGGCTATTTGCCCGAGGGCCTGCGCAACTATTTGCTGCGGCTCGGCTGGTCGCATGGCGACCAGGAATTATTCTCCGACGCCGAGGCCATCGCGGCCTTCGATCTGGGCGGTCTGAACAAGGCGCCGGCCCGGATGGATATCGACAAGCTGAACCACATCAATGCACACCATATCGGTCAGGCCGATGATGCGCGTTTGACGGAACTGGTTTTGCCCTTCCTCGATACCCTTGAAGACCGCATCGATGCGGACGATATCACCCGCAAGCGCCTGATGGCGGCCATGCCGGTCCTCAAGACCCGCGCCTCGACACTGGCAGAGCTCGCCGGCCAGAACTATTTCCTGCTCCGCCCGCGCCCGTTCGTGCTGGAGGGCAAGGCGGCCAAACCGCTCAAGGACGATGAGTCGCGGGAGCGGCTTTACCGCCTGTTCACGCATCTCGGCGATGTGGATACGTGGACAGAAGCCGCGTTGTCGGACGCGCTCAAGGAATTCGCCGAGACCGAAGAGGTCGGGTTCGGCAAAGTGGGTCAGCCGCTGCGCGCAGCGCTGACCGGAGGAGCACCCGCTCCCGACCTGGCCCTGGTCATGACCTTTATCGGTCGCGACGAGACCTTGGGCCGGATACAGGATCAGATGACGCCGATCGCGACTGCGTGACCGGTGAACCATGGGGATGACGTGATGGAAAACAAAGCCAAGCCGAACGGAACGGCCACGCTCAACTACAATGGCAAATCGCTGGAACTGCCGGTGCTGAGTGGCGAGATCGGTCCGGATGTCATCGACATCCGCAAGCTGTACGCCGAGACCGGCATGTTCACCTATGATCCCGGTTTCACCTCGACCGCGAGCTGTGAGAGCCAGATCACCTATATTGATGGCGACAAGGGCACCCTGCTCTATCGCGGTTACCCGATCGACCAGCTGGCCGACAACTCGAACTTCATCGAGGTCTGCTACCTGCTGATGAACGGCAATCTGCCGTCCAAGAACGAGCTCGAGACCTTCGACTGGACGATCCGTCGTCACTCGATGCTGCACGACCAGTTCGACCAGTTCTTCCGCGGCTTCCGCCGCGATGCCCACCCGATGGCCATCATGGTCGGTACGGTTGGCGCCCTGTCGGCCTTCTATCACGACTCGACCGACGTCAATGATCCGGAAGCCCGCACCATCGCTTCGCACCGCATGATTGCGAAAATGCCGACGATCGCCGCGCGTGCCTTCAAGTACGCCGTGGGCCAGCCCTTCATCAGCCCGCGCAATGATCTCGACTATGCCGCGAACTTCCTGCGCATGTGCTTTGCCGTGCCGGCCGAGGATTATGAGAGCAACGCCGTTCTCGCCAAGGCGATGGACAAGATCTTCATCCTGCACGCCGACCACGAACAGAATGCCTCGACCTCGACCGTCCGCCTGGCCGGTTCCTCGGGTGCCAATCCGTTCGCCTGCATCGCGGCCGGCATCGCGTCGCTCTGGGGCCCCGCTCACGGCGGTGCCAACGAAGCCGCGCTGAACATGCTCAACGAGATCGGCTCGGTCGACAAGATCCCGGAATATGTCCGCAAGGCCAAGGACAAGTCGGACCCGTTCCGCCTGATGGGCTTCGGTCACCGCGTCTACAAGAATTACGATCCGCGGGCGAAAGTCATGCGCGATACCTGCCACCAGGTGCTCGACGTGCTGGGCGTGCGCAATGACCCGACGCTGCAGGTCGCCATGGAACTCGAGCGCATCGCGCTGGAAGACCCGTATTTCGTCGAGAAGAAGCTCTACCCGAACATCGATTTCTATTCGGGCATCACGCTGAAGGCGATGGGCTTCCCAACCGAGATGTTCACGGTCCTCTTCGCCCTCGCCCGCACCGTCGGCTGGATCGCCCAGTGGTCGGAAATGATCGAGGATCCGAGCCAGAAGATCGGCCGTCCGCGTCAGCTCTTCACCGGCGCCGTGCCGCGTGACTACACGGACCTGTCGAAGCGCTAGGCCGTTTCGACCCACGACAACAAAAAGGCCACCTGAAAGGGTGGCCTTTTTCGTTCCTGATCCTGTTGGGCAGGGACCGCCCGGCGCTAGCGGGAGAGCCCGGCGAGCACCGCCTCGGCGGCGCGGCGACTGGCCTGACCCGTGCCGCGCAGTGTCTCGGTGACCGCCCGCAAGCGTTCCGAAATCGCGTCCCGCCGGGGCTTGTCGGTGACCAGCGCGTCGACCTCGCGGGCAAGATTGGCACCGGTGCAGCTCAGCTGGATGACTTCCGGGATGATACGCGCGTCGGCGGCAATATTGACCAGCGAGATGTGCGGCGTTTTCAGCAGGTTGAACGCGCGGACAAGGCTCCAGGTGATCCAGCCGAGCTTGTAGCTGGTCACCGTTGGGACACCGGCCGTCGCCAGTTCTGTGACGACGGTCCCCGAACAGGCCAGCGCCAGGTCTGCCGCCGCAAAGGCGTCGGCCTTCTCGTCCTCGGCGACCCGAACCGCCTCGGCCAGAACCGGATGGCGCGCGATCTGCGCATCGACCTGGTCGGCAACCGGATCGGCGACCGGCATCACCAGTCGCAGGTCGGGGTGCGCCGCCTTGAGGCGCGTGAGTCCGGCAACAAACGGCCCGGTCATGCGGCGGATCTCGGAGGGGCGGCTGCCCAGAAGTACGACCAGCACGGTCTCCTCTGCCTCGATCCCGTGTCGGCTCCGGAAGGCCGGCCCGTCACCGGTCGGCAGACGCTCCAGGGTGGGATTGCCGACAAAGGTCACCGGCAGTCCGTGCGGCGCATAGAAGGGCGCATCAAAGCTGAGAATCGTCAGGAGCTCATCCACCGTGGCCGCCAGCGTGGCCGCACGTCCCGGTCGCGTCGCAAAGACCTGGGGGCCGACATATTTGACCAGACGGATAGAGGGGTCCGCCTCGCGCACGCCGCGCGCCACCCTTAGCGTGAAGCCCCAGGAATCGATCAGGACAACGCTGTCCGGTTTGGCCGCGACGATCGCCGCGACCGCTTCGGCGACCGCCTGCTTGACCCGCTTGTAGGCTTTCAACCCGTCAATCCAGCCGAGGATGTTGAGGCCATCGATACTGGTTTGCGAGACGATACCCTCATCGGCCATCGCCGAGCCACCGATCCCGGACAGGCGAATCTCGCCCCCGGTCAGCTCGCGCAGTTCGCGCGCCAAACCGGCCCCGAGCAGATCGCCCGAGCGCTCCGCCGCGACAAGGAAGACATGTGGCCGGGTCACGACGCTGCCTCGACCAGGACGAAAAGGCCATGGCGCTCAAGCGCCGCCTCGACGCCGTCACGGTCAACGATCAGCGCGCCGTCGGCTTCCAGCGCGATCCCGGCCAGCCCGGCGGCCGCACACCGCTCGACGGTGTCGACCCCGATCGTCGGCAAGTCGACCCGGCGTTCCTGGATCGGCTTGGGACGCTTGGCCAGGATGCCGAAGGGATGCTCGGGCGAGCCACGCAGGGGCGCCGGCAGACCTGCGACGCGCTCCAGCATCGCATTGGTGCCCTCCTGGGCCTCGACGGCCAGCACGATCCCGTTGGCAACGACAGCGCCCTGACCGATATCCAGACGACCGATATCGGCGGCCACAGCCATCGCCTTGGCCGCATCCTCGCGATGGGCGTCGATATTGTCAGCCACGCCGATCACGCCAGCCGGCAGGCCGCCCTGCCCGATCAGGCTGTCCGCCCCGACCACGGCAAAGCCGGCGCGTTCGAATTCATCGACCACGACGCGGATCACCGCATCATCGCCCTTTCGACCGGCGGCCAGGGCCCGCGGCACCATGATCAGGCCACGCGCATCCATTTTGAGGGATTTCAGGTCCGGCCGCGTCACATAGCCGGCGAAACAGATGGCGTCGCAGCCGGCCGCTTTCAGCGCCTTGATGATCCCGCCGATCTCGCCGACCGAGATCGAGACATGGTCGGTGCTGCTGTAGTCGCGATCGACAAAGCCGCGCAGGGCCACCACGAAGATCGGGCGACCGGCCTGGGCCTTGAGAATTTCCAGCGGCAGGTCACCCCCGCCGGCAATCAGGCCGAGCTTTGTCCAGCCTGGCTCAGTCATCCGGCATGCAGATGGAGCGTTTCGCGTCGGCGCGGATGAAATCGATGATCTCCGCGATCGGCGCATTGCCGGAATAGAGCTGGGCGACGTCGTCGACGCGCTCGTCGAACGTGCCTTCGCGGGCAAACAGAAGCCGGTAGGCCGCGCGCAGTTCACGCAGGGTCTCGCGCGGCATGCCACGGCGCTTCAGTCCGACCACATTCAGTCCTGCCAGATGCGCATGATTGCCGATCACAGAGCCGTAGGGAATGACATCGGCGGTGACCATCGCCATGGCGCCAATAAAGGCATGACGGCCGATCCGGCTCTTCTGGTGGATACCGGCATAACCGCCCAGGATGGCGTGATCGTCGACGACAGTCTCACCGCCGATGGCGGCACAGTTGGCGAACACCACCCGGTCGCCGACGATGCAGTCATGGGCGACATGGGAGCCAACCATGAAATAGCCGTCGCTGCCAACCACCGTGCGGCCCCGGGCGAAGGTCGTGCCGGGATGCATGGTGACGTTCTCGCGCAGGATGTTGCGCGCACCGATAATGAGCTGGGTATCCTCGCCCTGGTATTTGAAATCCTGTGGCGGATGACCAATCTGGGCGCCGGGATAGAGGACACAGTCCTCGCCCAGCGTGGTATTGCCCGCAATGGTGACATGCGAGATCACCCGGACACGGTCCTTCAGCACCACTTTCGGGCCGATGATGGAGAAGGGCCCGATTTCGACCCCCTCACCGAGCTGGGCGGCCGGGTCGACAATCGCGGTCGGATGGATCTGGCTGGACTGGGTCATGGATTCTCGATGGCCTTGGCAGAAAACTCGGCCTGGGCGGCACGCTTGCCGTCGGCCCAGACTTCGCCCTTGAACTTGAAGACGCCGTGGCGGGCCGCGGTCACCGTGACCGGCATGCGCAGCAACATGCCCGGACGGACCGGGGCGCGGAAGCGAACCTTGTCCGCCCCCATGAAGAAGACGGTCGCCGACGCCGGTGAGGCTTCGAGGGTCTTGTACATGAGCACAGCGCCGGTCTGCCCCATCGCTTCGATCATGAGCACGCCGGGCATCACCGGATTGCCCGGAAAATGGCCCGGAAAATAGGGTTCGTTGGCCGTCACGCCCTTGATCCCGACGATGGACTGCCCGGCGACATAGTCTTCTGCGGCATCAATCAGCAGGAAGGGGTAACGATGCGGAAGCAGGGTCTGGATTTCCGCGTTTTCAATGCGTTCGGACACGCCGTTCAGCCTTTCCTGGAAGTCTTGCCATCGGGCCGCGCGAGACGCCGCACCGTGGCCAGTTCACGCATGTGCTGCCGCAGGGGCTGGGCCGGATTGCCAGCCCAGGTCTCCCCGTCCGGGACGTCCCGCGCGGCGGCCGAATTGGCCCCGACCTGGGCGCCCTTGCCGATACGGACATGGTCATAGATCCCGACCCGCCCGGCCAGCACGGCATTGTCCTCGAGCACAGCACTCCCGGCCAAGCCCGAATAGCCCGCCATGATGACGTTCGAGCCAAGCCGGCAATTATGGGCGATGTGGCACAGGTTATCGATCTTCGTGCCGTTCCCGATCCGGGTTTCGCCGAACAGGCCACGGTCTATCGCCGTATTGGCGCCGATGGTGACGTTGTGACCGATCACGACACTTCCCAGATGCAGGATGTCACTATTGCGACCGGCAGACATTGCGACGCCGAAACCGTCCTCGCCAATCACGGCTCCCGCAAGAATGTTGCAGTTTTCGCCGATATCCGTGCACAGCAGGCTGACCCTGGCCGCCAGACGCGTCCCGGCTCCGATCCGGCAACCGGGACCAATCACCGAGTGGGGACCAATATCACAGCCGGCACCCAGCTCGGCACCGGCCCCGACCACGACACCGGCCGCAAGCCGGGCCGATGGGTCAATCCGCGCATCCGGATGAATGAAACAGCCCGGGTCAAAGCCCCGCACGGCAAAGAGCGAGGGCAGGATCCGGGAAAAGGCGTATCGTGGCGCGGCATGGGTCAGCACCGTGCCGCCGAGTGCCCGGGCCTGCTCGGCCACCTCTGCGGGACACAGGATGGCAACGCCATCGAGCGCACCGTCCGGGGCGTCTTTGAACAGCTTGCCTGAGTCAGCATAGCACAACGCGCCAGGCTGGAGGTCACCCAGTGAGGCGACCCGATCAATGGTCCTGGCTGCCGTTGCAGAATCAGAAATCGCCGCACCCGAAAGCGCGGCGATCTCCTGCAAGGTCAGCGGGCCAAGCCGGTTGTAGAAACGCGGGTCCGCCACACTCTCCCCCTGATATCAGCTTGTTACTGGGCCGGTTGGCCGGCGCCTTCCTGCGGCAGACGCACGCGCGTCACCGGAACGGTCGGCAGGCGCTCGTTGAGCAGGGCAATAACGGATTCCGAGATGTCGGTCTCCGGCGCTGCAAAGACGAGGTTGGAGCGATCGATGAGAATGTCGATGCCCTGAGCCGCGACGACCTCTTCCAGGATGGGGCCGAGGGCCTCATAGACCGGACGCATGGCCTGACGCTCCGTCTGCACGATTTCCTGCTGACGGGCACGACGCACGACTTCAAACTGCTGGGCCTGCTGGTTGAGCGTGGTGATGCGGCTCATCAGGTCCGGGCGGGCCTGGATCGCAGTCGGCGTCATCGATGCCGTTTCGGCATTGAGACGCTCGGTCTCCTGCTGCATCGGCTGGCTCATCGCCTGCAGTTCCGAGTCAATTTCCTGTGCGATCTCTTGCATGCGGGCCGCGATGTGCTGGCCGGCAGCGCTTTCGCGCAGGACACGCTCCTCATTGAGCACAGCAATATTCTGCTGGGCCATCGCCGGGGCGGCGATTCCGACCACGAGGATCGGAAGAAGGAGAAGAGTTTTAAGGAATTTCATAGTGTTAGAACCCTGTTCGCGTACTGAACCGGAAGAACTCGGCTCTGTCGTAGTCTTCCCTCATGAAAGCCTGCGCAAAGTCGAACCGCACCGGTCCGAATGGTGAATCCCAGAAGATGCTCAAGCCGGCGGAGGCCCGCAGGGCCAGATCGTCGACCGTGAACACCGCTTGTGTTCCCTCGTCTACCTGATCAGCCGAATCCAGCAGGCCAAGCGTGCCGAACTCGGTGAACAGGCTGCCTCTCACCCCATACTGCTCGGGAAGACCGAGCGGGAATGAGACTTCCAGTGCGCCCACTGCATAAAGCCTGCCACCCAGGGCATCGCCCCGGATCAATTCGCCGGTATTCGGGTCACGCGACACGGCGCGCGGCCCCAGACCGGCCACTTCAAAGCCGCGGAAAGAGTTCCCGCCCTTGAAGAAACGATCGTTGATGCGAACCGAGTCGCCGCCCCAGGGCAGGACAAAGCCGCCATTCATGGTGAAACTGGCGACCACGTCGTCACCCAGAAGCCCCGGGAAGAACGGACGGTAGACCGCACCATTGATCTCCGAGCGGACATAGCGGACATCGCCGCCAATACCCGCGAAGCCCTGCGTGAATTGCAGGCGGTAACCATTGCTCGGCTCGATCGGATCATTCAGGCGTGACCAGTTGAGTGTGTAGGTCAGCACCGAAGTCGCCCGACTCCCGGCCTGGTTCAGCAAGGCCGAAGAGGCCGAGGAAAAGACCAGGACATTGTCCGTCCGGTAGGTGTAGCCGAGCTGGAGATTGGTTGACGCCGTAACCGGGAAGCCCAGTCGCAGGCTGGCACCGGTCGACTCGGTCTGGAAGGACGCTTCCGACAGGAAGTCGGAATTGACCCGGAACAGGTCAAAGCCGGCGGCCAGGTTGCGATCAAGGAAGCGCGGCTCGGTAAAGCGGATGTCCAGCGACTCCCGGTTCGAGGAAGCCGAAATCCGGAAACGCAGGAACTGGCCACGACCGCGCAGGTTTCGCTCGGAAATCGACAGGTCCACCAGGAAAGCATCGGTGGAGGAGAAACCCGCACCGAAGGCCAGCTCACCGGTCGGCTGCTCGGTCACCGCCACATTGACGCGGGCCCGGTCCGGCGCCGATCCGGGTGTTTCCTCGACCTCGACATCCTCGAAAAAGCCGAGACGACGGATATTGTTGCGCGAGCGGTCCATCAGGACCTGGTTGAAGGCGTCGCCCTCAACGATGTCGAGTTCGCGCCGGATCACCTGGTCGACGGTCCGGGTATTCCCGGAAATGTCGATGCGCTCGATATAGACGCGCGGGCCTTCATCGATGACGAATTCGACGTCGACCGTGCGATCGTCCCGGTTGCGACTGGACAGCGGGCGGACATTGACGAAGGCATAGCCCGCGGCACCGGCCGAGAAGGTCAGCGCATCGATACTGTCTTCAATCAGCTGGCCCTGGAACAGGTCGCCTTCCTGTACCGGCAGGATGGCCTGAAGGAATTCCGGATTGAGATCGGGGATCTCGGTGCGGACCGTCACTTCGCCGAAATTGTAGACTTCGCCCTCATCGATCGTGATCGTGATGTAGAAATCGCGTTGATCCGGCGTCAGTTCGGCAACGGCCGAGAGCACACGGAAGTTGGCATAGCCCTGATTCGAATAGAATTGACGCAGCAGCTCGCGGTCATATTCGAGACGATCCGGGTCATAATTGTCGTTCGACGAGAAGAAGCGCCACCAACGCGATTCGCGGGTCACCAGCTCGCGGCGCAGGCGACGGTCGGAATAGCTTTCATTGCCGATGAAGTTGATACGGCGAACGCCGGTGACCGGTCCTTCGGAAATCTCGAAGATCAGATCGACCCGGTTCTGCGGCTGCTCGACGATCTTGGGCGTCACGGTCGCGGCAAAGCGACCGGAGCGACGATAGACTTCGATGATACGCTGGACGTCGGACTGGACCCGCGAGCGCGTGAAGATCGCGCGCGGTTGGGCCTGGATCTCGTCGGTGATCTTCTCGTCATCGATCGCGCTGTTCCCCTCGAGGATGACGCGGTTGATGATCGGGTTTTCCTGCACCCGGACGATCACGATCTCGCCGCGATCCTCCATCTGCACGTCGGAAAACAGGCCGGTCGCAAACAGGGTCTGGATCGACAGGTTGACCAAGCGGCTGTCAAACGGCTGGCCCGGCTGGAGCAGCAGGTAGGACAGGACCGTGTCGGCCTCGACCCGCTGATTGCCCTCAACCAGGATTTGCCGGATCACCGGAGCCGCAACAGGCTGTTGCACCTCTGCCTGGGTGGTTGCGGGAACTTCCGCACCCGATTGTTGTGCCGTGGCTATCGCCGACACGCTCACAGTCATCAGGGCTGCGAAAAGCACGCGCAGTACACTCACCATGGAAGATCGCCGCTTGCTGGGCCCGGTCAGAAAATCTGGCCGAGCAGATAATTCAGGTCATTCCAGGTCGCTACAAGCATCAAACCGAGCACGAAAACAAGCCCCACACGGAAACCGAGTGCTTGGGCCTGCATGCTCAGCGGACGCCGCGCCACCGCTTCATAGGCGTAATACACCAAATGCCCGCCGTCGAGGATGGGTATCGGTAGAAGATTGACCAATCCCAGTCCGACAGAGAGGAACGCAGCAAGATTGATGAGGTTCACGAGCAGCAAAAACACGCTCTCACCGGCGCTATCGCCAGCCTCGATGCTGGTGCTCGCGGTCTGCCCGGCCGCCGTTACAATTCCGACAGGTCCGTTCAGCAGTTCTGCCGACGCCCGCCCGGTCACCACGCGCGACACGTAGCGCGCCGTCATCGATACCACGGACCATGTCCGGTCAATGCCCTGGCCCACGGCTTCGATCGGGTTGTAGCGATCCTGCAGGGCCGATCCCTCGACCGAACCGAGGCCAATCCGTCCCAGCGTACGGGTTCCGCCGAAACGGTCCTCCTCGCGCTGCCCGCGCGGCGCAGCCATGATCACCATGGCGGTGTCATCGCGCACGATCTCGAAGCGCAACTCCTCGCCGGGACGCCAGACCACTTCGGTGATGATGTCCTGGAAAGTATCGATCCGGTTGCCATTGATCGCCGTGATCCGGTCACCGACCTCGAAACCGGCCTCTTCGCCGGCGCCGCCCTCGACCACGCTGCCGACAATCGGCAGCTGGTAGGGCTGGCTGCCAAAGGTCATGGCGATCCCCGAGAAAATCACGATCGCCAGGATGAAATTGGCAATCGGTCCGGCCGCCGTGATGAAGGCACGCTGCCAGATCGGCTTGAAATGATAGCAGCGATCCGCCGCCTCACCCATCTGCTGGCGGAGCTGTGCCAGCTTGTCCGCGTCGGGTTCGCTGGCGGCGCCGGCATCGCCGAGAAACTTCACATAGCCACCAACCGGGAAGGCCGCGACGCGCCACACCGTGCCGCGCTTGTCCCGCCATGACACGAGGGTCGGGCCGAACCCCATCGAGAAGGCTTCGGCATGAACGCCGCAGAATCGCCCGGCCCAGTAATGCCCAAGCTCATGAATCACGACGACGATCGAGATCAGGAAGACAAAGGAGAAAATGGTCAGGAAACCGCTGCCGATCAGGCTCATGGAAACACTATCCGTCGTTATGGGTTTGCAAGGCGCTCGACCATCAAGTCCCGTGCCATCCGGCGCGCGCGGCTATCAATGGCGAAGACATCTTCAAAAGCCGTTAGCGTGCGCGGCATGTCGGCATCCGACAGGCTGCGCTCGAGAACCTCTTCAACGCCTGCGGCGATGTCAAGGAAACCGATACGGTCCGCGAGAAAAGCCTCGACCGCGATTTCATTGGCGGCATTGAGCACGGCCGGCGCGATCCCGCCCGCCTCGATCGCCGCCCGGGCCAGCCGGATCGCCGGGAAGCGGGTCAGGTCGGGCGGCGCGAAGTCCAGTCGGGCAATATCCGTCAGCCGCAGCCGTTCGACCGGTGCCGCCATGCGCTGCGGCCAGGCCAGGGCACTGGCGATCGGCGTGCGCATGTCGGGTGAACCCAGCTGCGCCAGCAGGGAGCCGTCCGCATACTCCACCATCCCATGGATGATCGATTGCGGATGGACGACGACCTCGACCTGGGCCGGCGGCAGGTCGAACAGCCAGCAGGCCTCAATGACTTCGAGGCCCTTGTTCATCATCGTCGCACTGTCGATGCTGATCTTGGCACCCATCGTCCAGGTCGGATGGGCCAGGGCATCGGCCCGGGTCGCTCGGGCCATGGTCTCCCGGGAGGCCTCCCGGAACGGACCGCCCGAGGCGGTCAGGGTGATCGAGCGAATGGCTGCCCGCTGGCCCGGATCGAAAACCTGGAAGACCGCATTGTGCTCACTGTCGACGGGCAGCAGGGTGGTGCCACAGCGAGCCGCCTCGTCCATGAACAGCGCGCCGGCACAAACGAGGCACTCCTTGTTGGCGAAGGCCAGCGCCCGACCCTGCCGCAGCGCGGCCAGGGTCGGCTTCAGACCCGCGGCCCCAACGATGGCGGCCATGGTCCAGTCGGCCTCGCGCGCCGCGGCCTCACAGACCGCGGCGTCACCGACGCCGATCTCGACATGGGGATAGTCCTTCAGCGCGGCCTGCAGCGCCGGGGCCGCAGCCGGATCGGCGATCGCCACGCATTTCGCCTGAAAGCGGATGGCCTGGCGGGCCAGCTCGGCGGCATTGCTTCTGGCGGTCAGGGCTATGACGGCATAGGCGCCCGGCTCCGCCCGGCCGATCAGGTCGAGGGTGGCCAGGCCGACCGAGCCCGTGGCGCCCAGAATGGAAACGCGGCGCGCGGTCATGACGCCTCCCAGCCCAGCGGCCAGACGCGCATGGTCAGGACGGCCACGATCACGGCCAGCATCAGGGCGTCGACACGGTCGAGCACACCGCCATGTCCGGGGATCAGCGTGCCGCTGTCCTTGACCCCGAAGCTGCGCTTGAACACCGACATGGCCAGATCGCCGCCAACCGAAGCCAGGGCAACGGCGAGCGCAAAGGGGATGATCCGGGCGGGATCGAGCCCGAACAGGAGACCGGCCGCCCAGCCCGCCGCACCGCCGGCCAAAACACCGGCCAGGAAACCCGACCAGGTCTTCTTCGGGCTGGTCCTGGGCAGGAGTTTGGGACCCCCGATCCACGTCCCGACGATGTAGGCGAGACTGTCCGCGGCCCAGACAATGGCAAAGAGCAGGACAACCGCCTTCAGGCCGTGATCCGGCTCGGCCCGCATCGCCGCCAGCAGGCCGGCCGACAGCGCGACATAGAGCACGCCCAGCACTTCGCTCGACCAGCCCCGGCGCCAGCGTTCAATGCCGCTGGCCAGGGTTCCCGCAGCGCCCCAGGCGAGCGCGTCGAGCACACCGCTCTGGCCCGCCAGCAATACCGTCCCCGACGCCGTCGCACAGGCGATGGCGTAGGCCACCGGCGGGGCGTCCTTGTCGGACATGTGTATCCATTCCCAGGCCATGGCTGCCGCGAAGGCTGCCACCCAGGCGGTGAAGGCAATATCGCCGACATAGAGCAGCACGACCGCGAGCGGACCGAGGAGCAGAGCCGAAATCAGGCGACGCCGGAAAACCGGATCACGCGGCGCCGACATCGACGCCTCCATAGCGGCGGCTGCGCTGGTGGTAGGTCTTGATCGCGCGCGCCAGGTCCTCGCGGGAGAAGTCGGGCCAGAGCACGTCGAGGAAGACCAGCTCGGCATAGGCGGCCTGCCAGAGCAGGAAATTGGAAATGCGTTGCTCGCCACTGGTCCGGATCATCAGGTCAACGTCGGGCAGAGCCGCCGTATCGAGATGTCCGGCGATCGCAGCCTCATCGAGCGCGTCTGCGTCGAGCTCGCCGGCAGCCGCCTCGCGGGCAATCGCCTGACAGGCCCGGACGATCTCGTCACGCCCGCCATAATTGAAGGCGATGGTGAGGTGGAAGTCGGTATTGTCCCGGGTCCGCGCCTCGGCGCGGTCAATGATCGCGACCAGGTCAGCGCCGAGATTGTCACGACGGCCGATGATGCGGATACGCACCCCGCGCTTGGCCAGCCCTTCCAGATCGGCCTCGACATAATGCTTGAGCAGTTCGAACAAGGCCCCGACCTCATCGGCGGGACGGTTCCAGTTCTCGGTCGAGAAGGAAAAAAGGGTCAGGTAGCGGACGCCCAGCTCGCCGGCGTCCTCGACGATGCGGCGGACGGTTTCAACGCCACGCTTGTGGCCGAAAGAGCGGGGGCGGCCGCGGGATTTCGCCCAGCGGCCATTGCCGTCCATGATGATGGCGGTATGCCACGGTCCCGGCTGGTCAGCGGAAGCGTCGTCGGTCATTCTTTCGCTCCGCCAAACGGGGTGATCAGACCTGCATGATTTCTTCTTGCTTGGTCTTCAGGGTCTCATCAATCCGCTTGATCGCTTCATTGGTGAGTTTCTGGACGTCCTCCGAGAACATTTTCTGTTCGTCCTCGGACAGGTCGCCATCCTTCTCCATCTTCTTCAGCGCGTCCATGCCGTCGCGCCGCACATTGCGCACAGCGACCCGGGCATGCTCGGCATAGCCACCGGCCAGCTTGGCAATTTCGGCGCGGCGCTCCTCATTGAGCGGCGGGATCGGAATACGCAGGAGCTGCCCTTCCATCACCGGGTTCAGCCCGATGCCGGAATTGCGGATCGCCTTGTCGACCGCGCCGACCATGCTCTTGTCCCAGACCTGCAGCGTGATCATGCGCGGTTCCGGAACGGAGACATTGCCGAGCTGGTTGATCGGTGTCAGCGCGCCATAGGCCTCGACCTTGATCGGGTCGAGCAGGCCGGCACTGGCACGACCGGTCCGCAGACCGGCAAATTCCTTGCGCAGGGACTCGATGGCACCGTCCATGCGCCGTTTCAGATCATCTTCGTCGTACTGGTCGCTCATGGCGTTCTGGCTCTTTCTTGGTCTACCGGACCGGGTCTGGCTGGCCGGGTTGAACCGGTCAGGTCTAACCGGCCGGAGTCTCGGTCTTCATCTTGCCGATCATGGTGCACTTGCCCTCCCCGGCCAGCACACGCGCGAGACCATTGGTCTTGTGGATATCGAACACGACGATCGGGATCGCATTCTCGCGCATCAGCGTCACGGCCGATGCGTCCATCACCCGAAGGTCGCGGGTCAGCACATCGAGATAGTCGAGCTGATCATAGCGCTCCGCGTCCGGATGGGTCCGCGGATCGGCGGCATAAACACCATCGACCTGGGTGCCCTTGAGCAGGGCATCGCAGCCCATTTCCGCAGCCCGCAGGGCCGCCGCCGTATCGGTCGTGAAGAAGGGGTTGCCGGTGCCGGCCGCGAAGATCACGACCCGGCCCTTTTCCATGTGTCGGATGGCGCGGCGGCGGATATAGGGCTCGCACACCGTGGTCATGGGAATGGCGGACTGGACGCGGGTCTGAAGGCCGATGCGTTCCAGCGCCGTCTGCATCGCCAGGGCGTTCATGACCGTGGCCAGCATGCCCATATAGTCGGCGGCCGCCCGGTCCATGCCCTTGGCCGCGCCGGACAGGCCGCGGAAGATATTGCCGCCACCGATGACCAGGCACATTTCCGTGCCGGCCTTCACGGCCGCGGCGACTTCGCGCGCGATCCGGTCAGCGGTATCAATATCGATGCCATAACTCTGGGAGCCCATCAGGGCCTCACCAGAAACTTTCAGCAGTACACGCCGGAATTTCGGCGCGCCCGCCTGGCCATCAGCCGGCCCGGATGCAGAGGAATCAGTCACGGCGTGCAGCATATAGAAAGCGGCGGCGCTGGAAAGCGCCGCCGCTTGTTGTCAGGGAGATCAGGACTTGCCGCTTGCAGCAGCGACTTCAGCCGCGAAATCTTCTTCCGGGCCCTTCTCGACGCCTTCACCCAGCGCCATGCGGACGAAGCCGGAAATCGTGACCGGGGTCCCGAGTTCCTTGGACGCCGCTTCAAGAACCTGCTCGATCGTCGAATCCGGGTCCATGACGAAGGCCTGCTTCAGCAGCACGACTTCCTCGTAGAACTTGCGCATGCGACCTTCGACCATCTTCTCGACGATGCTCTCCGGCTTGCCCGACTGACGCGCCTGGTCGGCAAAGACTTCGCGTTCCTTGTCGGCGATCGCGCTGTCGACACCGTCGACATCGACCGAGACGGCCACGGCCGGGGAACCGGCGGCGACGTGCATCGCGATCTTGCGGCCCAGCTCGGCCAGCTTGTCGGCGTCACCCTCGGACTTCAGACCCACGAGAACGCCGATGGCGCCCATGTCGGTGCCGGCCGGATTGTGCACGTAGGACGCAACCACGCCCGGCTCGGCCACAACAACGGCCGCGCGACGCAGGGCCATGTTCTCACCGATCGTCGCGATCAGGTTGGTCAGGTGATCCTCGACCGAACCGCCATTGGCCATCTTGGCAGCCTTGATTTCGGCCACATCACCGCTTCCGCCAATGGCGAGACCGGCGACTTCCTTGACGGCGGCCTGGAACTTTTCGTTCCGGGCGACAAAGTCGGTTTCGGAGTTCAGCTCGACCACGGCACCCTTGCCACCATCGGTGGCAACAGCGACGAGACCTTCAGCGGCAACGCGATCAGCCTTCTTGGCAGCCTTGGACAGGCCCTTCTTGCGCAGCCAGTCAACGGCGGCTTCGAAGTCGCCGTCATTCTCGCTCAGCGCCTTCTTGCAGTCCATCATGCCTACGCCGGTTTTTTCGCGCAGTTCCTTCACGAGAGCAGCGGTAATGGCAGCCATCGGTTTCTCCTGGATTTCGCTTTGGATCGAAACGTTACGCTTCGGTCTTGTCAGATTCGGATGACGCGTCAGCGACGGGGGCTTCAGCTTCGGCAGCCGGAGCGTCCTCGGCCTTGGCTTCCTCGGCCGGAGCTTCGGCAGCCGGTGCCGCTTCAGCTTCGATCAGGGTCTCGACCGGTGCTTCGGCTTCACCCAGATCCATGCCCATCGCCATCTGGCTGTCGCTCATGCCGTCGAGGACGGCGTCGGCGATCAGGTCGCAGTAGAGCGAAATGGCGCGGCTGGCGTCGTCATTGCCCGGGATCGGGAAATCGATCAGGTCCGGATCGCAATTGGTGTCGACCACGGCGATGACCGGGATGCCGAGCTTCTTGGCTTCCTGGATGGCAATGCCTTCCTTGTTCGTGTCGATCACGAACATCAGGTCCGGCGTGCCGCCCATGTCCTTGATACCACCGAGCGAGCGATCGAGCTTCTCGCGCTCACGGGTCAGCATCAGCTGTTCTTTCTTGGTGAGGCCGGCCATGCCGCCCTCGCTCTCGAACATGCCTTCCAGCTCGCGCAGACGGGCGATCGAGTTGGAGATGGTGCGCCAGTTGGTCAGCGTACCGCCGAGCCAGCGCTGGTTCATGTAGTATTGCGCGCAGCGACCAGCAGCCAGGGCGAGCGGCTCGGAAGCCTGACGCTTGGTGCCGACGAACAGGACCCGACCGCCCTTGGCAGCCGTTTCGCGCACTTTCACCAGGGCCTGGTGCAGCAGCGGGACGGTCTGGGACAGGTCGATAATGTGAATGTTGGACCGCTCACCAAAGATGAAATCCTTCATCTTCGGGTTCCAGCGGTGGGTCTGGTGTCCAAAGTGACAACCAGCTTCAAGCAGCTGACGCATGCTGAATTCAGGGAGAGCCATCGATTTTCCTTTTCCGGTTGGCCTCCACGGGGCGGAGCCGCCTGCACCTGCAAGCGACACCGGAGCGTCTGGCCAAAGACCGGACGTAGCCCCGTGTGCGTGATGGCGCGGCTTATAGGCGCGTCATGCCCGCTTGGCAAGCACGCGAACCCGCCGGAAAGACAGTGCTGGCATGCGTTGACGGGCGGCCGTCAGACGGTCTCGACCGAGGCCACGCCCTTCACCCCTTTCAGGGCAGCCTGCAGCGCCGCATCGGCGGAGTGGCGGCCCGGCAGGCGCATCTCGATTTCACCACCATCACGCAGCGGCATCAGCAGGTCGATCACTGCGTCATGACTGGCATCGGCCCGCTTGTTGGCGCGTTCGAGACGGGCATGCACGCTGGTCAGGGCGTCCGCCAGATCGAGTCGGATGCGCAGGCGTTCGGCCGACACCTTGGTGTCGAGCAGCTCGATCCGGTCGGCGAAGAAGGAAATCTGCTCGTCACGCTCATCAACGCGGCAATTGACCAGCACGGCCTGGCCGCTGTCGAGCAGGTCGCGCGAGGTCCGCAACAGTTCCGGCGAAACGAAAACCTCGAACTCGCCGGTGGGGTCGGACAGGGTCGTCCAGGCAAAACGCTCCCCCGACTTGTTCGAAACCCGTTCCTGACGTCGCCGCACCATGCCGGCCAGACGCAGGGCCGTTGCCCCGTCGGCTACGCGGGCCGGCGCCTCGGCGTGGAAGACCACGCCGCGACCGGCGAGATGCTCGCGCAGGTCATCGAGCGGGTGACCGGAGAGGTAAAAGCCGATCGCCGACAGCTCGGCGTCGAGACGCTCGGTGGCGGTCCACGGGTCCGGCTCGGGCAGGCGTGGCCGCTCGAGCTGGGCCTCGTCCCCGCCGCCGCCAAACAGGCTGGCCTGGGCGCTCTCGCGTTGCTCGGCAGCATGCTGCGCCATCGAGATCAGGGTCTCCGCGGAGGCCATGACGCGGGCGCGGTCCGGATCAAGCCCGTCGAACGCCCCGGCCTTGGCCAGGTTTTCAAAGGTGCGCTTGTTGATCTGGCGCGGATCGACGCGCTCGGCAAAATCATAGAGATCGCGGAACGGCCCGTTGGCCTCGCGCTCGGCCACGATATGCTCCATGGCGACGAAGCCGACATTGCGGATGGCGCCGAGGGCAAAGCGGATCGTCCCCTCCTCGACCGAGAAATCGGCCTGCGAGGCATTCACATCGGGCGGGCGCACCTCGATCTTCATGCGCCGAATTTCCTGGAAGAAGGCGGCCAGCTTGTCGGTATTGGCCGCGTCCAGCGACATCAGCGCGGCCATGAACTCGACCGGGTAATTCGCCTTCAGATAGCCGGTCCGGTACGCGATTGCGGCATAGGCGGCGGCGTGTGACTTGTTGAACCCATAGCCGGCGAACTCGGCCACCAGCTCGAAGATATAGGAGGCTTTCTCGCGGCTGACGCCATTCTTCTCGGCGCCCTCGAGGAAACGGACCTTTTGCTTGTCCATCTCCTCCTTCTTCTTCTTGCCCATGGCACGGCGCAGAAGGTCGGCTTCGCCGAGCGAATAGCCGGACAGGATCTGGGCGATCTGCATCACCTGTTCCTGGTAGATGATGACGCCGTAGGTTTCCGACAGCACGCCTTCCAGGTCGGGGTGAAGATTGTCGACTTCCGCCCGGCCGAATTTGCGGTCGACATAGACGTCGATATTCTTCATCGGACCGGGCCGATAGAGCGAGATCAGGGCGATCAGATCCTCGATCGCATCCGGCTTCATCTTCTTGAGCGTGTCGCGCATGCCCGAGGATTCCAGCTGGAACACGCCGATGGCATGGCCCGACTGCAACAGGTCGAAGGTCGCCTGGTCATCGAAATCAATGCCCTCGATGTCCGGCACCTCCTTGCCCGCCGAGGCGATATAGCCGAGGGCGCGGGCGATCACCGTCAGGGTCTTGAGGCCGAGGAAGTCGAACTTCACCAGCCCGGCCGGCTCGACCCATTTCATGTTGAACTGGGTGGCCGGAATATCGGAGCGCGGATCGCGATAGAGCGGCACCAGCTCGGTCAGGGCACGGTCCCCGATGACCACGCCGGCGGCGTGGGTCGAGGCGTTGCGGAACAGGCCTTCCAGTTTCAGGGCGACGGTCAGCAGGGTATCAACCGACTCGTCATTGCGGCGCATCTCCTTGAGCCGCGGCTCGATATCGAGCGCCTGGGCCAGGGTGACCGGGTTGGCCGGATTGGCCGGCACCATCTTGGCCAGACGGTCGACCAGGCCGAGCGGCAGCTGCAGCACCCGGCCGGTATCGCGCACCACGGCCCGCGCCTGTAGCGTCCCGAAGGTGATGATCTGGGCGACCCGGTCATGCCCGTATTGTTCCTGTACATAGCGGATCACCTCGCCGCGACGTTCCTGGCAGAAGTCGACGTCGAAGTCGGGCATGGAGACACGTTCGGGGTTCAGGAAGCGCTCGAACAGCAGGCCGAAGCGAAGCGGGTCGAGATCGGTGATGGTCAGCGCATAGGCGACCAGCGAGCCGGCACCCGAGCCGCGGCCCGGCCCGACCGGGATGTCATTGTTCTTGGCCCACTGGATGAAGTCCGAAACGATCAGGAAATAGCCCGGGAAGCCCATCTGCCGGATGATGCCCAGCTCGAAATCCAGACGCGCGCGATACTCGCTTTCCGGTGCCGCCGCATTGATGGTGGCGAGGCGTGCGGTCAGCCCCTCATGCGCGCGCGCGATCAGCTCCTCGCTCTCATCGCGGCCTCCCACGGTCGGGAAGCTGGGCAGGATCGGCGCGTGGGTGCGGACCCGGAAGGCACAGCGCCGGGCGATCTCGATCGTATTGGTCAGCGCTTCGGGGAGATCGGCGAAGCGCGCATTCATCTCCTCCGGCGTGGTCAGATAGTGATCCGCAGTGACCCGCCGCCGGTCGGCGACCGACACGAAGGAGCTCTCGGAGATACACAGCAGGGCGTCATGCGCCTTGTGCATGCCGGGATCGGTGAAATAGGCCTCATTGGTCGCGACCAGCGGCAGGTCGCGGGCATAGGCCTCGCGGACCAGCCAGTCCTCGGCCTCCAGCTCGACCGGCAGGCCGTGCCGTTGCAGCTCGACATAGAGCCGGTCGCCAAAGGCCGTCTCGAGCTGGCCGAGATAGCTGGCAGCTTCCGGATGACGACCGCCGGTGACCAGACGGTTGAGCACGCTGTCCGGCCCGCCCGTCAGCGCGATCAGTCCGGCACTGTGGTCGAGCACCAGCGCGAGCGGAATATGGGGTTCCTCGGCGCCATCAACATCGAGAAAAGCGGCGCTCGACAGCGCCATGAGATTTCCGTAGCCGACACTGTCCTGGGCCAGCAGGACCAGCGTGCCATCCGGCTCTGCGCGCTCCCCGGGGTGCGGGTCACCCAGACGGACTTTCAGCGTGCAGCCAACAATCGGCTGAACCCCGGCGCCCGACAGCACCTCGGAGAATTCGAGCGCGCCGAACAGGTTGTTGGTGTCCGTCAGCGCGATCGCCGGCATGCCATGGGTCTGGCAGGCTTCGGCCATCTTGGGCATGCGGATGGCACCCTCGAGCACCGAATAGGGCGAGCGAACCCGCAAATGCACAAATGGATAGTGCGCGCCCATACGCCGCTCCCGCATCCGGTCGCGAGGTCCAGCCGGTTCCCCGGCCGGTTTCGCGCCCTGCAAACCGATCCCACCCTGCCCGGCCGCGTGCGCGAACACACGCATCCCGAGTCAGGCGGATCAGTCTAGCGGGTTCAGGCAGCGCCGAGAACCGATCCCCACATGGCGATCATCCAAGCGAAACCCAAAACAGCTGTGGCAGCGGATACATCGTGAACCAGACGGCGCATGTCATTCTCCCCGAAATGCGTGTTCTGCATTTGTTCTAAATCGGGGCGTGACAGGCGTCAAGCGAAATGTTCCACTTTTGTTTCATGGGCGATTCGCGCGCGAGATCGCGAGGCTAGACAGGCTCATAGGGCGTGAGCCGGCCATCGGCGAAGGTCAGGATCCGGTCCATCCGGCTGGCCAGCTCGTGATTATGGGTCGCCACCAGGGCCGCCGCGCCCTCGGCCCGCACGGTCTCGCGAAAGGCCTCGAACACGGTTTCCGAGGTCACCGGATCAAGATTGCCGGTCGGCTCGTCAGCCAGCAGCACGTGCGGCGCGTTGGCCAAGGCGCGGGCGATGGCCACCCGCTGCTGCTCCCCGCCGGACAATTGCGAGGGCTGATGCAGGAGCCGGTCACCCAGACCCAGCTGGGTCAACAGGAGTTCGGCCCGCTCGCGCGCGGCCTTGGCCGGCACACCGGCGATCAGCTGCGGCAGGGTGATATTTTCCAGCGCGTCGAATTCCGGCAGCAAATGGTGGAACTGGTAGACAAAGCCGATCTCGCGCCGGCGGATCGAGGTGCGGTCGCGGTCACTGAGATCCCGCGTGGCGCGCCCCCTCACCCGGACCTCACCGCCATCTGGGCGCTCGAGCAGGCCCGCCGCATGCAGGAGCGAGGACTTGCCGGAGCCGGACGGCCCGACGAGGCCGACAATCTCGCCCGGCGACAGGGTCAGGCTGGCTCCCTGCAGGACCGGCAGCTGACCCGCTTCGGTGACATAGGTGCGATCGATCGCGTCGAGCTCGAGAACAAATTCACTCATAGCGCAGCGCCTCCACCGGATCGAGACGGGCCGCACGCCAGGCTGGCGGGATGGTCACCAGCAGCGAGATCGCAAAGCCGAAGACGGTGATGAAGACCACCTCACCCCAGTCGAGCTGGGCCGGAATGCGGTAGAGGTAATAGACGCTGGGATCCCAGACCTGGGCACCGGTCGTCCAGGTGATGAAGTCCTGGATCGGGCCGATGAAGGTGACGAAGAGAATACCGAGCATCAGGCCGGCAAAAGTGCCCGCCATGCCGATACTGGCGCCGACGATCAGGAAGACCCGCATGATCGAGGCGCGGGTCGCACCCATGGTGCGCAGGATGGCGATGTCGCGCGACTTGTTCTTCACCAGCATGACCAGGCCGGAAATGATGTTCATGGCGGCGATTGCGACGACAATGGACAGGATCAGGCGCATCGCCGTGCGCTCGAACTGGAGCGCGTTGAAGAAGGCCGGATCGAGCCGGGTGTAGTCGTAGACGGTGGCATTGAAGCCGGCGATGGCCCGGATCGTCTCGACGAAGAGCGGCGCCTGGTCGGGATCATCGAGCCGGACCTGGATCAGGTCGACCGTGTCACCGCGCAGGAAGAAGAGCTGGCCCTGCTCCAGCGGCATGAAGGCCAGGCTGTTGTCGATGGTCGAGACACCGGCAGCCAGGATGGCGCCGACATAATAGGCCTTCTGCTGTGGCCGTGCGCCAAAGGCGGACGGCGCGGCCCGCGCCGACAGGAAGGTCACGCGGTCGCCGACACTGACACCGAGACGCTGGGCGACTCCGGTGCCAAGGACGATCACATCGCCACCATTGCGGCCTTCACCGAACTCGCTGAGGTCGCCGAACTGCAGGCCGGTAAGGCTGCGCGGGTCATCCCCGGACTGGACCACATCCATCCGGGCAAGGTCCTCGGGACGCACGGCGAGCACCTGGAGAAAGGTTTCATACCGGTCCGAGGTCGCCATGACCTGGCCGGACACCACCGGATCGGCGCTCTTCACGCCGGTCATCGCCTCGATTTCGGTCAGCAGGCGATCAATCTCGCCGGGATCAATTTCCCGAGTATCGACATAGACATGCGGCTGAAAGCCGAGAAGCTGGTTAAAGAGCTCGGCGCGGAAGCCGTTCATGATCGACATGACGGCGATCAGGCCGGTGACCGCGAGTGCGATGCCGCCGAAGGAGATCCAGGCGATCAGGGCGACGCCGCCATGCTTGCGACGGGCCCGCAGATAGCGAAAGGCGAGCAGGAATTCATACGGGCTGAAGGGACGTGCCCCGCCTGCCGATGCCGAGCCTGCTTCGCCACCCGCCTCAGTCATCGCTGAACGCCCGCGCGGAGAGACGCGCGACGGCGTCTTCCGGTGACAATTCATGGGTCTCGCCCGAGCGACGGACCTTGAGCTCGACCTTGCCCTCTTTCAGGCCGCGCGGCCCGATCACCAGCTGATAGGGCAGACCGATCAGATCGGCGGTGGCGAACTTGGCGCCGGCGCGATTGTCGGTATCGTCATAGAGCGGATCGAGCCCGGCCTTGACCAGCGCCGCATAGGCGCTCTCGCAGGCCGCATCGCACTCGGCATCGCCGACACGCATATTGATGATGCCGACACCGAAGGGCGCGACGCTTTCCGGCCAGACACAGCCCTTCTCGTCGTGATGCGCCTCGATGATCGCCCCGAGCAGGCGCGACACGCCGACCCCGTACGAGCCCATGTGCACGGGACGGATCTGGCCGTCCTGATGCTGGACAACTGCTTTCATCGGCTCGGAATACTTGGTGCCGAAATAGAAGATATGACCGACTTCGATGCCGCGGGCGGAGAGCTGGCGGTCGGCCGGGACCGCCGCGAAGGCGTCCGGCTCGTGCATTTCCTCGGTCGCGGCATAGAGCGCCGTGCGCTGGTCGACATAGGGCTGGAGGTCGCCGTCGAAATCGACATCAGGACCGGGCACCGGCATCTCGACCAGATCGGCATGACAGAAGACCTCACTCTCGCCGGTGTCGGCCAGGACGATGAATTCATGGCTCAGATCACCGCCGATCGGACCGGTATCGGCCTTCATCGGGACAGCCTTGAGGCCCATGCGCGCGAAGGTGTTGAGATAGGCCACGAACATGCGGTTATAGGATTTGCGCGCCGTCTCCTCGTCCAGGTCGAAGGAATAGGTGTCCTTCATCAGGAATTCGCGGCCCCGCATGACGCCGAAGCGCGGGCGGATCTCGTCGCGGAATTTCCACTGGATGTGGTAAAGCAGCTTGGGCAGGTCCTTGTAGGAACGGCAATAGGACCGGAAGAGCTCGGTGATCATCTCCTCATTGGTCGGCCCGTACAGCATCTCGCGATCATGACGGTCGGTGATGCGCAGCATCTCCTGGCCGTAATCATCATAGCGCCCGCTCTCGCGCCACAGATCGGCCGACTGGATGGTCGGCATCAGCAACTCGACAGCGCCGGCCCTGTTCTGCTCCTCGCGGACGATCTGCTCGACCTTGTTGAGGACTTTCAGACCGAGCGGCAGCCACGAGTAGATACCCGCCGATTGCTGCTTGATCATGCCGGCACGCAGCATCAGCTGGTGCGACACGATCTGCGCGTCGGAGGGGGTTTCTTTCAGGACAGGCAGGAAAAAGCGGGACAGGCGCATGAGGCGATTCCGGTGGGTTCGTGTGTAACGCCCATTAGACCGGGTGAGCCGCGTAATACAAGGCGGCAGGCGGGCCGGTCTGCAGAGACCGGCCCGAACTCGGCCCGTCAACCGTGATCCGCCCTACCCCTCAGCCGGATAATAGGTCGGCGAGCCCGGCCCGACCGGAAGGTCCAGTCCGAACGTCCACAGGAAGAAGAAGCTCGACCAGAAGATCAGGAAAAAGATCGTGTAGGGCAGCATCATCGCGATCAGCGTGCCGACGCCCAGCTTGCGGTCATAGCGCGTCGCCCAGGCCAGGATGAGACCGAAATAGCTCATCATCGGGGTGATGATATTGGTCGTGCTGTCGCCAATCCGGTAGGCCGCCTGGATCACCTCCGGGGCATAGCCGATCAGCATCAGCATCGGCACAAAGATCGGCGCCGTCACCGCCCACTGGGCCGAGGCCGAGCCGAGCGACAGGTTGATCACCGCGCACATCAGGATGAAGAGGAAGAAGACCAGTGGCCCGGTCAGGCCGCTATCCTGCAGGAATTGCGCCCCGGTCACCGCCGTGATGGCGCCGAGATTGGTCCAGCCGAAAAAGGCGACGAATTGGGCCGCGAAGAAAACCAGCACGATGTAGAGACCCAGCGCACTCAGCGCGCCGGCCATGGCGTCGATGACATCGCGGTCGGACTTCATGGTCCCGACGGCGCGGCCATAGGCATAGCCGGCGACCACGAAGAAGATCAGGATCCAGACCACGAAGCCCCGGAAGAAGGGCGAGTTGATCCGGTCGCCGGTGTCGGGATTGCGCAACACACCCCATTCCGGCAGCAGGGTCAGCGCCATCAGGCCGAAGACGGCGAGGATGCCCAGCCCGGCCCAGACCAGACCCTTGCGTTCGCCGTCGGACAACGGCTGCATCATGTTCTTGTCGAGCACGGTCTCGTCGGCGGCCGACGGATTATACCGGCCCAGCTTGGGCTCGACGATGAAGATGGTGACCAGCGAGCCGATCGCGGTGATCAGGAAGGTCGAGGCGACCATGAAGTACCAGTTCGCCGTCGCCACCACGACATAGTCCGGATCGATCAGGCGCGCGGCTTCCTGGGTGATCCCCGCCAGCAGCGGATCGATCGTGCCGATCAGGAGATTGGCGCTATAGCCGCCTGACACACCGGCAAAGGCGGCGGCCATGCCGGCCAGCGGGTGCCGTCCGAGCGCGTAGAAAATCGCACCGGCCAGCGGGATCAGGACGACATAGCCGACTTCGGAGGCGGTATTGGAGACAATGCCGGCGAAGACGATGGCGACAGTCACGACATGGCGCGGTGCCGACAGCACCATGCCGCGTACAGCAGCGGAGAGAAGCCCGGACTTCTCGGCCACACCGACGCCGAGCATGGCAACGAGGACCACGCCAAGCGGTGCGAAATTGGTGAAATTGGTGACCAGGCCGGTGAAGATGCGCCGGATGCCATCGCCATCGAGCAGGCTGACCGCCCGGATCATGCCGTCCTCGGCAACTCCGCGCGCGCCCGCGGGACGCGGGTCTTCGACCGCAATTCCCATCCAGCCGAGCAGACCCGAGAGCAGGACGATTCCGACGGCCAGGAGCGCAAACAGGGTGACCGGATGCGGCAGCAGGTTTCCGAGCCACTCCACCCCGTCCAGAAACCGCGTGAAGACGCCCCGCTTTGCCGGTTCGGCCTGGCCCTGATTGTTGCGCATGATCACCCCTGTGCTGCCGTGCAGGCCGCACAAGACACGAGCTGAGAATTGTTTTCAACCCGATGAAATCTAGGGACTTATTGGTTGCCGGAGACTCAGTTGCCAGCCAAGGTCGATCAATACCAGCGGTGCGGCATCAACTGGCTCAGCACACCGCTCTCGGTGATGATGAAATAGAATATCCAGGCAATCGAGGTGGCGATCGTCGTCCACCACATCTTGCGCGCCATGTTGGGCGCTTGCGGTGCCCCGGGCTCGGACCCGTCCACGACGTCGCCAGCCTCTTCCTGCGAGCGTACGCCGATCGGCAGCATGGTGAAGAAGAAGAGCCACCAGACAATCAGGAAGACGACCACACCGTTGACAATGCCAACGCCGCCGTCACGCACGAAGAAACCCTTCAGCCAGAGAAGCGCCGCGATCGCGACGGGGACATGACCGATCCAGCGTTTCATCATTGCGGCTCCTGCATCAGCTCGATGAGCTGGCCGTGACTGTCCTTGGGATGGATGAAGATGACCGGCACACCGTGGGCACCGACATAGGGCTCTCCCGTACCGAGCACGGTCGCGCCCTTCGCCACCATCGCGTCCCGGGCGGCGACAATGTCAGGCACCTCAAAGCAGAGATGGTGCTGGCCGCCCTTGGGATTGCGTTCAAGGAATTTGTGGACCGGACTGTCCGCGCCGAGCGGTTCGAGGAGCTCGATCTCGCTATTGGCGAGATGGACGAAGGCCACCCTCACCCCGAGATGCGGAAAATCCTTCGTCTCGGTCGCATCGGCGGCGCCATAGAGTTCGGCATAGGTTTTCTTGGCCGCCTCGATATCGGGTACGGCCACGCCGACATGGTTCAAACGTCCGATCTTCATCCCGCGTCTCCGTGTCAGACTTCCAGCATCATGATCTCGACCCAGGGCTTCTTGCCCCAGATCCGCCCGGCCTCGCGGCGGACCGCCCGCCGGATTTCTTCCTCGGCCAGTTCTACATCGCGGCGGTCGCGCTTGGACATGCGACCAAAGGCCCGCTCGGCCTCGTCAGCCAGGGCATCGGCGAAATCATCCAGCGAGGTCTCGGCATCTTCCGGCACGCCCTGGAAGCGCACTTCCGGTCCCGACACGATCTCGCCCTTCTCGCTCACGGCCAGCGACAGGGTGACCTGTCCGGCATGCGCCAGCTTGCGCCGCTCGCGGATCGAGTTGGCATTGGAGTCGACCATGAAATTGCCGTCGACATGCAGCCGGCCGGACGGCACTTCATCGACAATCGAGGCGCTGCCATCGGAGCGGATCTGGACCATGTCGCCATTGCGGACCGACACCGTGTGCGGCACTTGCAGCTCGCGGGCATAGGCGGCGTGCTCGAGCAGGTGACGGCGTTCGCCATGCACCGGGATCGCCACTTTCGGCTTGGCCCAGGCATACATCTGCGCCAGCTCGTCGCGGCATGGATGGCCGGAGACGTGGATCGGCCGGTTCTTCTCGGTGAGAATATGGACCCCGCGCTCGGCGAGCTGGTTCTGCAGCTCGAAAATGCCCAGCTCATTGCCCGGAATGACGCGGCTCGAGAAGATCACCGTGTCCTCATTGCCGAGGGTCACATTGCGGTGATTGCCGGCAGCAATCCGCGACAGCGCTGCGCGTGGCTCGCCTTGAGAGCCGGTGCACAGGTAGAGGATTTTCTCGGCCGGGAAGAAGGCAGCCTCCTCCTCGCCGACAAAGTCCTGGACGTCCTGGAGCAGGCCAACGGCCTTGGCCGCCGCGGTCATGCGGTGCATCGACCGGCCGACCAGGCAGACCCGGCGGCCATTGGCCTCGGCCGCCTGGATGGCGGATTGCAGGCGCGCGACATTTGACGCGAAGGCGGCGATGGCGACCTTGCCGGTCTTGCACTCGCTGACCACCTTGATCAGCTCGTCGCGGACATCCCCCTCGGAGCCACTCTCGCCCGGCGTGAACACGTTTGTGCTGTCGCAGATCATCGCCAGCACACCCTCGTCGCCGATTGCGGTGATGGCATCGATATCGGTCGCCTCACCGATCATCGGGGCGGGATCGATCTTCCAGTCGCCCGTATGCAGCACCATGCCGGCCGGCGTCCGGATGGCGATGCCATTGGGTTCCGGGATGGAGTGCGTCAGGGTGACCATCTGCAGGTCGAACGGACCGAGCTGGAAGCGGCTGTCGAGCGCAATTTCGTGCAGCTCCACCTCATCCAGCAGACCGTATTCGCGCAACCGGTCACGGACCAGCCAGGCGGTGAAGGGTGTCGCCCAGATCGGACATTTCAGCCGCCGCCAGAGATGCGCCACGGCGCCCATGTGATCTTCGTGGGCATGGGTCAGCACCATGCCGATCAAATCGTCCCGGCGCTCCTCGATAAAGCGCGGGTCGGGCATGATGAGATCAACGCCCGGCGTGGTCAGATTGCCGAAAGTCACACCGCAATCGACGATGATCCACTTCTGCCTTCCCTCCGGCCCATAGCCGTAGAGATTGAGATTCATGCCGATTTCATCGGATCCGCCAAGCGGCAGGAAATAGAGGCTATCGGTCACGTATTGCTACCGCCATTGAGTTTCCAGACTTCGAGAAGGCCGCGAATGGTCAGATCCGCGTCATAGTGGTCGATCGCCTTGGAGGCGCCGTCAAACAGCGAGACGACACCGCCCGTCGCGACCACGGTCATGGGTTGGGCGTACTCGGTCTTGAGCCGATGGACCAGCCCGTCAATCAGATCGATATAACCCCAGAACACGCCCGACTGCATCGCCGAGACGGTATCCTTGCCCATCACCCGCGCCGGCTTGGCGATGGCAACCCGCGGCAGCTTGGCCGCCGCGCTGTGCAGGGCCTGCATGGAGAGGTTGATACCCGGTGCGATGATCCCGCCCTCAAAGGCGCCATCGGCCGCGATCACGTCAAAGGTCGTCGCGGTGCCGCTATCAATGATGATCAGCGCGCCATCATAGACCGCGCGCGCGCCAAGGGCATTGACCAGGCGGTCGGCACCGGCGTCCTGGGGACGATCGAGACGGACCTCGATATCCATGCGCACACCCGGTTCGCCGACGATCACCGGCTCGGTCTTGAAATAGCGGCGCGACAGGTTGCGCAGATTGAACAGCGCCTGCGGCACCACGGTCGAGATCACGCAATCGGTGATATCGCTGAAGGAGCGGCCCTGCAGGGCCATCAGCTGGGACAGCCAGACCGCATGCTCGTCGGCGGTCCGCGTCGAGTCGGTCCCCGAGCGCCACTGGGCGACCCAGTCGGTCCCGTCATGAATGGCAAACAGCGTATTGGTGTTGCCGCAGTCGATCGCGAGCAGCATGGCGTTCCTTTCAGCCCCTGTCGGGGAAAAACACGTCTCCTGCGGAGATATACCGTCGTCCGCCGCCGACCAAGTCCAGACGCAGTGCGCCATCGGGTCCAAGGTCGGCGAAGGTGCCGGACACGGTCTCGTTTTCCAGCCGTGCCTCGCAGCGCTGCCCGAGGCCATGGGCACGGGTCAGCCAGCGATCACGGATCGGGCCAAAGCCACCGAGATGCCAGTCCTCCCGCTCGCGCTCGAAGGCGGTAATCAGGGTCACCAGCGCGTCTTCAGGAGCCAGGGACCGGCCATGCCGGGCGAGTGCCGTCGCCGGCCGCTCGGCGTCGTCGGGCGCTTCCGCGAGATTGATGCCGATACCGATCGCCAGCCAAAGTCCACCGCCCGGCGCGGCACCACTCTCGAGCAGGATGCCAGCCACCTTGCGGCCGCCGACAAGCGCATCATTCGGCCATTTCAGGCGGGTCAGCGCCGGATCGCGTGTCGCACTGTCACAGACCGCAGCGACCGCCAGCGCCGCCGCGAAGGACAGCTCGGCGGCTCGCGCCGGTTCGCACTGAAAGGTGTAGAGGCCGGTGGCAAAGAGATTGCCGCCATGACCGCTCCAGACCCGCCCGCGACGGCCGCGACCGGCGGTCTGGCGACGGGCCGCGAGCCAGAGCGGGCCGCGCTCGCCGGCAGCGGCCCGGTCACGGATATCGGCATTGGTCGAGCCTGTTTCCTCGACCCACTCAATTCGGGGCTGGATATCCGGCAAGACGCTAGGTCAGCGACAGCCCGACCGAATAGGCCCGGAAGACCAGCCAGCCGAGCACGGGCAGCAGCAGCACCGTGGCCAGACCGGCAATGCGGGCAACCCAGTAAGTGCTGGCCGCAGCCGGCACGAACTCGACTTCCGAGGTGTCGAACCAGATCACCTTCACAATGCGCAGATAATAGGCCGCGCCCACCACCGAGAAGAGCACCGCGAGGACAGCGAGGATCATCAGATCGGCCTGGACCGCGGCAAAGACGACGAAGAACTTGCCGAAGAAACCGACCATGAAGGGCAGCCCCCCGATCGAGAACATCAGCGCCGTCATCGACCAGCCGAGACCCGGGTTCTTCTGGGCCAGGCCGGCCAGATCGGAAATCTGCTCGACCATGCCTTCACGGGTGCGCATCGACAGGATGCCGGCGAAAGAGCCGATCACGCCGACCATGTAGAGCGACATGAAGACCAGCAGCGCCCACAGCCCCGTCTGGCTGGCCGCCGCAACGGCCACCAGCGCATAGCCCATATTGCCGATCGAGGAGTAAGCCATCAGACGCTTGATGTTCTGCTGGGTCAGGGCGCCGAAAGCCCCGATGCCCATCGACAGGACAGCGATCATCCAGATCACGTCACGCCACTGGTCGACCACGGCGCCGAAGGGCTCCATCAGGACCCGCGCCAGCAGCACGATCGCGGCGAATTTGGGGGCGGTCGCAAAGAAGGCGGTGACCGGGGTCGGAGCGCCCTCATAAACGTCCGGCGTCCACATGTGGAAGGGAGCGGCCGAGACCTTGAAGGCCAGGCCGCAGATCACAAAGACCAGACCCACCGTCAGGCCGACATTGCTGCCGCTCTCGACGGCCAGGGCGATATCGGAGAACCCGGTCGAACCAGCAAAGCCATAGACCAGCGACGCGCCGTAAAGCAGCAGACCCGAGGACAGCGCACCGAGCACGAAATACTTCAGGCCGGCTTCCGAGGCCCGCAGGCTGTCGCGGTTGAAGGCGGCCAGCACATAGAGGGCCAGCGACATCAACTCGATGCCCATATACATGGCAATGAGGTCGTTGGCGGAGACCATCATCAGCATGCCGGTGACGGCCAGTCCGACCAGGACCGGGTATTCGATCTTGCCGAGCTTTTCCGCTTCCAGATACGGCATGGCAAGCAGCATCGCGATGGCCGCGACCAGGGCGATCGCGGTCTTCGAGAAGCGGGCCAGGCTGTCATAGACAAAGCTGTCATTGAAGGCCGTGCCTTCGCCGGGAACCAGAAGCAGGGCCGCGAGACCGGCAGCCACCAGCAGAGCGATGGTCAGCCACTGGACCAGCCGTGTGGTCCCCGCGCCCGTCAGGAAAACGCCGAGCATCAGCATGGCCATGGCGCCACACGCCAGCACCAGCTCGGGAATGAGAAGCGACAAATCCTGGGAAAGCATGTCGGCCGTCATGGCTGGCTTCTCCTACTGGGCGGATGCGGCAAGCGCCGCATCGTAATTGGAAATCAGATGGCCGACCGCGGTGGCGGTGACATCCGTGATCAGGGTCGAGAACACGCCGAGCACGAGCGCACCGATGATCAGCGGAATGAAGATCAGCCACTCCATCCGGTTGAGATCGGTGATGGTCTCGAGCTTGGGATTGGTCATCTCGCCGAACACGACATCGCGATAGACGGTCAGCATGTACATGGCCGACAGGATGACGCCGACCGCCGCACCGGTGGCGATCCACCAGCTGACCTGGAAGGCCCCGACCATGGTCATGATCTCGCCGACGAAGCCGGACGTGCCCGGCAGGCCGACATTGGCCATCGCGAACAGGCCGAAGATCGCAGCGAACACCGGCATGCGGTGCACGAGGCCACCATAGAAGGCAATCTCGCGGGTATGCATGCGGTCGTAGATCACGCCGACGCACAGGAAGAGCGCGCCGGAGATCACACCATGCGAAATCATCTGGAAGATCGCGCCCTGCACGCCCGTCTCGTTCATCGCGAACAGGCCCATCGTCACGAAGCCCATGTGGGCGACCGAGGAATAGGCGATCAGCTTCTTGATGTCGGTCTGACGGAAGGCGACCAGGGAGGTGTAGATGATCGCAATGATCGAGAGCGCGAAGACCATCGGCGCGAAATAGGCGCTCGCCTCCGGGAACATCGGCAGGGAGAAGCGCAGGAAGCCGTAACCGCCGAGCTTAAGGAGCACACCGGCGAGGATCACCGAACCGGCGGTCGGCGCCTGCACGTGCGCGTCGGGCAACCAGGTATGGACCGGCCACATCGGCATCTTCACCGCGAACGAGGCAAAGAAGGCCAGCCACATCCACATCTGCACATCGCGCGCAAACTCGGTCTCCAGCAGCACCGTGATGTCGGTCGTGCCGGCCTGCAGGAACATCGCGATCATCGCGACCAGCATCAGCACCGAGCCGAGCAGGGTGTAGAGGAAGAACTTGAACGCGGCATAGACGCGGTTCTGGCCGCCCCAGACGCCGATGATGATGAACATCGGGATCAGCCCACCTTCGAAGAAGATGTAGAAGACCACGATGTCGAGCGCGCAGAAGACGCCGATCACCAGGGTTTCCAGCAGCAGGAAAGCGATCATGTAGTCCGCGACGCGGTTCTTGATCGAGCCCGACGCCATGATGCAGAGCGGCATCAGGAAAGCGGTCAGCAGGACGAAGAGCACCGACAGGCCGTCGACACCCATGCGGTAACCCAGACCGATCTGCTCCAGCCACGTCACCTCATGGACGAACTGGAAGCCGGTCACACTGGTATCGAAATTGGCCACCAGCAGGATCGACATGCCGAGCGTCACCATGGTCGCCAGCCAGGCGACCCACCGCGAATTGCGGTCGATCAGACCCTGGTCTTCGGACCGGGCGGTGAAGCGGAAGATCGCGATAACCAGGGCCCCGAGCGCCGGGACAAAGGTCAGGATCGACAGGAAGGCTTCAAATTCGCCGAACATTTAAAGACCCCCTTGCCCGATCAGGATCCAGAGCGAGAAGCCCAGAACACCGATCAGCATGACGAATGCGTAGTGATAGAGGAAACCGGACTGGCCCTTGGCCAGACGGCGGGCCGCGGCCAGTGTCGTACCGGCGACGCCATTGGGACCGAGCCCGTCGATCAGCTTCACGTCCCCGATCTTCCAGAACAGGTCACCGAGTGCCTTGGCGCCGCGGACGAAGACGAAGTGATAGATCTCGTCCACATACCACTTGTTGTAGAGGAAGGAGTGCAGCGGACCTCCGCGGGCCGCGATCCGGGCGCCCATGCCTTCATTGATCAGGTAGAACCAGATCGCCAGCAGGAAGCCGAACACGGTCGCGATGAAGGGCGACAGGATCACCCAGGTCGGCGGGTGGTGCCCGCCGCCATGATCGTCATAGGCCGCCTCACCATGACCGTCACCGGCTGCCGCATAAGCCGTCTCGCCAGCATGCCCGGCGTCTTCGCCATGCGTGTCGACGGTCGCGGCATGGTCACCATCGGCGGCATAACCCTCGCCATGGTCGCCCGCGGCGGCATAATCGCCCGTCTCGCCATGATCAACGGCAGCGCCATAATCGCCCGCCACAGCCGGACCATGCGATGCGGCCGGAACCGCGCCATGCCAGAAGTGTCCGGCATTGTCGCCAATGAAGTCCTTCTTGAAGACGCCACCGGCAAAGACCGCACCAATGGCCAGCACCACCAGCGGCATCGCCATGGCGAACTTCGGATCATGCGCGTGATCATACACATCCTTGGGACCGCGGAACTTGCCGTGGAAGGTCATGAAGATCAGGCGCCAGGAGTAGAAGCTCGTCAGCAGCGCTGCGACCACACCGATCCAGAAGGCCGGGATACCGAAGAAGACACCTTCGCGGCCAGCCATGAAGGCGCCCTCGATGATGGCATCCTTCGAGAAGAAGCCGGCAAAGCCGAGATCCCAAGGCAGAAGACCGAGCAGGCCGAAGGAGAAGCCGACCCCGGTCAGCGCTACCGTGCCGATGATCATCATCAGCCACGTCATCGGCATCATCTTGTACAGGCCGCCCATCTTGCGCATGTCCTGCTCGTCATGGACGCCGTGGATCACCGCGCCGGAGCCGAGGAACAAGAGCGCCTTGAAGAAGGCGTGCGTGAACAGGTGGAACATGGCGGCGCCATAGAGGCCGAGGCCGGCAGCGAAGAACATGTAGCCAAGCTGCGAACAGGTCGAATAGGCGACCACGCGCTTGATATCGTTCTGGGCCATGCCGACCGTCGCCGCGAACAATGCTGTGGTCGCACCGATCACGGTCACAAAGGCCGAAGCCGCCTCGGCATTCTCGAAGATCGGGAAAGCGCGGCAGACCAGGAAGACACCGGCCGTGACCATGGTCGCAGCGTGGATCAGGGCGGAGACCGGCGTCGGGCCTTCCATCGCGTCCGGCAGCCAGACGTGCAGGAAGAATTGCGCCGACTTGCCCATCGCCCCGATGAAGAGGAGGAAGGCGATCAGCTCGATCGCGTTGAACTCCATGCCGGCAAAGGCCAGCACCGCGTCGGCGTGATCAGGCACAGCCGCGAACACGTCGTCGAAGGTCACCGACCCGAAGACATGGAAAATCGCCATGATGCCGAGGGCAAAGCCGAAATCGCCGACCCGGTTGGTCACGAAAGCCTTGATGGCAGCGTCATTGGCGGACTTCTTCTTGTACCAGAAGCCGATCAGCAGATAGGAGGCCAGTCCCACGCCTTCCCAGCCGAAGAAGAGCTGGAGGAAGTTGTCGGCGGTCACCAGCGACAGCATCGCGAAGGTGAAGAGCGACAGGTAGGAGAAGAAGCGCGCCTTGTGCGGGTCGTGCTCCATATAGCCCCAGGAATAGATGTGCACGAGCGAGGAGACCGAGGTCACCACGACCAGCATCACCGCGGACAGGCTGTCCAGCTTGATCGCCCAGGACACGTCGAACGCGCCGACGCTCATCCAGGTCGCGAGGTGGATGGTCTGGGCATTGCCGCCATAGGTCACGTCGAAGAAGACGATGACCGAGAGGACGAAGGACAGCAGCACCGAGGCCGTTGTCACCACCTGGGCCGTGCGGTGTCCGACATGATTGCCGAGAAGGCCGGCAAAGGCCGATGCGAGGAGCGGCCCGAAGACGATAATGGGTGCCATGATCCCCTAGCCCTTCATCAGGTTGACGCCCTCAACCGAGATATCACCCCGGTTGCGGAAGTAGACGACGAGAATGGCCAGACCGACCGCCGCTTCCGCGGCCGCCACAGTCAGGACGAAAAGTGCGAAGACCTGCCCGGCGAGATCGCCGAGGAAGGCCGAGAAGGCCACCAGGTTGATGTTGACGGAGAGCAGGATGAGCTCGACCGACATCAACAGGATGATGACATTCTTGCGGTTCACGAAAATGCCGAAGACGCCAATGGTGAAGAGCACACCGGCGACGGCGAGATAATGTCCCAGTCCGACGTCCATCATTCCCCGATCCCCTGTCCCGGCTTGATATCATGCATGCTGATCGCGTCCTTGCGGTCACGACCAACCTGGGCGCTGACGCTCTGGCGACGCACACCCGGCTTGTGGCGCAGGGTCAGCACGATGGCGCCGATCATGGCGACCAAAAGCACAAGGCCCGCGGCCTGGAAGAAGTAGACATACTGGTCGTAGATCACGAGCCCGAGCGCTTCGACATTGGTCAGGCCTTCGGGCATGGCCGCGTCACGCAGCGCCATCGCCTGCTCGGAGGCCTGCCAGGTCATGCCGATCATGCCCAGCTCGACCGCGAGGATGATGGCGACCAGCCCGCCCAGCGGCAGATAGCTCAGGAAGCCTTGCTTCAGCTCGGTGAAGTCAACGTCCAGCATCATCACCACGAAGAGGAACAGCACCGCGACCGCGCCGACATAGACAACGATCAGCAGCATCGCCAGGAATTCGGCGCCGAGCAGCACGAAAAGCCCCGCCGCCGAGAAGAAGGCCAGGATCAGGAACAAGACTGACCGCACCGGGTTGCGCGCAATCACGACCATCAAGGCCGAAAAGATCGCCACTCCGGAAAAGGCCCAGAAAGCCAGGTTAGCGAGCATGGTGCCCTCGTCCTCTCAAATGCGTCCCAGACACGTCCACCGCATCAGCGGTAAGGCGCGTCAAGTTCCAGGTTCTTGGCAATTTCCCGTTCCCAGCGATCGCCGTTCTCGAGCAGTTTTGCCTTGTCGTAGAAAAGTTCTTCGCGGGTTTCGGCGGCGAACTCGAAATTCGGGCCTTCCACGATGGCATCGACCGGGCATGCTTCCTGGCAATAGCCACAATAGATGCACTTGGTCATGTCGATGTCGTAGCGCGTCGTGCGGCGCGATCCGTCAACCCGCGGCTCGGCCTCGATCGTGATCGCCTGAGCCGGGCAGATGGCTTCACAGAGCTTGCAGGCGATGCAGCGCTCCTCGCCATTGGCATAGCGGCGCAGGGCGTGCTGACCGCGGAAACGCGGGCTGAGCGGACCCTTCTCGAACGGGTAGTTAATCGTCGCTTTCTTGGCGAAGAAATACCGCATGCCCAGTCCGAAGGCGGACCAGAAATCCATCAGCAGCGCGCCGCGAAAGGCTTGTTGAATTCGGCCCATGACTTACCCCTGAGGTCCGTAAACGACGGAAGCACCGACCAGCGCCACCGCGACCAGGGAGATGGGCAGGAAGATCTTCCAGCCCAGCCGCATCAGCTGGTCGTAGCGGTAGCGCGGCACCAGGGCCTTCACCATCGCGAACATGAAGAAGAAGAAGACGATCTTGGCGGCGAACCAGAAGAAGTACCAGGCATGCGAGGCCAGGTAGGGCCAGCCGGACACGTCCAGTCCGAACGGATCATTCCAGCCACCGAAGAAGAGGATCGCCGTCATCGCGCACATCAGCACGATATTGAGATACTCGCCGACCATGAAGAGCAGGTAGGGCGTCGAGGAATACTCGACCTGGTAACCGGCGACGAGTTCGGACTCGGCTTCGGGAAGGTCGAAGGGCGGGCGGTTGGTCTCGGCCAGGGCGGAGATGAAGAACATCACCGTCATCGGGATCATGACCAGGAACATCGGCATCGGCCAGGCGTGGAAAGACAACACGTTCCAGTTCCAGAAGCCGCCGCCCTGCATCTCGATGATGGTGGACAGGTTCATCGAGCCGGCAAACAGCAGAACGGTCACGATGATGAAGCCGATCGAGACCTCGTAAGAGACCATCTGGGCGGCCGAGCGCAGCGCGCCGAGGAAGGGATATTTCGAGTTCGAGGCCCAGCCGCCAATGATGATGCCGTAAACACCCAGACTCGACATCGCGAACAGGTAGAGAATGCCGACATTGAGGTCGGCAATCACCCAGCCCGGCGCGGCCGGCACCACGGCCCAGGTCACGAAAGCGAGGATCAGCGTGATCAGCGGAGCCAGCAGGTAGAGTGTCCGATCCGCTCCGGCCGGGATCACGACTTCCTTGAAGACGAATTTGAAGAAGTCGGCGAAGGACTGCAGCAGGCCGAACGCGCCAACCACGTTCGGTCCCTTGCGCATCTGCACCGCCGCCCAGACCTTGCGGTCCATCAGCAGCAGGAAGGCCAGCGAGATCAGCAGGACAATCGCGAATGCCAGAATCTGGGCCACGGCCAATCCAAGCCCGCCCCAGACACCGAATTGTTCGATGAAATCCGTCATCGCTTACTCCGCAGCCATCTGGGCCGGACCGGACGCGAGGGCGGAGCATTCCGCCAGCGTCTTGGACGCCCGCACGATCGGGTTGGTGAAGTAGAAATTGCCCACAGCCGGGACAAAGTCCGTGGCCTCGACATCGCCGGCCGCACCGGCAGCCGATGCGTCATAACCCTCACCTGCGCCCGGTGCGTGATCGATTCCCGCCAGGACGGGAACATCGGCGAACAGTTTGTGACGCAGTTCGGTGAGGTTATTGTACGGCAAGGTCTTGCCGAGACGCTCGGACAGGGCGCGGAAGATGGCCCAGTTTTCCTTCGCCTCGCCCTTCGGGAAGGTCGCGCGATAGGCGAGCTGAACCCGGCCCTCGGTATTGGCGAAGATGCCGTCCTGTTCGGTCCAGGCGGCGCCCGGCAGGATGAGGTCGGCGCGGTGGGCACCGGCATCGCCATGGCTGCCGACATAAATCACGAAGGCGTCGCCGAACTTGTCCATGTCGAGCTCGTCGGCGCCCAGCAGGACGACGGTGTCGAGCGCGGTCGACTGCATGCCGGCCACATCATGCCCGCCCTCACCCGGCAGGAAGCCGAGATCAAGACCGGCGACCCGGCTGGCGGCCGTGTGCAGGATGGAGAGACCATTCCACTCGGCGCTGACAGCCCCGACGGCATCGGCCAGCTCGCCGGCTGCGCGCAGGACCTGGGCGCCATCGGCGCGGGTCAGGGCACCGGACCCGACGAGGATCAGGGGGCGCTTGGCGTCCTTCAGCGTCTTGATGAAGCCGGAGCGCTTCTTCTTGAGACCGGCAAGGACATCGGCGGACGTGCCGACATGCTCATACGGGTAGGTCAGGTCAACCGCTTCGCCAATCAGGCCGACCTGGGTATCATTGTGCAGCCAGGTTTTGCGAATGCGGGCGTTGATAATGGCCGCTTCGGTCCGCGGATTGGCACCGACGATGAGGATGGCATCGGCCTCCTCGATCCCGGCGATGGTCGCGTTGAAGAGATAATCCTCGCGCGCGCCGTTTCCGACCTTGGCACCATCCTGCCGACAATCGATGGAGGTCACGCCGAGTGCGTCGGCGAGATCCTTGGCGGCCTTCATTTCCTCGGCCGAGCAGAGATCACCCGCGATCATGCCGATCTTGCCGGCGTCGCCACCCAGCTTGTCAGCCGCGATGGTGAGCGCTTCCGACCAGTCAGCCGGACGCAGCTTGCCATTCTCGCGGACATAGGGCTTGTCGAGGCGCTGACGGCCCAGGCCTTCCCAGGCGTAGCGCGTCTTGTCGGAAATCCACTCCTCGTTCACACCCTCATGGATGCGCGGCAGGATACGCAGCACGGCAGCGCCACGGGCATCGACGCGGATGTTCGAGCCGACCGCATCCATCACATCAATGGTCTCGGTCTTCTTCAGCTCCCAAGGGCGGGCGTTAAAGGCGTAGGGCTTGGAGGTCAGCGCGCCGACCGGGCAGAGATCGATGACATTACCCGACAGCTCGGACGTCACGGCGCTTTCCAGATAGGTGGTAATCTCGGCATCCTCGCCGCGACCGATCATGCCGATCTCTGGCACGCCGGCGACTTCGGTGACGAAGCGAACGCAGCGCGTGCACTGGATGCAGCGCGTCATCTCGGTGGCGATGATCGGGCCCATCTCCTTGTCCTCGACCGCGCGCTTGTTCTCCGGGAAACGGGAACCGGTGCGGCCATAGACAAGCGACTGGTCCTGCAGGTCGCACTCACCGCCCTGGTCGCAGATCGGGCAATCGAGCGGGTGGTTGATGAGCAGGAACTCCATCACCCCTTCGCGGGCCTTCTTGACCATGGGCGACAGCGTATTCATCGCCGGCGGCTCGCCATTCGGTCCGCCGCGCATGTCACGCACATTCATCGCGCAGGAGGCAGCCGGTTTCGGCGCGCCGACCAGCTCGACCAGGCACATCCGGCAATTACCGGCGACCGACAGGCGCTCATGATAGCAAAAGCGCGGGATTTCCCGGCCTGCCGCTTCCGCCGCCTGCAACAGCGTATAGGAATTCGGAACCTCGATTTCCTCGCCGTCGATGATGATTTTGCGGAGATCTTCGCTCATTGGATGATGCCCCTACTCGGCCGCTACAGCTTGGCTGACAAAGACAGGCTTGCCGGCACGGTAATTGTTGATGCGGTCCTCGATCTCGGACCGGAAATGGCGGATCAGGCCCTGGACCGGCCAGGCGGCCGCGTCACCCAGGGCGCAGATCGTGTGACCTTCGACCTGGCCGGCGACGTCGAGCAGCATGTCGATCTCGGCGATCTCGCTCTCGCCGCGCGACATGCGCTCCAGCACGCGCCACATCCAGCCGGTGCCTTCGCGGCACGGCGTGCACTGGCCGCAGCTTTCGTGACGGTAGAAGTAGGAGATGCGGGCAATCGCCTTCACCACGTCGGTGGACTTGTCCATGACGATGACGGCAGCCGTGCCAAGACCCGACTTGTGCGCGGAGAGCGCGTCAAAATCCATCAGCACGTCGTCGCAAATGTCTTTCGGCAGGAGCGAGACCGACGAGCCGCCCGGAATGACCGCCTTGAGATTGTCCCAGCCACCGCGCACGCCGCCGGCATGGGTCTCGATGAGGGTCCGCATCGGGATCGACATCGCCTCTTCGACATTGCACGGATTGTTCACATGGCCGGAGATGGAGAAGATCTTGGTGCCGACATTGCGCTCGCGGCCGAAGCTGGCGAACCATTCGGCGCCGCGGCGCAGGATGGTGCCGGCAACGGCGATCGACTCGACATTATTGACCGTGGTCGGGCAGCCATAGAGGCCGGCATTGGCCGGGAATGGCGGCTTCAGGCGCGGTTGCCCCTTCTTGCCTTCCAGACTTTCCAGCAGGGCGGTCTCTTCACCGCAGATATAGGCGCCGGCTCCGTGGTGGATATAGACGTGGAAGGGCCAGCCATGGATGTTGTCATCACCGATCAGCTTGGCCTCATAGGCCTCCTTGACGGCTTTTTCCATCGCCAGGCGTTCGGTGACGTATTCGCCGCGCAGATAGATGTAGCAGGCGTGAGCCTGCATCGAGAATGAGGCGATCAGGCAGCCTTCGATGAGAAGGTGCGGATCGTGCCGCATGATCTCGCGGTCCTTGCAGGTGCCCGGCTCGGATTCGTCGGCATTGACGACGAGATAATGTGGGCGGGCGCCCACTTCCTTGGGCATGAAGGACCATTTCAGACCGGTCGGGAAACCGGCGCCGCCACGACCACGCAGGCCGGAGGCTTTCATCTGCTCGATGATCCAGTCACGGCCCTGTTCAAGGATTTCCTTGGTGCCGTTCCAGCAGCCGCGCTGCTTGGCACCTTCCAGATCCGGGCTGTGATGCCCGAACAGGTTGGTGAAGATCCGGTCCTTGTCCTGGAGGAGTTGCGTCGCCATGGATTAGCCCTCCGCCTTCGCCGACTTGCCCTTGGGGGCAGCGTTCGGCAGCTTGATCTTCTTGGCGCGCGACCCATCATAGAGCGACGCGTCGGTGAGCACCTTGGTGCCGTGCGGCTCGGACGCATTGCGGTCCGATTGCGGGCCATACTTGATCTTTTTGCCGGCGGCCAGATCGTCCATCAGGGCTTCCAGCTTCTCCGCATCGAGATCCTCGATGTAATGATCGCCATCGGCGTTGGCGAGCTGGAACATCGGGGCATTGGCGCAGGCGCCCATGCACTCGACCTCGACCCAGGTGAACTTGCCGTCGGCGGAAATCTCGTGCTGCTTGCCGATGCGCCTCTTGCAAACCTCGATCAGCGCGTCCGAACCGCGCAGCATGCAGGGCGTGGTGCCGCAGACCTGGATCAGGTGCTCACCCACCGGCTCGAGATTGAACATGGTGTAGAAGGTCGCGACTTCGTAGACGCGGATATAGGGCATCTCGAGGCGGGTCGCGATCTCGCGGATGGCGGGTTCACTGACCCAGCCATCCTGTTTCTGCGCAATCCACAGCATCGGGATGACCGCCGACGCCTTTTTGGCATCGGGGTATTTCGCGAGCCAGAACTTGATCTCGTCTTCGCTCTTCTTGTTGAAGGCAAAGCTCTCCGGCTGCTCTTTCGCGAGACGGCGAACGCTCATCGGTCGATCTCCCCGAACACGACATCCAGCGAGCCGATGATCGCGGATACGTCGGCCAGCATGTGGCCCTTGCTCATGTAATCCATCGCGGCGAGGTGGGCGAAGCCCGGGGCGCGGATCTTCACGCGGTACGGCTTGTTCGAGCCATCCGCGATCAGGTAGACGCCGAACTCGCCCTTCGGCGCCTCGACGGCCACATAGATCTCGCCTTCGTCGACATGGACGCCTTCGGTGTAAAGCTTGAAGTGCTGGATCAGGGCTTCCATCGAGCGCTTCATCTCGGCGCGGCGCGGCGGCGAGAACTTCGAGTCGGTGGCCAGCACCTCGCCCGCATTCTCTTCCTTCAGGAGCCAGTCACAGCACTGGATCATGATCTTCACGCTCTCGCGCATCTCTTCCATGCGGCAGAGATAGCGATCATAGCAATCGCCATTCTTGCCGATCGGAATATCGAACTTCAGCTCGTCATAGACTTCATAGGGCTGCGCGCGGCGCAGATCCCAGGCCATGCCGGACCCGCGCACCATCACGCCGGAGAAGCCCCAGGCGAGGGCGTCTTCCTTGCTGACAATGCCGATATCGACATTGCGCTGCTTGAAGATGCGGTTCTCGGTCAGTAGGCTGTCGATATCGTCGAGCTTGCCCGGGAACTGGTCACACCAGGCGCGGATATCCTCGACCAGCTTTGTCGGCAGGTCCTGGTGGACACCGCCGGGCCGGAAGTAATGGGCGTGCATGCGCGAGCCGGACGCCCGCTCATAGAAGACCATCAGCTTTTCGCGCTCTTCAAAGCCCCAGAGCGGCGGCGTCAGCGCGCCAACGTCCATGGCCTGGGTCGTTACATTCAGCAGGTGGCTGAGGAGACGGCCGATCTCGCAATAGAGCACGCGGACATACTGGCCGCGCTTGGGCACTTCAATGCCGCCCAGACGCTCGGCCGCGAGGCAGAAGGCGTGCTCCTGATTCATCGGCGCGACATAGTCGAGGCGATCGAAATAGCCGATGCCCTGGAGATAGGTCTTGTGCTCGAGAAGCTTCTCGGTGCCGCGGTGCAGGAGGCCGATATGCGGGTCAACGCGCTCGACGACCTCGCCATCCAGCTCCAGCACCAGGCGCAGCACGCCGTGCGCGGCCGGGTGTTGCGGACCGAAATTGATGGTGAAATTGCGTTCGGCCTTGCCGGTTTCGATCAGGTCGTCAGCCATGCTCAGCCACCCTTCTGGCCATCTTGGGCCTTCTCATCACCCGGGATGATGTATTTGGCACCTTCCCACGGGCTCATGAAATCAAAGTCGCGATATTCCTGGACCAGCTCGACCGGCTCGTAGACGACCCGCTTCTGCTCTTCATCCCAGCGCACCTCGACATAGCCGGTGAGCGGGAAGTCCTTGCGCAGCGGATGCCCCTCAAAGCCGTAATCGGTCAGCAGGCGACGCAGGTCCGGATGGTCGGCGAAGACGATGCCGTACATGTCGAAGGCTTCACGCTCGAACCAGTTGGCCACCGGATAGACCGGGATCACCGTCGGAACCGGCGTTTCCTCGTCGGTCGACAGCTTCACGCGGATGCGGTGATTCTGGTGCATCGACAGCAGGTGATAGACGACCTCAAAGCGCTCGGCACGCTCGGGATAATCGACGCCACAAATATCGATCAGCGTCGTGAAACGGCAGGCCGGCTCATCGCGCAGCCAGGTCAGCATGTCTTCAATCCGGTCGCGGTGGATCTCGATCGTCAGATCACCATTGGCAATCGACCAGCCGGTCACCGCGGCATCCTGGGCGTTGGCAATATGCTCGCCGAGAACCTTGAGGGCTTCGCTCATTTCCCGTTCTCTCCTAGCGCTCGATCGAGCCTTCGCGGCGGATCTTCTTCTGCAATTGCAGAATGCCGTAAACCAGAGCTTCCGCGGTCGGCGGGCAGCCCGGCACGTAGATATCCACCGGAACGATCCGGTCGCAGCCACGCACGACCGAGTACGAGTAGTGATAATAGCCGCCGCCATTGGCGCACGAGCCCATCGAGATGACGTAGCGCGGCTCCGGCATCTGGTCGTAGACTTTGCGCAGGGCCGGAGCCATCTTGTTGGTCAGGGTGCCGGCAACGATCATCACGTCCGACTGGCGCGGGGAGGCCCGCGGCGCAAAGCCGAAGCGTTCGACGTCGTAGCGCGGCATCGAGGCCTGCATCATTTCAACGGCGCAGCAGGCCAGGCCAAAGGTCATCCACATCAGCGAGCCGGTACGCGCCCAGGTGACCAGATCATCGGCCGCGGCGACCACGAATCCCTTGTCGGCCAGCGCATCGCTGACGCCGTCAAAGAACGGGTCGTGTTTCTTCGGGTCATAGCCGGGGACGGTTGCGCGTCCGGCCATGCCGGCATGAGGGGTGAGATCAGATGCCATTGTGGACTACTCCCAATCCAGCGCGCCTTTTTTCAGCTCGTAGACAAAGCCGATGGTCAGAATGCCGAGGAAGACCATCATCGACCAGAATTCGAACTGGCCGAGATGCTCGCGAAGGGTCACTGCCCACGGAAACAGGAAAGCGACCTCGAGATCGAAAATGATGAAGAGGATGGCGACGAGATAGAATCGCACGTCGAACTTCATGCGGGCGTCGTCGAAGGCGTTGAACCCGCACTCATAAGTCGAGACCTTCTCAGGGTCCGGCCGGGACGGCGCAATCACGAAAGCCGCCACCATGAAGCCGATGCCGATCGCTGCGGCGATGGCAAAGAAAATCAGGATGGGCAGGTATTCCAGAAGCAATGCGTTCATCGCCAAGCCTCGCCTTGAAGAGCGTCCGGTTGGGCGCGGGAGGTCGCGTATCGGCTGGCAGGACACGCATCGAAGCGAATCGCAAACGCCAATCGGACCCCCTGCCCGAGTTGGCGCGGAAGCTAGAGCGCAGTGCCGCCCGGAGCAAGGGCTAAAGACCGCCTGACATCAGTTGCCTGTCAGGCCATCCCGATACGCTCACCGCCAGTTGCGAACCGCTTTCAAGTGCAGCAGCGCAACGAAGCGGGCCGTTCCCGCCCCTAACGACGCAAGCCGAGCACCGAACGCCAGAAGTCGACCCGGAGAAAGGGCGATTGCGAGGAGAAGGCCCTGTCCGGAAAGACGTTCCAGGGCTTGTACCCCCAGCTCGCAACCAGCGCCCGAGCTTCAGCGCCGAAGCCCTCCGCCTGGGCGGCAGCGAGCGCAGCGCGGCGCGAGCACCAGGTAGATCGGGCAGCCCGGAACCGGGCCAGCGCTTCGCCGCTGAGACCGGTCGCAACCCGGACAGAATGCCGCAGCTCACGGAACTCGCCATACCGTGCCCGACTGTCCAGCACGAGCGTCAGGGTCCCCAGCAGCCACAACCCGATCCACCAGGCCGATCCATGGGCCAGGGCCGACACCGCGCAGATCGCGGCCAGCATCAGGGGCGGCCAGGTCGCCCGGACATACCAGTGGGCGCGGTGAAGCAAGGTGGGAGTGCGCGTCTGCATGCCAGTGATCCTGCCCATGCGAGCCGCCCGCGCCAGCGGGACTGGTCCCAACCGCATCCCCCATGCGGTTGAAATCTTCACCGGCCGGGCCACGTACTAGTACAAGCCAAAAGGGAGACAGATATGACCAAGCTGACGACCGATGAAGCTCGCCAAGCCAATAGTGGCAACCATGTCCGGTGGATACTGGGCGTCTCAATCGTCCTCGCCATCATCGCGCTCGCCCTCTCGCTCGGTTTCAGCCTGGGCTGACAGCCCACGGCGCCAACAAGCTGATCATCCGCTCTGCGGCTCTGCCGGAGAGCCCCGCCGATACTTGCGTCATGACCCGCGCCGTGGCTGCATGGCCACGCAACCGGAGTCCCGCGCATGCTTAACAACTATTACGGCGTTATCGGCTTCGCGCTGATTGCCTTCACCTTCTCCTGGCTCGTCGACCATAGCCCATTGGCCAAGCACACGCTGTCGCGCCGGATGGATGAACACCGCAAGCAGTGGATGATGAACATGGCGGGCCGGTCGGTTCGGATCATGGACAGCCAGATCATCGCCGGCCTCCAGAACGGGATCGCCTTCTTCGCCTCGACCGCCCTGCTCGGCATAGGCGCCGCTTTCACCCTCATCACCGCCCTCGACCCGGTCATGACGGCAGTCGCCGATGTCCCCTTCCTCGATACCACCTCGCGTATCCAGTGGGAGGTCATGGCGCTGGGCCTGCTGGTCATCTATGCCTACGCCTTCTTCAAGTTTGGCTGGGCCTACCGGCTGGTGAACTACTCGGCGATGCTGCTCGGTGCGACGCCGGACGTGGCACGCGACAATGATGCCAGCAGCGAGGCGCTGCGCGGCGCCTATCGCGCCGGTGCCATGAATGTTGTCGCCGGACGGCAATTCAATCGCGGGCTGCGCGCCCTCTTCCTGTCGATCGGGTATCTCGCCTGGATCGCTGGTCCCCTCGCCCAGATCGGTGTGACCCTGGTGGTGGCCGGGCTGTTGCTGTCGCGGCAGTTCTTCTCGCCCGCCCTGGCCGCGCTCGCGGCCGGCGATGATGCGATGGACGCCGTCTCGATGCCGGTCAAGACGGGGATTGCGACACCCGATCGGCCAGTTTGAGCGGAAAAAGCGCAAAAGCTGAACAATCCTGACCGGTTGAGGATTGCCGGGACGCTTCGAATGCGCTCAAACTCTTCCCGTTCTGACAAGGGGGAGCTCGCCATGAACATCGGATCAGCCATTCTCAATTCCGTCGAGAAGGCCGGCAACAAACTGCCGGACCCGGTAACGATCTTCCTCGTCCTGATCGGCGTGGTGATGCTGGCCTCGCTGGCGCTGTCCGGTCTCGGGACTTCCGTCGAGCATCCGATCACGGGCGATACCGTGTCCGTCGTCAATCTCCTGACCGGTTCCCAGTTGCAAGCCTTGCTGGTTGGCATGCCGGGCGTGCTGACCGGCTTCGCCCCGCTCGGCATGGTTCTGGTCGTGATGATCGGCGCCGGGATCGCCGAGAAAACTGGCCTGCTTTCAGCCGGACTTCGGGTCATGGTCGCAGACGTTCCCAAGTTCCTGCTCACGCCAGCCCTCGTCTTCGCCGGGGTGATGGGCAATTTGGCGGTTGATTCCGGCTATATCGTCATGGTGCCGCTGGGCGCGGTGGTCTTCATGGCCGCGGGCCGGCACCCGATCGCCGGGATCGCCGCCGTCTTCGCCGGCGTCTCGGCCGGCTTCTCGGCCAATCTCGTCGTCACCGCGCTGGAGCCGCTCCTGTTCGGGATTACCCAAGGTGCAGCCCAGACCATCCAGCCGGACTGGACCCTCAACAATCTGGACAATTACTACTTCACGATCGCCCTCACGCCGGTGCTCGTGCTCGTGGGCACGCTCATAAATAATTATGTCGTCGAGCCGCGCCTCGGTGAATGGCAACGACCTGCCGACTTTGCGGCACCGGAAGGTGACGGCTCGCTGAGCGCAAATGAAAAGAAGGGCCTGCTTTGGGCCGGCCTGTCGCTTCTCGCAATCGTCGCGATCGTTCTTTTTCTGACAATTCCGTCCGACGGTATCCTGCGCAGCCCGACCGGTGGGCTGGGCCCGTTCTTCCAGTCCATCGTCGCCATCCTGATGATCGCCTTTCTCGTGTCCGGCACGCTCTACGGAGTCGCGGTGGGGCGCGTGAAATCCGACAAGGACGTCGTCGAGCTGGGCACCAAGTCGATGGCCGACATGGGCGGCTACATCATTCTGGCCTTCGCCATGGCCCATTTCATCTCGCTGTTCGGCGCTTCTGAAATGGACACCGTACTGGCCATCTCGGGCGCTGAAGGCCTGCAGGCGCTGAACCTTCCGGCGCCGCTCCTGATAGTCGGCATGGTCCTGCTGGTCGCCGTCCTGAACCTGTTCATGGGCTCCGCCTCGGCGAAGTGGGCGCTGCTCGCGCCGGTCTTCGTGCCAATGCTGATGCTGCTCGGCATCTCCCCGGAAGGCACCACCCTCGCCTACCGCATGGGCGACCAGGCTACCAATATCATCACGCCGCTGATGCCGTACCTGCCGCTGATCCTGATCTTCTGTCAGCGCTATGTGCCCGAATTCGGGCTCGGCAGCCTGATCGCGGTGATGTTGCCCTACTCGGTGGCCATCCTGATGTCGTCGCTGGCGATGATCTTCGTATGGTTCGCCCTCGACCTGCCTCTGGGCCCCGGCGACGCGAGCTTCACCTATGAGGTACCGGCTGCTGTGAGCGCCCCGCCATCTGGCGGGTAGCGCCACGCTACCGGACGTGAACAAGCGCTATTAACACTGATATGGTGCTCTGCCGGTCCAGCAAAAGAGGGCCGTTTGGGCATGGCCAATAGCGAGTCGAAGTCAGCCTGTGACCTGTGCCGTAGCCGGGGTAACAACCGTTTTGCATCCGGCATCCGCATGGCGTTTCAGCCCATTGTGGATATCGAGGCCGGCCGGGTCTTCGCCCACGAAGCCCTTGTCCGAGGCGTAAAGGGCGAAGGGGCTGGTCATGTCCTGTCGCAGGTCACGGAAGAAAACCGCTACAATTTCGACCAGACATGCCGGGTGACCGCGATCGAAACTGCCAGCCGGATCAACGTTCCGACCTCGATCAGCATCAATTTCATGCCCAACGCCGTCTATGAGCCGGCCAACTGCATTCGGACGACACTGAGGGCTGCCGAGAAAACCGGCTTCCCGCTCGATCGCATCATCTTCGAGTTTACCGAAGGCGAGGACATGACCGGGTCCGACAAGCTCAACGGGATCATCGAGGAATACGCGCGGCACGGTCTGCGCACCGCCATCGACGATTTCGGAGCCGGCTATTCCGGCCTCAACAAGCTGGCGCATCTGACGCCTGACTACGTGAAGCTCGACATGGATCTCACCCGGGACCTCGACACCGATCCGAAGCGCCAGGCGATCGTTCGTCATGCCGCCCGGCTCTGCGAGGAGCTCGGCATCACGGTCATCGCCGAAGGGATCGAAACCGTCGGCGAGCTGAGCGCTGTGCGTGATGCCGGAGTTTCGCTGGTCCAGGGTTATCTGTTCAGCCAGCCGCGGCTGGAGACTTCTTCCGCGACAGCGAAATCCTGAAGGCCTTCCTTCCTGCCGGACATGAAAAAGCGCCGCAGGATGAGTGCGACGCTTCTTTCAGGGCAGCCGGTTAAGGCCTGGCGAGGATCAGGCACGCAGCGGTGCAGCAGACCCTGTGCGGGCACGCCTGCGGGGACGTTTCGACCCGCCGCCGTGACCGCCACCATTGCCACCCGCATTGCGGGCACCGGACTGGCCGCGGGCCTGGCCTTGCGGTCGCCCGCCACCATCGGCCGTGAACGGACGCTTCTTCCCGGAGGGACGCGACTGCTTCTTCTGCGACGCCGCCGGCGTGGCATTCTTCGCTTCGGCCAGGAACTTGGCTTCATCACCGACGAAGACGCGCTCGATATTGAGTCCGGTCAGACGTTCGATATCACGCAGATACTCGTACTCGCCCGGCTCGCACATCGAGACAGCAACGCCGGACTTGCCGGCCCGGGCCGTCCGGCCAATGCGGTGGACATAGGCTTCCGGGATATTCGGCAGGTCGTGATTGACGACATGCGACACGTCATCAACATCGATACCGCGCGCCGCAATGTCGGTCGCGACAAGGATTTTCACGGCGCCGGTCTTGAAGCCATCCAGCGCCTTGATGCGCTGGGCCTGGGACTTGTTGCCGTGGATGGCGGCTGACTTGAGGCCGTAATCGACCAGGTGGCGGTTGATCTTGTCGGCGCCGTGCTTGGTGCGCGAGAAGACGATGGCGCGCTCGACGGCGCGGTCGGACATCAGCTCGAGCAGGAGATCCTTCTTGGACTCCTTGGGCAGCAGCACCACGGACTGTTCGATCCGTTCGATCGGACGCGAGGCCGGCGCCACCGAGACCTGCTTCGGATCGTCCAGCATTTCATGCGCCAGGGCGCGGATCGGCTTCGGCATGGTCGCCGACAGCAGCGCGGTCTGACGCTTGGCCGGCAGATGGCCGACAATCTTGCGGATGGCCGGAAAGAAGCCGAGATCCAGCATCTGGTCGGCTTCGTCGAGGATCAGGGTCCGCGTCTCGTTGAGACGGATAGCGCCGGACTGCATCAGATCGAGCAGACGGCCCGGGGTTGCGACGAGCACGTCGACGCCCTTGGACAACGCGCGGATCTGCGGACCCGGCTTCACGCCACCGACGACCAGGGTCGTGGAAATGCGCATGTGGCGGCCATAGCCACGGACATTCTCGAGGATCTGGGCGGAGAGTTCGCGCGTCGGCGACAGGATCAGGGCGCGGCACGTCTTCGGCTGCGGCCGCTGATTCTCTTCGATGATGCGATTCAGGATGGGCAGAACGAAGGAAGCTGTCTTGCCGGTGCCCGTCTGGGCGATACCGAGGACGTCGCGGCCCTCGATCATTGCGGGGATCACTTCGCTCTGGATCGGGGTCGGGCTTTCATAGCCTTCATCGGTCAATGCGCGAAGAATGGGCTCGGCCAGGCCGAGATCAGTAAACTGGGTCAAATAACAAATCTTTCTTGGGAATCGGGCACGACGAAGCGCGCGACGCGATCCTTGGGGTTTTTCTTGCGGAAGCTTGCGTAGATCAGCTGCCAGTATCTGGCGCCGAACCTGGCGCCGCGGTGGCAATGATCAATACGGACCCGTTGGGGTCGACTGTCTCGCCAACGACACCCGTTCGCAACCAATGGGTTACCTACACGCGGTGTGCCGTGGGGACCGTGTCACACGTTTCGAGTGGGAAGGCAAATCATTTCGCGGCTGCAGCAAAGCGAAAGAATTGACAGGCCATGCCGATCCGCGCGAAAGTGAACACTGTTCACCGCGCCCGTTCAGGGCCGCCACCTGCCTGGAGCCACACATGGCCCGTACTGCCACGCCTGACGATCTAATCATCACGCCGCGGAACCGCAAATTCACGGACCACGCCTCCCGTCCGCGCTGGTGGCTGGGCGGCGACGCTTATGCGACCGCCTGGCACAATGCGCTGTCAATCACCTTCCCGGCCGGCGAGACCTTCTTCATTGAGAGTGTCCGTCGCTTCCAGAAGGACGTCCCCGCCCCGCTTGCCGCGCAGATCAAGGATTTCGTCCGCCAGGAAGCTTTCCACACCCGCGAGCACAACAGCTTCAACAAACGGGTGATCGATGACGGCTACGACGTCACGGACGCGATCAAACAGGTCGAGGACAGTCTGGCCGAGGCCCGCGAAGGCCATCCGGTGGCACAGCTCAGCATCACCGTCTCGCTGGAGCATTTCACCGCCATCTTCGCCCACCTTGCCCTGAAGGACCCATCCCTCTACGCGAACACGGACAGCGAATCGGCGCGGATGTGGCTGTGGCACGCGATCGAGGAGATCGAGCATAAGAGCGTCGCGTTCGATACCTATGCCCACATCATGCGCGATGTGAAACCGATCAAGCGCTGGGGCATTCGATGCGCCGTATTCGCCCGTGTCTCCAAGGATTTCGTGCTCAAGCGCTGGCGCGAAAGCCTTAACCTGCTGGCCCAGGACGGCATTACGGGTTTCAAGGCGCGGGCCGGTCTCGCCTGGTATCTCTGGGGGCGCCCGGGACTGCTGCGCCGGGTGCTGCTGCCCTGGCTGTCCTATTTCCAGCCCGGCTTTCACCCCTGGCAGATCGACGACCGGGACCTGATCGCCGGTGCCGAAGCCCAATATGATCTGGCCGAGCCGGTCGCCGCCGAGTGACGAAACCGGACTCGCGTCCACCGGACCCTGATCCGAAACGCAAACGGCCGCCCCGGGGGGCGGCCGTTTTTGCGTCTGACCATCTTTTCCGAACCGGAAAGGAATGGCGCGAGTGACGGGACTCGAACCCGCGACCTCCGGCGTGACAGGCCGGCGCTCTAACCAACTGAGCTACACCCGCAAAGGCGTCTCGCCGAAGCGAGGTGCGTTGTTTATGGGCAGAGCGCGGTCGGGTCAAGCGGGTTTCAGCACGCTTTGCAGAGGGAATGCAGATCGATTGCAGCGACGGCTCAAACGCGTGAAAAATGACGCCTTGCCCACGCCTCGGTCACGCGCAGGGTCGTCCGGATCAGATGTTCCAGATCTTCCGCACTGATGACGTAGGGCGGCATCAGATAAATGATGGTGTTGAAGGGGCGAACCCAGACCCCGGCATCCACGAAACTGGCCTTCAGGATCTCGAGCTCGGGCAGGCTCTCCATCTCGATCACCCCGATGGCGCCCTGCCAGCGCACATCGACAACGCCTGGCAGCGCCCGCGCCTCGGGCAGAAGCGCGGCGAACATGGCCTCGATGGCATGGACCTGGGCCAGACGCGGCTCCCGCTCGAACAGGTCGAGCGAGGCATTGGCCGCCGCACAGGCCGCAGGATTGCCCATATAGGTCGGGCCATGCATCAAAGCCCGGCCGGGATCCTCGCCCCAGAAGGTCTCGAACAGGCGGGTCGAGGCGATCGTCGCGGCCAGGGGCAGTGTGCCGCCGGTGAGCGCCTTGGAGACCGTCATGATGTCTGGTGTGACGCCGGCCTTCTCCGCCGCAAACAGCGTTCCCAGTCGGCCAAAGCCGGTCATGATCTCATCAAAGATCAGTGGCAGCCCGTGCTGGTCACTCAGATTGCGCAAGGCCTGCAGCGTTGCCGCATCATGAAAGCGCATGCCGCCCGCACCCTGAACCAGCGGCTCGACGACCACACCGGCCAGCGTGTCGGCCTGTTCGGACAGCAAGACGGCGAGACTGTCGATGCGGTCGGCATCGACCGGCAGGTCGGCGATCACCTGACGGGCGATCGCGCCGGCAAACAGGGCGTGCATGCCCTCCTCCGGGTCGCACACCGACATCGTCGCCAGCGTGTCGCCATGATAACCGCCGCGAAAGGCCAGAAAGCGGGTCCGGCCCCGTTCGCCGCGATTGATGAAGGACTGGACCGCGATCTTCATGGCGATCTCGACCGAGACCGATCCCGACTCACTGAAGAAGACATGGTTGAGATCGCCCGGTGCCAGGGCCGCCAGACGGGTAGCAAGGCGTTCGGCCGGGTCATGGGTCAGGCCACCGAGCATGACGTGCGGTACGGCGTCGAGCTGACGCTTGACCGCATCGATGATGTGGGGGTGCCGATAGCCGTGGCACACCGTCCACCAGGACGAGACGCCGTCGATCAGCTGGCGCCCGTCCGCCAGCGTCAGGCGCACGCCTTCTGCACTGACCACCGGCAGGGCCGGCGGTGTGGTCTTCATCTGCGCATAGGGTCGCCAGAGCGCGTGTTCGGTGGCCACGAAACCAGGCCCGTCTGTAGTCGGCATCATGAGGAGGCTTTAGCAGGCCCCCATTCTGTGCGACAGGCTTTGTATGACACCCGCCTGTGCTTCCCTTGAGCGTTTTGCAGCTGACAAGCTGGCCAAACTGGACCGGCGCCAGTTGCGGCGTCAGACCCATGAGACGCGCCCTCTGGGCGGCGCCTTGGTCGAGCGCGACGGACAACGCCTGGTCAATGCCTGCTCCAACGATTATCTGGGCCTCAGCCAACACCCCGTGGTGATTGAGGCCGCACGCGCCGCGACCGCCACCTATGGCGCGGGCTCCGGCGCCTCGCGGCTGGTCACGGGCGGCCATCCGCTCCTGTTCGAACTCGAATCGCGTCTGGCTCGTTTCAAGGGCAGCGAAGACTGCCTCGTCTTCGGGTCAGGCTATCTCACCAACCTCGCGGTCACGCCGGCGCTGGTCGGCCCCGGAGACCTGGTGCTCATTGACGCGCTCGCCCATGCCTGCCTGCATGCCGGTGCGCGCCTGTCCGGCGCCCGGGTCGAGATCTTTGGCCATAATGACATGGTCGATCTGGAAACCCGTCTGACCCGGCTCCGCGCTGACTGCCGCCACGCGATGATCCTGACTGACGGCGTGTTCTCGATGGATGGCGACCTGGCGCCGCTTCCGGCCCTGCTCGAGCTGGCCGCAAAATTCGATGCCTGGGCGCTGGTTGATGATGCGCACGGGGTCGGGATTCTTGGCGAGGGGCGCGGCACTGGTCACAGCTTCCAGCCTCCGGCCCTCGCCCCGCTGCAGATGGGAACCCTGTCCAAGGCGCTGGGAAGCTATGGAGGCTATCTGTGCGCCTCGCGCGCGGTGTGCGACCTGCTGCGCAGTCGCGCCCGCCCGCTTGTCTTCACGACGGCGCTGCCTCCGGCCAGCATCGCGGCCGCGCTTGCCGCACTCGACCTCATCGAAAGCGACACCGCCCTGCGCGAACGCCCGATGCAGCTGGCGCGCCGGTTCTGCGCCCGTCTCGGATTACCGACCCCGACATCTCCCATCATTCCGATCGTGCTGGGTCACGCAGACAGCGCGCTGGCCGCTTCGCGGGCGCTTCAGGAGGATGGCTTCCTCGTCGCTGCCATTCGCCCACCGACCGTGCCGGAGGGCACAGCGCGCCTGCGTATCACGATCAGCGCGGCACACAGCGAGGCGGACATGGACCGCCTGGCTGCCGCCCTTCAATCCATTCGCCAAACGACCGAGGCTGCCGAGTAATGCGACCGCTCTTTTTTACCGGAACCGGCACCGATATCGGCAAGACCCACATCCTGTGTGCCCTCATCCGCGCTTGGCGTGAGAGCGGTCGCACGATGCGGGTGCTCAAGCCGGTGATCTCGGGCTTCGACCCGTCCGCACTGAATGACACCGACACCATCCGGCTGATGCGGGCCAATGGCGAACCTCTGACCGGAGAAGGCGTACAGGCCGTCTCGCCCTGGCGTTTCAGGGCGCCGGTCTCGCCGGACTTCGCCGCGCGCAAGGAACGCCGTGAGCTGGTTTTGGACCAGGTCGTCGGCTGGTGCCTCGATCATATCGATCGCGAGATGCCGACCGTGATCGAAGGCGCGGGTGGTGTGATGTCACCGATCGCCAGTGACGGTCTGAACCTCGATCTGATCCGCGAACTGGATGCGCACCCGGTCGTGGTGGCAGGCAGCTATCTCGGGACCATCTCGCACACGCTGACAGCCCTTCGGGCACTGGACGGCCGCTGTACCGTGATCCTCAACGATCACCCGCGCAGCGACACACCCATCACCGAAACCGCCCGCACCATTGCCCGGTTTGCGCCGCGCGCCGATGTGCGAATTTTTGACGAGACCGGACCGGCAGCGCTAATCGACCTGTTCGAGCGCGCCACCGAGACCCAGCTCGACTAGCGCCCCCATCGGGCGCGCCAGCCCCGCTCATCGACATGTACAAAGGCGCCGTGATGCGCGTTCGGTGCATATTCGCCGAGCCCGCCGGGTTGCCAGTCCTGGTCCTCTGCCGCCGCAAGCGCCTCGACCAGGTCGAACAGGGCCGCCGCGTCCCGGCGATCAAGGACGCCGTCACCATTGAGGTCATCCATCACGCCATCACCATCGGTGTCGATGAAGATGTCTGCGGCGCCGCCATAGATGTGGCGCGAATTCTCGCCATTGCCGAGACCGGCATTGTAGGCCGGGGTCCGATAGCCGCTCATGACGGTGAAACTGTCCGTCCGCCAACCGCGCGCATTACTGGCCTCCAGAATGCGTTCAAGCTTCAGGATCAGGCGTTCGGACAGGACCAGATAGCGCGCCTCCCCCTCACCCTCCTGCTTGCACAGGAACTGGCCCAGACGGAAGTGCGGCGAGACCGCGAGGTCTTCGAGACCCGGCATGAACTCGATGAAGCTGTCCGGTGCCCGGTAGGCCTCCTCGCCGCGATAGGGTTGCTGCGGGTATTGTCCGATGGCAAAGCCATTGATGCTGTCCCCGCTATCGGCCTCGACGCGGCGCATGACAACGAGGTTGAGCTGCATCTCGTCGCCGGCCGCCGAGCGGAGCGTGACGGTGGTCAGGCTGGGTTCGTCCGGCGCCGTCCAGCGCAGATCATCCGTCGCCGCCTGTTCGCCATGCACATCAATCCAGCTCAACGCCTCGGACGCATGAAGGGCGAGCGTCTCGCCCGGCGCAAAGAACAGCGCAAAGACCGACAGGCCGATGTCCAGCCCGTCACCGGTGGTCAGGTTGAAGGCGGCATGGCCAGGGTCAAACGCGGGCGGGCTTGCCACGATGGGCCGCTCCACCGGGAGCGGGTTTACAGCATCGACCGTTGCCGGTGACGATACGAGGAGCAGTCCGGTCAGACCGACTCCGAAAAGGGTTGCGCTCAAGCACGCTACTCCAAGGGCGGCGGAGCCATCTCCATTGCCGCGATCAAATTCCCGTCCCGCTCATATATGTCGTCCACGAAGCGGACGCCAGTCGTCTCATCGGGGACAGCGGTGAAATAAAGTATGTGTACCGGTACCGAACGTGCGAGCTGGACACGGGTCTCATTATCGGTCGCGGCGACCTGGCTGAGCCGCGCCGGGGTCCAGTCCGGGGTCTCCTGCAGCACCCATTGCGCCAAGGCCAGCGGGTCAGCGACCCGCACGCAGCCCGACGAGAAATCCCGGCGCGTCTGCGCGAACAGACCGCGGGTCGGCGTATCATGCAGATAGACATTGTGCGGGTTGGGAAACATGAACTTGATTTCGCCCAGCGCGTTCAGCGGCCCCGGCGCCTGACGCAGCCGGTAAGGAAAGCCGCTGGCCGGCGTTTCCGCCCAGTTGATCGTCGCCGGGTCGACGATTGCGCCCGAGCGATCAATAACCTGAAAGCCGAGACGTTCCACGGCAGAGGGGTCTGCCCGGAAGGCGGGAAGCTTGTCCCGGACGGCAAGGCTGGGCGGCGTCTCCCACCAAGGATTGACCACCAGATAGGACATGCTGCCGGTAAAGACCGGCGTGCGCCGGAAAAGCCGCCCCACAATCACATCATGGCGCCGCTCCACCACGCCATCGGCGCGCGCCTCCAGGCTGAAATCGGCGATATTCACGCGGATATGGCGGCGCCCCATGTCCTCGGGCAACCAGCGCCACCGCTCCAGGTTTGCTTCAAGCTGGTCAACCCGGTCGGCAGCGGTCAGATTCAGCTGGATTAGCGAGCGCGCGCCGACCACCCCGTCGGAATCGAGCGAAGCCCGACGCTGGAAGAGCCGGACAGCAGCCTCCAGGGCGTCATCGTAGACCTCGATGTCCTGTCCCTCTTCCGCAGGCGCCACATCACCGGTAGCGACAAGACGGGCTCGCAACTGGGCAATCCGCGGACCACGCTCGCCAGGCCGCAGGGTCGGGCCGGCGTCGATTTGCGGCCAGCCCCCGGCCTCCGCAAGCTCGCGATAATGGGCAAGCGCTCCCTGTAGCGCGGCATAGCCCGGCTGGGCCGGGGCCAGCGCCTCGAGGCTCTCCTCGATCGCCCCACTCGACAAGGCGCCCTGGAGGTAGGCAGCGAGATCACGGCCGCGCCGCGCCGCGGTCCAGTCCGGCTCGATGGCGACCGGATCGAGCCGCCCCGACAGGAGATGTGCCGCAAGGGTGAGGTAGGCATCTGTCGCAAGCTCATCGGCCTGCTGGTCGGCCATCCGGGGATCAATCGCTTCCAGCGCCGCCAGGTGATAGTCGGCAGGGTCGAGACCATGCGCAGCGGCGCCCCTCACTGCCTCCCGCAAGGCCTCGAAGAGCGGCGCATTCACGGGTCCAGTCCAAGCTGGCTGACCCTCACGGCCCGCATAAAAGCGCTCCGCTGTCTCGCAGGCGCGGCAATCGGCAAGGATGGTTGCCGAGGCGATCGGCATCGTGGCGACAGCCAATGCCGCGAAGGCGGTGCTCACGAGTATGCGGCGCATGGGAGGCTCCAATCCACTGAACACAAGCCTAGGACGCCGTGCCTCTTAGAACTACCGAATTAATGGATGCCGTTTATCGCGCCGCGATGGCGACCCGGCTGTCAGCCGGTATGGTGGGCGGTGAGGGGCTCGAACCCCCGACCCTCTCGGTGTAAACGAGATGCTCTCCCAGCTGAGCTAACCGCCCGGATACCGGCGCCCGTCTGACGGGCGAGTACGCGCTTCTAATGCCTAGCGGGACGCCGGCGCAAGCCCGTCTTACCGACGCGCTGCAGCATCCCGGATGAAGGCACCGACAATCATCTCGATCTGCGTCAACGCCGTGGCCACCGGATCCTCATAGCTGGCATTGGGCAGAACGATCAGGACGATACCGTGCACAGCGGCCCAGATCGCTCGTGCCGACCGCTCCCGATCAGCAGGGTCCTCAAGGCCGGGCGCAGGCGCCAGCACGTCCGTGATGATGCGGAAGAGCTGGTCCTCGAAAGCGGTATAATAGCCCGGCGCCTCGGAGGCCTGACGCCGGTTGAACGCCAGCAAGGCCCGCCAGCGTGCATCATGGGTCGTCACGAACTCGACATAGGCCCGCGCCAGAACCATGATCCGGCCGTGCACATCCGCCTGGTCGAGACCGGCAGTGGCCAGAGCCTGCTGGTGGTGCGCCGCGACATCGCGATAGGTCTGCATGTTGAGCTCGCGAACGAGATCATCGATATCGCCGAAAAGCTTGTAGATCGACCCGACGCTCAACCCGGCCCGCTCGGCAATGGTTCGCGCCTTCATGCCCTTCAGGCCCTGCTCGGCGAGCAAGGCACCGGCCGCCGCCAGTGCCTCGCCCCGGACTTCGGGAGCCAGCGCCGGGCGGCCGCGAGGCCGTGTCTTTTCCGCCAAGTCTTTCATCCCGCAACTGATACTCCGCCAGCGCGCCCGGAACAATGCCTCTCAAACCGCGCCCGGACAGGGCCGACGGATACGGGCTATTCGGCGGCCGACACCTTGTCGATCGCATCCATGGCGTAGCACCCGAGCAGTTTGATCTCGCGGGTATGCTGCTCGAGGACCGACATCGACTCGCGGATCTTGGCATCTTCCAGATGTCCCTCGACATCCATTATGAACATCTCCTCCCACGGATTGCCGGCGATCGGGCGCGACTCGAGTTTGACCAGGTTGATGCCGTTGTCGCGGAAGCCGATCAGCGCATCGACCAGCGAACCGGGCGTGTCGCGGGTGGTGAACATCATCGAGGTCTTGCACTCCACTTCCCGTGTCGGGAGCTTGGCCTTGCGACCGATCACGATGAAGCGGGTAATGTTTTGCTCGTGGTCACCAACATTGCGCTCCAGGATATCCATGCCGAACAGGCGCGCCGCATCCTCGCCGGCGACGGCGACCGCCGTATCGTCATCTTCCAACAGCCGCTCCAGCGCCCGGGTTGTCGACGCGGCCATGTGGGTCTCAAGCTCGGGGTGCGAAGCGATATAGCGACGGCACTGGGCCAGCGCCTGCGGGTGCCCGAAGACCCGGCGAACACGCCCCTTCCCGCTCGCCCGGCCCACGAGGCAATGGTCAACCCGAAGCAGAAACTCGCCGATAATCTGCGTGTGGGAATTGATCAGGATGTCATACACCTCATTGATCGATCCGGTCGTGGTGTTCTCGATCGGGATCACGCCGTAATCGACCTCGGCATTCTCGACCGCCCGGAAGATCGAGACGAAGTCGCGCTTGGGCGACGGGATGACCGTTGCATTGTGACGCTGGAATACCTTCTGCGCCGCGATATGGCTGTAGCTGCCCGGCCCGCCCAGATACGCGACCGTGGCTTCGTTGAGCTCGTCATTGCGCAGGGAGTCGAATTGCTGCCGCTGACGGCGGATCGAGGCTTCGAACAGGGCATGGAAGAGCGTTTCGACGAGCTCCGCCGGAACGCCCTTTTCGGCACCCTGCTGAACCGCGTTGCGCAGGACTTCGCGCTCGCGTTCCCGGTCCCGCACCGGGCTGCCGCTGCGCGCCTTGGCCTTGAGGATTTCCTCCACCAGATCCGAGCGACGCGCGATGGCGTCAATCAGCTGATGATCGATCTCGCTGATCGCCATGCGGATATCGTCCCGCGTCATTTCCGTCGTCATGCTCGTCGTCCCTTCGGGCAAAAGAAAAGGGCCTCCCCTTGGGGGAGGCCCTGGTTACGCTGCGCTGTCGCACATGCTAGCCGGCCACCGCCCCCGATCGGGTCACGTTGGTAAAATAGCCAGCAAAGAGATAGGTCGCTTTGATCATGGGCAAACAGTGGCGACAGGCCCACGCATGGTCAATCCACTTTCACCGCATTGCCCGCATATTTTTGCACAAAAATGGCCGGAGACGTCGCCTCCGGCCAAGATTGTTTCAAATGAAACGAGTTAGCGGGACTAGTGGGCGATCGGCTGACCCGTGCCGCCATCCGGGCCCTGCTGGGCCGCCATGGCGGCCAGCGCTGCTTCGTCGGCCTCCGTCCACTCGACAGGCTCCACCGGCTCGACCAAGGCACGCATCAGAACCTCGTCAGCGGTTTCGACCGGGATGATCTCCATTCCCTCTTTGACATTGTCCGGGATCTCGGCGAGGTCCTTTTCATTGTCCTTGGGGATGAGCACGGTTTTCACGCCACCCCGCAGGGCCGCAAGAAGCTTCTCCTTGAGGCCACCGATCGGCAGGACGCGGCCGCGCAGGGTGATCTCGCCTGTCATGGCGATGTCCTTGCGAACCGGAATTCCGGTCAGCACCGACACAATGGCTGTCATCATGCCGACACCGGCCGAGGGACCGTCCTTCGGCGTGGCGCCCTCCGGCATGTGAACATGGATGTCGGCCGCGCGGAAAATCGTCGGCTTGATACCCAGCGACGGAGCACGGGACTGGACGAAGGAATTGGCCGCGGAAATCGACTCCTTCATCACGTCGCGCAGATTGCCCGTCACCATCATCTTGCCGCGCCCCGGCATCCGAACCGCTTCGATGGTCAGCAGGTCACCGCCAACCTCGGTCCAGGCCAGACCGGTCACGATACCGACCTGGTCATGATCCTCGGTCTCGCCGAAGCGATGTTTGCGGACGCCGGCGAATTCACCAAGGTTTTCCGACGTGATGGCGATCGAGGCCGCCGCCCCGCGCTCGATACGGACCACCGACTTGCGAGCCAGATTGGCAATCTCGCGCTCGAGATTCCGGACCCCGGCCTCGCGGGTGTAATAGCGGATGAGATCCCGGATCGCGTCCTCGGACAGCGACCATTCGCTCTCCTTGAGCGCGTGGTTCTTCATCTGCTTGGGCAGAAGGTGGCGTTTGGCGATCTCGACCTTCTCATCCTCGGTATAGCCAGCAATGCGGATGATTTCCATCCGGTCCAGAAGCGGCTGCGGCAGGTTGAGCGTGTTGGCCGTGGTCACGAACATGATGTCCGAAAGATCGTAATCGACCTCCAGATAGTGATCGTTGAAATTGGCGTTCTGTTCCGGATCCAGCACTTCGAGCAGGGCCGAGGCCGGGTCACCGCGATAGTCGGCGCCAAGCTTGTCGATCTCATCGAGCAGGAAGAGCGGATTGGACGAATTGACCTTCTTCATCGACTGGATGATGCGGCCCGGCATGGAGCCGATATAGGTGCGGCGGTGACCGCGGATCTCGGCTTCATCGCGCACGCCGCCAAGCGACATACGCACGAAGTCGCGACCGGTCGCCTTGGCGATCGAGCGGCCCAGTGACGTCTTGCCGACGCCCGGAGGGCCGACGAGGCACAGGATCGGTCCCTTCAGCTTCTTGGTCCGCGCCTGCACGGCCAGGTGTTCTAGAATGCGTTCCTTGACCTTCTCGAGACCATAGTGATCCGTCTCGAGCACGGTTTCGGCCCGCCCCAGGTCAGACTTCAGGCGCTTGCGCTTGCCCCACGGGACCGAGAGGATCCAGTCGAGATAATTGCGCACGACTGTGGCCTCGGCCGACATCGGGCTCATATTGCGGAGCTTCTTGAACTCGGCATCGGCCTTGGTACGGGCCTCCTTGGAGAGCTTGGCGTCGGCCAGCTTGTCTTCCAGCTCGGCCAGCTCCTCGCGGCTGTCATCGCCCTCACCCAGTTCGCGCTGGATCGCCTTCATCTGCTCGTTCAGGTAATATTCGCGCTGGGTCTTTTCCATCTGACGCTTGACGCGTGAGCGGATCTTCTTCTCGACCTGCAGTACGCCGATCTCGCCTTCCATCAGGCCGAGAATACGCTCGAGACGCCGGGTCACATCCGGCTCTTCGAGAAGCGACTGCTTCTCCTCGATCTTGACGGCCAGATGTGCCGAGATGGAGTCGGACAGCTTGCCCGGCTCGCGAATCTGGGACAGCGAGGCCAGCGCCTCCGGCGGCACCTTCTTGTTCAGCTTGACGTAATCGTCGAACTTCGAGGAGACGGTGCGCATCAGCGCTTCCAGCTCCGAGACGTCGCCCGGATCCTCCTCGATCACGTCGCAGACGGCTTCATAGAAATCCGTGCGCTCGGTATAGGCGCTGATCTCGACACGAACGCCGCCCTCAACGAGCACTTTCACGGTGCCGTCAGGCAATTTCAGCAATTGCAGGACAGAGGCGATCACACCGGTGGTGTGGATCGCACTGGCGCTGGGTTCGTCGTCCGACGCAGTCCGCTGGGTCGCCAGCAGGATTTGCTTGTCGGCTTTCATGACCTCTTCAAGCGCCTTGACCGACTTCTCGCGCCCGACAAAGAGCGGCACGATCATGTGCGGGAACACGACGATGTCGCGCAGCGGCAGAAGGGGGAGTGTCTTCGTGGTGGACATGCTTGCTCCATGCGCGCTCACTCGGAGGGAGCGCGTTCAGACCTTTTACAGATCAGGACTCAAATCGGATTTGCCGAACGTGCGTGCGATGCACCACGCCCGGCGTTCCGGCCTGCCTCAAGAGGTGGCGACGCGACCCCGAAAGGTCAAGCACCCTCCCGCTTGTCATCCTTGCGCTCGGCATAGATCGACAGCGGTTTGGCATTTCCCTCGACGACTTCGCCGTTGACGACGATCTCCTCGACGCCTTCCATGCCTGGAAGATCGAACATGGTTTCCAGCAGGATGCCTTCCATGATCGAGCGCAGGCCACGGGCACCCGTCTTGCGGGCAATGGCCCGGTTGGCGATACCCTTGAGTGCGTCTTCGGTGAAGGTGAGGCCAACACCTTCCATGTCGAACAGGCGCTGATACTGCTTGACCAGCGCGTTCTTCGGTTCGGTCAGGATCTGCACCAGCGCACCGACATCGAGATCTTCCAGCGTCGCAATGACCGGCAGACGACCGACGAATTCCGGGATCAGGCCGAAACGCAGCAGGTCATCCGGCTCGACTTCGCGCAGGATTTCACCGGTGCGGCGGGCATCGGGCTCGCGGACATCGGCTCCGAAGCCGATCGAGGACCCTTGGCCGCGCTGCGAGATCACCTTGTCGAGGCCGGCGAAGGCGCCGCCGACGACAAACAGGATATTGGTCGTGTCCACCTGCAGGAATTCCTGCTGCGGATGCTTGCGGCCACCCTGCGGCGGCACCGAAGCGACCGTGCCTTCCATGATCTTCAGGAGCGCTTGCTGGACGCCCTCACCCGACACGTCACGCGTGATCGAGGGATTGTCAGACTTGCGCGAAATCTTGTCGATCTCGTCGATATAGACGATGCCGCGCTGGGCCCGCTCGACATTGTAGTCGGCCGACTGCAGCAGCTTGAGCACGATATTCTCGACGTCCTCGCCGACATAGCCGGCTTCGGTCAGGGTGGTGGCGTCCGCCATCGTGAACGGGACATCGAGGATGCGGGCAAGGGTCTGCGCGAGCAGGGTCTTGCCGCAACCGGTCGGACCGATCAGCAGGATGTTGGACTTCGCCAGTTCCACATCGGAGTTCTGGGCCGCGTGATTGAGGCGCTTGTAATGGTTGTGCACGGCCACCGCGAGAACGCGCTTGGCGTGCGCCTGACCGATCACATAATCGTTGAGCACGTTGAAGATTTCCTGCGGGGAAGGCACGCCTTCCTTGGACTTCACCAGCGAGGACTTGTTCTCCTCGCGGATGATATCCATGCAGAGCTCGACGCATTCATCACAGATGAACACCGTGGGACCGGCGATCAGTTTGCGAACCTCGTGCTGGCTCTTTCCACAAAAAGAGCAGTAGAGGGTGTTCTTCGACTCGCTGTCTCCGCCCGTCGTCTTACTCATGACCGCTCCATTCCAACCCGCAGGCATCGCAACGATGCCTGCTTTCGCTTTCAGCCTTGTGCAAAATCAAGGCCGAACTTTAGCGAAAGATTTCTGCTGCTGCGCATTCGATCACAAGGATGCAGTGCCGATCAAGCATCATGCCTGCATCCCGGTCCGGCGCTAGCTGTCAGAACCTTCCTTCTCGTCCGATGCGCGACGCTCGATCACCTTGTCGACCAGGCCGAATTCAAGGGCTTCCTGCGCCGACATGAAGTTGTCGCGATCAAGCGCTGTTTCGATCTCGTCATAGGTGCGACCGGTGTGGTGCACATAGATCTCGTTGAGGCGCCGCTTGATCTTCTGGATATCGGCCGCGTGGCGCTCAATGTCCGAAGCCTGGCCGCGGAACCCGCCGGACGGCTGGTGCACCATGATCCGCGCATTCGGCGCCGCAAAGCGCATGTCCTTTTCACCGGCCGTCAGCAGCAGCGAGCCCATCGAGGCTGCCATGCCCAGACACATCGTCGACACCGGAGAGCGGATGTACTGCATCGTGTCGTAAATGCCGAGACCAGCTGAAACCACCCCGCCCGGCGAGTTGATATACATCGAGATCTCTTTCTTCGGGTTCTCGGACTCGAGGAAGAGAAGCTGGGCGATGATCAGGCTCGCCATATGGTCCTCGATGGGACCTGTGATGAAAATGATACGCTCCTTGAGGAGGCGCGAATAGATGTCGAAAGAGCGCTCGCCGCGGCTTGTCTGCTCGACGACGATCGGAACCAGATTCATCATTACGTCCTGGGGATCATGCATGTCGCGCTCCTTGGGGTGACGGCACCGGGATCGGGCCGATTCTCATCAGACGGGATGTTCGAACTATTGCGGGCGTCGAACTATCAGGCAAGGCGCGCGGTGCAGCAGCACCTGCCAAAGGGTGCCGAAACGAAAAAACGCCGGCGCTGATCAAGCGCCGGCGTTGTGTCATTGCGAAACGCGTGAGTGACTACGCATCTTTCTTGGCAGCCGGCTTCTTGGCCGGTGCCTTTTTCTTCGCGGCAGGCTTCTTGGCAGCCGCCTCATCCTTCGCGTCAGCCTTCTTGGCCGGAGCTTTCTTGGCTGCGGCCTTCTTTGCTGCCGGCTTCTTGGCAGCAGCTTTCTTGGCCGGCTTCGCAGGCGCCTCGTCCTCGTCAGCGTAGAGCGCGTCCTTGGAGACCTTGGTCTCGGTCACATTGGCCAGCTCGAGGATGTAGTCGACGACCTTCTCCTCGTAGATCGGGGCACGCATCTGGGCGACGGCATTCGGGTTCTTCTGGTAGAACTCGACCACCTGACGCTCCTGGCCCGGATACTTCACCGCTTCCTGGTTGATGGCGCGGGACAGTTCTTCCTGGGTCACATCGATATTGTTGCGACGGCCGATCTCGGCGAGGACCAGACCCAGACGCACGCGGCGCTCGGCGATCTCGCGATACTCGGCCTTGAGCTCGTCTTCCGACTTGTTCTTGTCGTCTTCCTCGAGGTGATCATGCTCAATCGCGTGAGCCACTTCGCGCCAGATATTCTCGAATTCGGCTTCCACCATTTTCGGCGGCAGGTCGAAGCTGTGCTCGGCATCGAGCTTGTCGAGCAGGTCGCGCTTGACCTTCATGCGTGACTGCTGGCCATGCTCGCCGGCAAAACGCTTGGTCAGCGCGTCCTTCAGGCTGTCGAGGTCTTCAAGACCGAGACGCTTGGCGAGCTCATCATCAACCTTGGCGTCCTGCGGAGCCTCGAGGCCCTTCACGGTCACTTCGAACACGGCGGCCTTACCGGCCAGCTGCTTGGCCTGGTAGTTTTCCGGGAAGGTCACATTGAGTTCGCGCTCTTCGCCGACCTTGGCGCCGAGCAGCTGCTCTTCGAAACCGGGAATGAAGGCGCCATCGCCGATGGCGACACGCGCATCTTCGGCAGAACCGCCTTCGAAGACTTCGCCGTCGAGCTTGCCGACGAAATCGATGACGACGACATCGCCCTCTTCCGCCTTGGCGTTCTTGCCGCCCTTCTTGGCGGCGAACTCACGGCTCTCATTGGCCAGGCGCTCGAGCGCTTCATTGACTTCCGCATCCTCGACATCGGCGACCGGGCGGGTCACGGACAGCTTGGACGGGTCGGCCGGCTCGAAGTCGGGCATGATTTCCAGGGCGATCTCGAACACGAAGTCGGCCTTGCCGCCCATCACGTCCTTGGCATCGCTGGTCACCGAGATGTCCGGCTGCGAGGCCGGGCGAAGCTTCTTCTCGTCCAGGGTCTTCTGGGTGGTTTCCGGCACCAGCTCGTTGAGCAGGTCGCCCATGATGCTCTCACCGAACATCTTGCGGATGTGGCTGGTCGGCACCTTGCCCGGGCGGAAACCCTTCAGGCGGACTTCAGGACGGATCTCTTCGATCTTCGCAGCCAGGCGAGCTTGCAGATCGTCGGCCGGAATGACGATCTCATAAGTGCGGCTCAAGCCTTCGGTAGCTTTCTCGATGACGTTCATGGGTTAGCCTTAGTGTTCAGACAAAGGGGCGGTCGAAACCGCGGGCAAAATCGAGCGCGCGTTATGTCACGCGGATTCGGCGTGTGCAACGCTGTGGAGCGGTTCGGTGTCACCGTGGTGCGGATGGAGGGACTCGAACCCCCACGCCTCTCGGCACCAGAACCTAAATCTGGCGCGTCTACCAGTTCCGCCACATCCGCATGTCGGGCCGGCGTTATCGCTTGGCTTTGCGGGCCAGGCAAGAGGCTGAATGCGCTTGCCGGAATACCGGCTGCACAGGGCTCTCGCCCGATCAATCCGGCCTTAAGCATTGCCGGTACACAATGCAGCCCTCCGAGATGCTGAACGGTCCGAGATGGCTGCTGACTTGAAAACCTTCATTCGCCGGGCCCTGGCCGCGGGAGAGCGTATCGATGTCGGGCAATTCCGGCTTCTCAACCTGGCAGCCGTTCAGGAACGGGCTGGCGAGAACTGGCCGAGCGTGCGCAAGAAGGTCTTCACCGCGGCCACCCAGTTTCTCGTCAATCGCCTGGGCGCGGACGATGCGGTGATCCCGTGCGAAGAGGGCTTTCTGGTCCTGTTCGCGAAGGCACCCGATGACCCTGCGGCGGTTCTGGCCGCCCTCAATGATGCCCTGATGACCTTCTTTCTGGGCGATCCCGAGACCCGGCCACTGGCCGTCGAGAGCACGGCAAGCCGCGTCGACGCGGATGACATCACAAACCTCGCGCAAGCGGCGAAACCTGCGCCTGCGGAGGCGCCGGCGCTGCGCCCCCTGCCCCGCACCCGGGCCACCTCGGAGTGCCGCGAGAATGAGGTGATTGCGCACTATCGACCGATCTGGGACGCGCAAAAGCAGGCCGTTGCCTTCAATGCCTGCCTGCCCAAAGTGGTCATCGGCGGCCGCGCACTCGAGGGCCGAAGGGCGATCTCGACAGGGATGGCCAAGGCCAGCCAGTTCGAGCTTGACGCCTGTGCGCTCGGCGCGGCGATCGAGATGATCCTCGCAATGGCGAGCCGACAAAAGCGCATCCGTTTGCGGGTCGCCATCCATGCCAGCTGCTGGTCAGACAGCGTGCAGAGAGCCGAGCTGATGGCGATACTGGACACCCTGCCTGTCCCCCTGCGCAAACGCCTTCTCGTGCGAATTGACGGTCTCAGCGGTCAGCTGGCCGCTCAGGCCAGCGCGCTGGCAGAGCTCGCGCCGAGCGGGGTCGGTCTGATGGCCGAGATCCCGTTTGGTGAAACAGGCCTGGAAATCTTCGACGGAGTCGGGGTCAGCCTGTTCTCCTGCTCCGCGCCGCCACCCGTCAACGCCAATTCCGAAGGTCTGCTCGATCACGATGCCAAGGCCCTGAACCGGATGGTCAAGGCCGGCATCGCGCTGAAGGCTGCAAGCTATCTTCATGATGTGCGGGACCTTCTGGTTCTGAAGGCTGGAATGACCAGCGGGATTCGTTTCTTTTCGGGCCAGGCCGTAATCCCGGACCGAACCAGCCCTTCGCCGACCCAACCCCTGTCGATCGTCGATATCTGCCGTGTGCACAAAGCAGCCTAGACGCAGTCGCTACATCGCCGGATAGTGCCGGCATGAGCCTTGACGAAGACCGCACACCGTTCGACTGGGAGACGCGCTTTCGCGACGATGACACGCCGTGGGAACGCGGTGCCCTGCATCCCGCTTTCCTCCACTGGCGCGAGACGAAAGCGTTTCGTCCCGGCGAGCATGTCCTGATACCGGGATGTGGCCGATCTCAGGAATTGCTGGCTTTTGCAGAGGCCGGGCTGACGGTCACCGGAGCGGACCTGTCCGAGACCGCCATCGCCTGGCAGTCGGAGAAGTTTGCCACCGCGGGGCAGCGCGCCGATCTGGTCACGGGCGACGTTCTCGCCTGGCAGCCCGGAACACCCCTCGATCTTGTCTATGAGCAGACCTTTCTGTGCGCCATCCATCCGCGCCTGCGGCAAGCTTATGAGAGCGCCCTGACCCGCTGGCTCAGACCGGGCGGGCGCCTGCACGCGCTTTTCATGCAAAAGGATGAGCGCGGTGGACCGCCCTATGGCTGCCCGATCGATGTGATGCACGACCTGTTTCCCGAAACGCGATGGATCTGGCCCGCCGACGACGAGATCAAGCCCTGGCCACACCCTCGCCTCAACGGCAAACCCGAGCTCGGAGCCGTCCTGATCCGGCGTTAGGGAGTGTCTTGGACTACCGCTGGCTCGGATACCGCGGCGGCCCGCGGCTTGCGCTTGCGCCCGTGCTTGGCCGTCATCGGCGCCTTTGTGAGCACAAAGATCCCGGCGGCAGTGCCGGCCAGAATATTGGCCAGCGCGACTCCCCAGATCACGCCGGTCGGAGCGTCCAGCCAAAGCCCGCCAATGACAACGCCGGGGATCATCAAGCCGAGGGCCCGGCCAGCGGTGATCACCATCCCATGGGCCGGACGGCCCAGCCCGTTGAACCCGGCCGAGGCCGCGATCGTGATACCATAGCCGGCAATCGTCACCGGAACGATGCGCCAATACGCGATTGCCGCCGACTGGCCGGTCTCGCTTGGCAGGAAGAGCATGGCCAGCCAGGGCGCCGCGATCCACAGGATAACGGCAATCGTCAGGCTCCAGCCGATGCAGAAGAGAAAACTCGACCGGAAAGCCTCGCGCACCCGATCAAGACGGTCGGCACCGCCATTCTGACCGGTCACCGCGCCGATGCTCGCCGAAAGCGCGAACAGGGGCACGATGGCGAAGGCCTCGATCCGCCCCGCAACCCCGAGGCCACCGACAGCCGCATCGCCGAAGCGCGCCATCGCCAGACCGGACATGGCGACCGTCATGGCCAGAGGATTGAAGATATTCGACAGGCAGGCCGGCATGCCGACCCGGGCAATATCGCGCCAGTGGTGCCAGACCTCCCCGAGATCCTCCGGTTTGAAATCGATCAGCTTTTCCTTCACGACCAGATACCAGCCGACCATCGCAAAGGTCACCGCATTTGCAGCCACGGTCGCCAGAGCCGCGCCCGACACGCCCCAGCCAAGGCCCGGGAAGAGACCGAACACGTCATCAAGAATGAAGATCGGGTCGAGGATCAGGTTAACGAACGCCGCAGCGATCATCATCAGGCTCGGGATGACGGCATTGCCCAAGGCACGCAGGATATTGCTGGCGACCATGGGGCCGACGATCAGGACAATGCCGGCGAACCAAACCGTCATATAGTCAACCACATGGGGCAACATGGTGTCGCTGGCGCCAAGCCCGCGGAATATCGGCTCGACGAAGATCACCCCCAAAAGCGAGACAACACCGACCGACACCAGCGCCAATGTCATCGCATCGGTCGAGATGCGGGCGAGGCTTGGTCCGCCCTCCTTGCGGCCCGCGGCGCGTGAAACCGCTGAAACCGCGCCGGCGCCAAGTCCGATCGAGACACTCATGACGAGCATGGTGACCGGGAAGCTCATCTGGACAGCCGCCTGCTGGGCCGTACCCAGCGTGCCGACCCAATAGGTGTCGACGATCCCGACCAGCATCATGGCCAGAATGCCGAAACTCATCGGCAGGAGCATGCGAAGGATATGGCCGAAGACCGGACCTTCGGTCATGTCACGTGCTGATCGTCCTGCCATGCTGTCCCCTCTTCACTCGCAGGCAAGCATAGATAGGAACGGCACAGCCTGTCTGCAGTGCCTGGCTGTCAAATCGCTGTGAAGACGTGTGGATCGGTTATCGTGTTCGCGTGACGGTCCACCGTGCCATGTCATCGGCGTCCTGCAGGGGTGGCATGGCGCAGTCCGGATCGGCAAGCTGCTCGCCGATATCCGGCACGGAGAACGCGGTGCACCGCGTCTCCCCGCTCGCCGTCCCTTGCAGAGGCACGTACCCCTGGGATCCGGCCGCATAGATGAAGTCCTCGTAGGAAAACACGATGTCAGCGGTCGAGCTGCCATCGAATCCGTGATCGATACCGGTGACCGCGAACTGCGAGGCACAGGACGACTGCCCCTCCGGCGTTCCGTTCGACCACTCGATCTCGATACACCCATTGGACTGGAAGGCGAAGGTCCAGCTCCCGCCGTCACTGAACCCGTATTCAAGCCGGACAGACCACTCCTGCCCGGCGAGCGGGGCGCCCGGCTCCTGAACGAGAACCGGAGTCGAGCCCAAAACGGCGGCAACAAAAGCGACACCGATATTGCCCGGTGCAATCATCAGCATTGGCAGAGCATGGCTGTTCCTCCCCGAAACTGTGCGGAGGGAGTTTGGAACACCACCCCTTAAACCAAGGTTCAGGGCAACCTGGTTGCCGGGTCTTCAGCCACTCGCCTTGTTCAGGTCAAATGCCGCGATGCCAGCCAGATTGACAATATCGGTCACACTGGCACCAAGCCGCGCGATCTGAACCGGTTTCTCCAGCCCCACCAGCATCGGGCCGATCACCGTCGCTCCCCCCGCTGCCTTGAGCAGACGAACGGCGATAGACGCCGAATGGATGGCGGGCATGATCAGCACATTGGCCGGCTGGGTGAGACGCGAGAACGGGTAGAGCTTATGATGCTCCGGGTCGAGCGCGACATCGGCAGCCAGCTCCCCCTCATACTCAAAGTCGACACCCTGGCCATCGAGGATCTCAACAGCCTGCTGGATTTTGGTGGTCCGCTCACCCGGCGGGTTGCCGAAGCTCGAATAGGACAGAAAGGCCAGGTGTGGCGTCATCCCGAAGCGGCGCGTGGCATTGGCCGTCACGACAGCAATCTCGGCCAGCGCCTCGGCATCCGGGAATTCGGTGACCGAGGTATCACCAATGACGAGGCTGCGCCCGCGCGTCACGGCAATCGTGACGCCGACCGGTCGGCTGCCCTTGATCGGGTCGAGGACCAACTCGACATCGTTCATGACGACGTTGGAGTGACGCGTCACGCCTGTGACCATGCCGTCGGCATGACCCATTTTCAGCATGCAGGCCGAGAAGACATTCCGGTCGTTATTGACCCGCCTCTGCACGTCACGACGCAAATAGCCCTGCCGTTGCAGCCGCTCATAGAGATAATCGGAATAATCCGAATTGTATTCGGACAGGCGCGCATTGCAGACCTCCAGCGATCCGGCCGGGATCCCGAGGTCTTTCATGTTCGCCGCGACAACATCCTCACGCGCCACCAGGATGGCCTTGCCGAGCCCCTGGGTTTGAAAGGCGTGAGCGGCGCGGATAACCGCCGGCTCCTCGCCCTCGGCGAAGACAATCGTCTTCTGCTCAGCCCGGATCGAGGCCGATATCCGCTGCTGGACGGCGGCGGTCGGATCAAGGCGACGCGCCAGGCCGTGCTTGTACGCCTCGACATCCTCGAGCGGCTTGCGAGCCACACCGCTATCAATCGCCGCTTGCGCCACAAAAGGGGGCACCCAGGAGATCAGCCGCGGATCGAAGGGTGTCGGAATGATGTAATCGGGACCGTATTGAAGCCGGTCGACTTTGTAGGCCTGCGCGACCTCATCCGGCACATCCTCGCGCGCCAGGGCTGCCAGGGCACGCGCCGCCGCGATCTTCATCTCCTCATTGATCGTCCGGGCGCGCACATCGAGGGCGCCACGGAAAATATACGGGAAGCCGAGGACGTTATTGACCTGGTTCGGGTAGTCCGACCGACCGGTTGCCATGATCACATCATCGCGAACTTCCCTGACCTCCTCCGGCGTAATCTCGGGACGCGGATTGGCCATCGCGAAGATGATGGGATTGGGCGCGAGCGAGGCCACGATGGCCTTTGTGAAAACGCCTGCAGCAGAAAGTCCGAGCAGCACGTCAGCACCCTCGGCGGCATCCGCAAGCGTGCGCTTGTCGGTCTTGATTGCGTGTTTGTTGAGACGGTCATGACCGCCCGGACGGCCTTCATAAACGACACCGTCAATATCGACGACGATCGTGTTTTCCGACTTCACGCCCATCGACTCGATGAGTTCGAGGACAGTCAGGCCCGCGGCGCCAGCGCCACACAGGACGACCTTGAGGTCCTCCATGCGGCGACCAGTGAGGTCGCAGGCATTGATCAGACCGGCCGCCGCGATGATGGCCGTACCGTGCTGGTCATCGTGAAAGACCGGGATGTTGAGCTCTTCGCGCAGGCGCGTCTCGATCTCGAAGCATTCCGGGGACTTGATGTCTTCCAGATTGATCCCGCCGAAGGTGTCACCAAAGCCGCGAACGCAGTCTATGAACTTGTCCGGATCGGTGTAGTCGACCTCGATGTCGACCGCGTCGATATCGGCAAAACGCTTGAACAGGACCGCCTTGCCTTCCATCACCGGCTTGGAGGCTGCCGGCCCAAGATTGCCGAGGCCGAGAATCGCCGTTCCGTTCGAGACAACGGCGACCATGTTTCCCTTGGAGGTATAGTCGTAAACCGTATCCGGATCCTCCGCGATCGCGCGGACCGGGGCCGCGACGCCGGGGCTGTAGGCCAGGGCCAGATCGCGTTGGGTCGCCATTGGCTTGGTCGCAGTGACCGCCAGCTTGCCGGGCGTCGGCTTCATGTGGAAGGCGAGCGCGTCAGCGTCGAGTTGCGTGTCTGCGCGATAAGTCGATTCAGCCATGATATCCCCCGGGCGACGGACGTTGGCCGACCATGTACCGGTCCGGCACAACTTCCAAGCCCCGCAAACGCTTAGCTTCCATGCGTGAGCAGATGGCTGAACGCCGCCTCGCGGCGGTGGCTGTCGGCCAAGGCTCTGAGGACTTGCGGCAGACAGTCCGGCAGATCCTCGGCCACCAATCCGGCACCCAGCCGCCGACCGGCATCCCCGTGCAGCCAGGCAGCAGACGCTGCCGCGTCATGCGGTGACATCCCGGCGGCCAGACCTGTTGCCACGATCCCCGCGAGCACATCACCACTTCCGGCGGTCGCAAGCCAGGGACTGGCATGGCGATTGATCAGGGGCACCGCGCCCGGTGACGCCACGACCGTCGCCGGTCCTTTCAGGAGAACGGTACAGGAGCAGGCCTCGGCGGCGGCCTGGGCGCGCTCGATCTTGTTGGCCTCGGCGTCGTGCTCGCCGAACAGGCGCGCGAACTCTCCCATATGGGGCGTCAGGACACAGGCCGGATGCAGGCGGGTCAGCAGCGCCTCGGGGGCCTGCTCAAAACTGGTCAGGGCATCGGCATCGAGGACCAGGGGAAGACCTGTTTCTAGCGCTGCCAGCACGGCATTGCGTGTTGCCTCGCCGACGCCCATCGCTGGTCCGAGAACGGCCGCCTCCGCGCGCAGCTCCTCCAGAACACGGCGCGTGTCGGGACCGCCTTCCCAGCGCGCCAGCATGACCGCGGTGAGCCGCGCGGCATTGACCAGCATGGCCGCCGGCGGCGAACAGATCGTCACCAGGCCGGCACCGGCGCGCAGCGCGGCAAGGGCAGACAGGCGGGCCGCACCGGTCGCCGAGGCCGCGCCGCTGAACACAGCGACCCGGCCACGCTGGTGCTTGTGCGTCGCAGGGGCTTCGGCAAGCTCAAGCGGTCGCCAGCGGGGCCGGAAAACCTCTTGAGCGACAGGGCTGATAGCGGCCTCCCACCCCTGCGGCACCCCGATGTCCGCGCACTCGACCTCACCGCACATTTCCGCATGAGGTTCAATCACATGAGCCGGCTTTCTACGGTGAAACGTGACCGTCAAATCGGCCTTGCTCGCCATGCCGGACAGGGGTCGGGCGTCGCCGCGAATGCCGCTTGGCAGATCAATGGCCACGACCGGACAGGATCGGGTCGACAAGGCGTCCAGCCAGCTGGCTGGAAGGCCGGCGACCGGACGCGAGAGGCCGGCACCGAACAGGGCGTCGACCACCAGAGCCGCATCGCCCCAGACCACCGGTTCGGGCGCCAGCACCGGCGCATCCCAGACGGCCAGAGCCCAGGCCGCGTCCCCGACAAGATCCTGCGGTTCCGCGAACAACACCACCCGTACCGGCCAGCCGGCCGCCCGCAAGGCGGTTGCCGCGATCAGGCCATCCCCGCCATTATTGCCGGGGCCGGCCAGCACCAGAACCGGACGCGGCGCCCAACGGGCCCGAATCGCAGACGCAACCGCGTGTCCCGCATTGCTCATAAGGGTTTGGGAGCCAATGCCGTTTTCGACCGCATAGCGATCGCAACGGGCGCTGTCGGCGGTAGCCAGGATCTCAGTCATTATCGACGCACCATTGTGAGGCAGACCTGCCCGATTGTGAGGCATATTAACCCGGCGCTGCCGCGGCGTCCGGTTTCTGTCTTGTCACACCGCTCCCGACCGCTAGCCTCGCCTTGAGATCATGGAGTCCGTGATGAAGAAAATCGAAGCCATCATCAAACCCTTCAAGCTTGATGACGTGAAGGAGGCCCTGCAGGAAATCGGTGTGCAAGGCCTGACTGTCATCGAAGCCAAGGGCTTTGGTCGGCAAAAGGGGCATACCGAATTATATCGCGGCGCTGAGTATGTCGTCGATTTCCTGCCCAAGATAAAGATCGAGCTGGTGCTTCCCGCCGACCGTGTGGACGCCGCTGTCGAAGCCATTCAGAATGCCGCCCAGACGGGCCGCATCGGTGATGGCAAGATTTTCGTCAGCCCGATCGAAAGCGTGATCCGCATCCGGACCGGCGAAACCGGCCGCGATGCCCTTTAACCCAACCTGATCAGAAATCCGGAGCCTGGCCCATGTCAGACGCAATTCTCAAGAAGCTCAAAGACGAAGACATCAAGTATGTCGACCTGCGCTTTACCGACCCGCGCGGCAAGCTGCAGCACGTCACCTTCGACCGTTCGGAAGTCAACGAAGACTTCTTTGAAGATGGCGTGATGTTCGATGGGTCGTCGATTGCCGGCTGGAAAGCCATCAACGAGTCCGACATGGTGCTCAAGCCGGACTCCAGCTATTGCGAAGTCGACCCGTTCTACCAGCAGCCGACCGCTGTGATCCTCGCCGACATTCTCGAGCCGGGCACGGGCGAAGCCTATAATCGCGACCCGCGCACGACCGCCAAGAAGGCCGAAGCCTTCCTGAAGGCCTCCGGCGTTGGCGACACCGCCTATTTCGGCCCGGAAGCCGAATTCTTCGTCTTCGACGATGTCCGCTACTCCACGAGCCAGCAGGACACCGGCTACAAGCTCGACAGCGAAGAGATGCCGCACAATACCGGTTCGAAATTCGAAGGTGGCAATATGGGCCACCGCCCGGGTCCCAAGGGCGGCTATTTCCCGGTCAACCCGGTCGATAGCGGCCAGGACATGCGCACCGAGATGCTGACCGTGCTCGAAGAGCTTGGCCTGCATCCGGAAAAGCACCACCACGAAGTGGCCCCGGCGCAGCACGAACTCGGCATGAAGTTCTCGTCCCTGACGACGATGGCCGACCGCATGCAGCTCTACAAATACACCGTCCACATGGTCGCTCATGCCTATGGCAAGACCGCGACCTTCATGCCCAAGCCGGTCTGGAACGACAATGGCACCGGCATGCACGTGCACCAGTCGATCTGGAAGGACGGCAAGCCGATGTTCGCCGGCGATCGCTATGCCGACCTGTCGGAAACCTGCCTCCACTATATCGGCGGCATCATCAAGCACGCCCGCGCTATCAACGCCTTCGCCAACGCGTCGACCAACTCCTACAAGCGCCTCGTGCCCGGCTTTGAAGCGCCGGTCCTGCTGGCCTATTCGGCCCGCAACCGGTCGGCGTCGATCCGCATCCCATGGGTTGCCTCCCCGAACGCCAAGCGTCTGGAGACCCGCTTCCCGGATCCGGCCGGCAATCCGTACCTGACCTTCGCCTCGCTTCTGATGGCCGGTCTCGATGGCATCGAGAACCGCATCGATCCGGGCGATCCGATGGACAAGGACCTCTACGATCTGCCGCCGCAGGAGCTGAAAGACATCCCGACCGTGTGTCGTTCGCTGCGCGAGGCACTGGAATCGCTCGACGCCGACCGTGACTTCCTCAAGAAGGGCGGTGTGATGGATGACGACCAGATCGACGCCTATATCGACCTCAAGATCGAAGAAGTGCTGCGTTACGAAATGCATCCGCACCCGGTTGAGTTCGACATGTATTATTCCTGCTAAATCAAGCAGGTAGAATAGAGCTACGGCTCAAGTTGGCGGCCGGGCTTTTGCCCGGCCGCTTTCTTTTGCGCCTCGCACACCTCACACGGTCGACGAGCGCGCAGGCTTTCGCTACAAATCGTGTCTCATTCGACCCAACCCGTTTGGGGAAGTCCTGTCAGGAGTTCGTATGCGTCGCCGTTTCTTGTTCGCCAGCGCCCTTGCATCGCTGACCGTTACAGCTCCTGCCGCCTTTGCTGACCGTGAGATCACCACGGAAACCACCTCGCCCGTGTCGACCTCGACCGCAGGCGATGGCGGGGTACCGGACAACATCGTCATCTCCAGCGGCGGCCGCGTCACCCTTGTTCCCAATGCAACAGCGGTCACGATCGACAGCGACAACAACGTCACCAATGGCGGCACGATCATCATCGAGGGCGATGATGACGGCGGCGTCGGCATCCATGCCATCGGCGGGAATACCGGGAACATCACCCATACCGGCACCATCCAGGTGGTGTCTGAAACACGCGCTGATGACACCGATTCCGACGGACGAATTGACGGGCCAATCGCGGTGGGCTCGAACCGCGTCGCCATTCTCGTGGACGGGGCTGCAGTCTTCACCGGCGATATCGTCGCGGCGTCGGGCAGCACGCTGACAGTGATCGGCAATGACTCCGCCGGCCTGCGCGTCCTCACCGGCCTCGACGGCAATATCGACATGGCGGGCAATGTCCGTCTCATTGGCACCAATGGCTACGGCGTCGAAGTACGCGGCGACGTCACCGGCGATGTCGAGATTGACGGCCGCATCGAGATCAACGGCGAAGGCAGCGGCGGGGTCCTGATCGCCAGCGATGTCGATGGCGGTGTCAGCATTGGCGCCACCATCAACGCAACCGCATTTCGCTTCATTGGCCGCCCGGGCGAGGCCATCCGCGACGAGCTTGAGCCCGAGGACTTCGCGGACAGTGCCTCACCGGTCATGATCAATGGCAATGTCGCCGGCGGTGTCTTCTTCAGCGGCTTCTCCGCTGATCGTCCCAGCACCCCCTCGGCCAATATCGGCGTCCGTGGCTCGGCGCCAGCAGCCCATATCCTCGCCAACGCCAGTTCCGGCGATATCGTTCTGGGTGAAGTGGTCCTGGAAGCCATTCCGGATGATCCGGACACTGCGGACGTCGACGAGAGTGTCGCGGCAGAGCTGATCGGCTATGCGTTGGTCAACCGGGGTGCCCTGAATGCCTTCGGCAATCTCGATGGCATCGACACTGTCGCCATCCAGGTCAACGGCGAAGACGGCCACACGGTTACGCTGACCGGCGGATTTCTGAATGAGTCCGAGATCGGCGGCTCTGCATGGGCGGCAACGTCGACCGGCGTTCTGATCGGCAGCGGTGCGATCGTCCCGACATTTGCCAATACCGGCGATATTCTCATCCGGACCAATCTGGAAGGCTCTGTTGCGCGGGGGGTTTATCTCGACACCGGCGCAAACGTCCCGACCCTGATCAATAGCGGCGTGATTGATGCGACCTCGCTCAATGGCGGTGGTGCCGTCGCCCTGACCGACGCCTCCAACTCCCTCACCCTGATCGAAAACACCGGTGAGATTGCCGCCTATCATCTCAACACCGTCGTCGGCACCGACCCGCAGGTGGATGACCTGGTCGCAATCGACCTCTCCGCCAACACGGTTGGAACCACCGTGCGCCAATACCGGGCTGACGGTGCCGCCGATGACTTCGTCGAAGAGTTGATCGGCGAGGTCCGTTTCGGATCGGGTGACGATCAGCTTGTCATCGAATCCGGCATTGTGGCCGGCGATATCGCCTTTGGTGACGGTGCCGACCAACTGTTGATCTCTGGCGGCTCGGTGACCGGAGCGCTGAGCGATACGGACGGGAATCTTTCGATCGAGGTCGATGGTGCCCAACTGGTGCTGGCGTCCAGCACGAGCGCCAACATCACCACCGCCCGCTTCGGCGACGGCTCGGTGATCCGCTTCCAGATCGATGACGAGACCGCGACCGCAGCCAACCTGACCGCGTCGGGTGATATCACCTTTGAATCCGGCTCGCGGGTTGCCGCGACACTGGCCAACCTGATCGGTGATGGCGCTACCTTCGTGGTCGTCTCGGCTGATAACCTGGTTATCGAGGAAAGCCTCGACATCCTCCAGGATACCGAAGCGCCCTGGCTTTATGAGTCGAACCTCGAATTCGATCCGACCAATCCCAACGCGCTCATTCTGACCCTTCGTCGCCGGACGGCTGAGGAACTGGGCATGAACGCCAACCAGGGAGCGGCCTACACGGCTGCGCTGGAAGGCTGGCAGGGTAATGCGGAACTCGGCCAGGCGATCGCCTCCCTGCTGACGCAGGACGAATTCTTCGCTGCCTATGACCAATTGCTGCCGGAATACGCCGCCAGCGCGATCCAGTTCGCCCTGGCAGCCAATGACAGCTCGACCGGCGCTCTCGCCAACCGTCTGGAAGCGGTCCGCCGCAGCCCGGACCAGTATGGCGGTCTGTGGGTTCAGGAATTCGGCTATTTCGCGGATCGCGCCGGGACCGCCTTCGGCCCGGGTTATCGCGGACACGGTATCGGCGTCGCGGTCGGCTTTGACCGTCCGGCCGGCCCCTTCTACGCCGCCGGTGTGAACTTTGTCGGTGCCGCCAGCGAGATCTCCGAAGTTGACGGCGTTGACGATCCGATGAGCGCCCTCACCGCCCAGATCGGCGCGTATGCCGGTGCCCGCACCGACCTGTTTGATCTCGATCTATACGGCGCGATTGGCTATGACAGCTTCGAGCATAATCGCCGCGTCCTGATCGGCTCCTTTGACGCCGCACCGAGTGCCGAATGGTCGGGCTGGCATACCTCGGCCTCGGCCCGTATCGGCCGTGACATCGCCTTTACCGATAACTGGTACATCCGGCCGGCCTTCTCGATCGACTATCTGCGCCTGACCGAGAATGCCTATACCGAGACCGGCGGCGGCATCGGTGTCGACCTGTCGGTTGGCGATCGCGAAAGCACCAGCTTCTCGAGCACGGCCCTCATGACCCTGGGCGCCCGCTTCGAGAACACCAATAGCTGGTGGTCGCCCACCGTGCGGGTTGGCTTCCGCAACGAGTTTGCCGACAGCAATGCGGAGACAACGGCCAGCTTCGCCGACTACGACCAGACCTTCACGCTGCGCTCGCAGTCCATGCCGGGATCGGGCGCGATCTTCGGGTTCGGTATTGCGGCCGGCTCTGGCTACTCGACCTTCTCCTTCGACTATGACGCTGATGTGCGCGACGACTTCATCCGCCACACCGCGCGTCTCGTCATGCGGATGGTGTTCTAGTCCAGACATCCGGTTTGTCAGTGAAACGGCCCGACTGCCCCGCAGCCGGGCCGTTTTCCTGTGGATGACCCGAAAAAGCGCTGTGTCGTGCTGTGCTGCAAGGCTATCCGCACCCGAATCGCTGCGTAGACTTTGCCTCCTGATCGCCGACTCGTGCAAAGTGGATACATGTCGAACCAGAACTCCGATTCCGACCTGTTTTCCGGCGCTCCCGCGCCGACGCCGTCCAAAGGACCCGGCCCGGGCTATTCCGCGGCCCATATTGAGGTCCTCGAAGGGCTCGAAGCGGTTCGCCGTCGCCCCGGCATGTATATCGGCGGGACCGATGAGCGCGCTTACCATCACCTCTTCGCCGAGATTCTCGACAACTCCATGGACGAAGCTGTCGCCGGCTGGGCAGACCGGATCGAGGTCGCGGTCGACGAGGACGGCTATATTACGGTCACCGATAATGGCCGCGGCATCCCGATCGATCCGCATCCCAAATATCCCGACAAGTCAGCCCTCGAAGTCGTTCTGACCGTGCTGCACGCCGGCGGCAAGTTCTCAGACAGCGCCTACAAGACGTCTGGCGGACTGCATGGTGTCGGCATCTCGGTGGTCAACGCCCTGTCCGAAGTGCTCGATGTCGAAGTGGCGCGTGAAAAGACACTGTGGACCCAGTCCTATTCGCGCGGCCTGCCGCTTGGTCCGCTGGTCAAGGTGGGCCCTGCACCGAACCGGCGCGGGACGAAGATCCGTTTCCTGCCCGACACCCAGATTTTCGGCGACAAGATGTCGGTCAAGCCGGCCCGCATCTACGCCATGGCCCGCTCCAAGGCCTTCCTGCGCCGCGGCGTGAAAATCCAGTGGCGCTGCGCGCCAAGCCTGGTCGAAGGCACCGATACTCCGGCCGAAGACATCCTCTGTTTCCCGGGCGGCCTCGCCGACCGAATGGCGGAAATGTCGGCGAAGCGGGCCCTGGTCACGACCGAAGCCTTCAATGGACGGGTCGAGCGTGAGGATGGCGGCGGCGGTGTCGAATGGTCGATCACCTGGTCGGCGAATGGCTATGGCGGCGATGCGGACGGTTTCTGCCAGTCCTACTGCAACACGGTGCCGACACCGCAGGGCGGCACCCACGAGCAAGGCCTGCGTTCGGCCCTGTCCAAGGGCTTGCGCGCCCACGCCGAACACACCCATGCCAAGAAAGCAGCCCAGATCACCGCCGAAGATGTCATGGGCGGGGCCGGCGCGCTGGTCTCTGTCTTTATCGGCGACCCGGAATTCCAGGGGCAGACGAAAGAACGCCTGGCCACACCGGAAGCTGCAAAGCTCGTGGAGACCGCCGTTCGCGACCAGTTCGACCACTGGCTTGCCGGCTCACCGAAGGAAGCGGCCAAGCTGGTCGAGTTCGCGATCGAGCGGGCCGACGACCGGATGCGCCGCCGCAAGGAAAAGAACGTCAAGCGGCAGACCGCCTCGCGGCGGCTTCGTTTGCCGGGCAAGCTGGCGGACTGCTCGCGGGCCGATGCGGATGGCACCGAGCTCTTCCTGGTCGAGGGCGATTCGGCCGGCGGCTCCGCCAAACAGGCCCGCTCGCGCCAGACCCAGGCGATCCTGCCGCTGCGCGGCAAGATCCTGAACGTCGCTTCGGCCACAGCCGACAAGATCTCCGCCAACCAGGAGATCAGCGATCTCCTGCTCGCGCTCGGCTGTCAGACCGGCAGTCGGTTCAAGCTGGAAGAGCTGCGCTATGAACGCGTCGTGATCATGACCGACGCCGATGTCGATGGTGCCCATATCGCGGCCCTGTTGATCACCTTCTTCTATCGTTCCATGCCGGAGCTTATTCATTCCGGTCGGCTCTTCCTAGCCCAACCGCCGCTCTATCGCCTGACCCAGGGCACCCGGACACTCTATGCCCGCGATGACGCCCATCGCGAACAATTGATCCGCGATGAGTTCAAGGCCACAGGCAAGATCGATGTCGGTCGGTTCAAGGGTCTCGGCGAGATGACGCCGTCACAGCTCAAGCAGACCACGATGGACCCGGCCGTCCGCACCCTCGCCCGTGTCGTGATCGACGAGGGTGACCTGCCGACGCTGGAGGCGCTGGTTGAAACCCTGATGGGCAAGAAGCCGGAAGCGCGTTTCAAGTTTATCCAGGACAATGCCAGCTTCGTTACCGAAGAGCTCGACCTCTAGGCCAACAGCCCGCCTGTACCGTTGCGTTGCATGACCGGACTGTCCGGCCAGTGGACAAGCGCGTGGGCCGCGCTAGCCTCACGCTCAAACGGGATAACAGAATCACCGAGGGGAAGCCGATGATGAAACGACGCTCTATCCGACAGGGTCTGGCAGGCAGCGTCCTGTTGGCCGCCAGCCTGGCCGTCACGGCCGGAACGGCACACGCCGAACCGATCGAGTTTTACCAGGTCGATGGCGTGACCTATGACGCCAGTGTTCCGGCACCGGAGGATGTCATTGGCTGGGGTGTCGGGGACCGTCCGGTCCGCCATGACCAGCTCGTCGACTATCTGACGCAGATCGCGAACGGATCAGACCGGATCAGTGTCGAGACCATCGGCTATACCCACGAGCGTCGGCCGATCCTGTTCTTTGTCGTCACCTCGCCGGAGAACCATGCCCGGATTGACGAGATCCGAGCGAACCACCTCGCTTCGCTGCAGCCGGGGGCCGCGGCCTCTGACGGTCCGGCCATCATCTGGCTGAACTATGGCGTGCATGGCGCCGAGTCGGCCGGCATGGACGCCTCCCTGCCCACGCTCTACCACCTCGCCGCAGCGGAAGGCGCCGAGATCGAGCAGACCCTCGACGACAGCGTCATCCTGATCACCGCAATCTTCAATCCGGATGGTCATTCGCGCCGGATCAATCATGTCGAGACCTTCGGCGGCGATGTCCCGGTGACCGACCCCGACCATGAGCAGCACAATCTCTGGACCGCCGCCCGGACCAATCACTACTGGTTCGACCTCAACCGGCAATGGCTGCTGCAGACCCAGCCGGAATCCCGAGCCTGGCTTGAGCAGTGGCATGAGTGGAAGCCGCAGGTATCCGCCGATTTCCACGAGATGGGTACGGAAAGCACCTTTTACTTCCATCCGGGCGAGCCGCTGCGCCGCAACCCGCTCATCCCCGAGCAGGCGCGTGAGCTGACGCTCGGCATCGCCCAGCACCATATCGACTTCCTGGATAGCGAGGCACGCCTCTATACGTCCGAGGAAGGCTTCGACAATTTCTATGTCGGAAAGGGCTCGACCTACCCGCAGGTCAACGGGTCGCTGGGTATTCTGTTCGAGATTGGTGCGGCCCGGGGCGGCCTCATCGAGTCCGAGCGCGGCCTGGTCAGCCATGGCGACAATGTCCGGACCCATTTCCGGACTTCGCTGACGACGATCGAGGGCGGCCTCGCCGCCCATGACGAAATCGCCGCCTATCAGCGCGAGTTCTTCGCCAATTCGATGAATGCGGCCGGGCGCGACCGCGACCGCGGCTTCGTCTTCACGGCAGCCGGTGACCCGGCCCGGGCCAACATGTTTGTTGACCTGCTCAACCGGCACGATATCCGGGTCAATCGCCTCGCCAGGGACGTGCGCAGCAATGGCCGCACCTATCGCGCTGGCGAGAGCTTTGTCGTTGAACTGGCCCAGCCGCAATACACGATGATCCGCTCCCTCTTCGACCGGGTTACCGAATTCGACGAGAACATCTTCTATGATGTCTCCGGCTGGACCCTGCCGCTGGCCTATGACCTCGACTATGCCGCGCTTGGCCGGGACTGGTCGAGCGACCTGCTTGGCAGCGAAACCGGCCCGGCAGACCTCGCCGCCCCCGTCCCGCCCCGCTCGACCTATGGCTATGTCCTGCGCTGGTCGGACTATTATGCACCGCGCGGGCTCTACCGTCTGCTGGACGAAGAGATCCGGGTCCGCGTGGCCACCCAGCCGACAACGATTGCGACCCATCTCGGCGCCACCGAGTTCGGTCCCGGCGCCGTCTTCGTGCCGCTGGTCGGACAAGATGCCGACCGCGAGACGATCTACCAGCTGGTCCAGACGATTGCCCGCGAGGACGGCGTTGCTGTCCATGCCGTGACCTCCGGTTCAACGGCTGGCGGCTCGCCGGATCTCGGCGACGGCAACGGCTTCCGAGCCGTCCGGCGTCCGGAGGTCCTTGTGCTCTTTGATGACGGGTTGGCGAGCTATGATGCCGGCGAGGTCTGGCACCAGCTTGACCACCGCATGCATGTGCCGGTGACCCTGCGCCGCAAGAATGATCTCGGGGGCCTCGACTGGTCACGCTACACCCACCTCGTGATGGTCGGTGGCGGCAATACCGGCCTGTCCGCCGGGGCTGCCGAGCGCGTTGGTCAGTGGATCCGCGAAGATGGCGGCGTACTCGTGACAATGCGCCAGGCCTCCCGCATGGCCCAGAGCACCTTCTTCGGCCTTGATCCCGTGGAAGACGCCGAGGACGAGAGCGACACCGACACGGTCGACCGGCGCAACTATGCCGAGATGGGCGTGGATGATGCCGAGCATGTAATCGGCGGAGCGATCTTCCAGACTGATCTGGATCCCTCGAACCCGATAGGCTTCGGCTATGCCGACCGCATGCTGCCGGTTCATCGCAACACCAGCTTCACGCTCCAGCGCCCGGACGACAACCCGTTCGCGGTTGTGGCCCAATACACCGATGCGCCGCTCCTGTCGGGCTACGCCTCACAGCGGCGCCAGGACGAGATTGCCGGCTCTCCGGCCATTATCGCCCAGCGCCTCGGTCGCGGAACGGTCGTCATGTTCGCGGACAACCCGACCTTCCGGGCAACCTTCCGGGGCACCGAGCGCGCTTTCATGAACGCCATCTTCTTTGGCTCGCTCATTGATCGGCCGTTTGGCGATTACGAGGAATAACCGGGCGTGTGACGTCGCACCTGTGTGGCGTCATACCCGCCCTCCTCGAATCGTCAATTCTTTTGCCGGCTGACCGGATCGGGGTTTGACGGCTGGCCTGTGAAGGCGTTCAATCACACCATATTTTCCGGCTGCACAGCACCGGATGCAAACTGGGGAATAACCGAAGTGGGGAATAAGCAATGACACTCAAGGCATGGATGCCGGCGCTGACGGCAACTGCCGTCCTGGGGCTGGCGGCGTGCAGCGCCGGAACCGAAACGGATGTTTCGACCGCTGCCACAGCAGACACGGACATCGTCCGGCACAGCCTCGATCCCTATCCCTCGACCTATACGCCGCGCCCGAGCGGCGTGACCCTGATCCAGGGGGGCACGGTCTTTGACGGGCTCGGCGGTGAAATCGAGAACGGGGATGTATTGATCGAAAACGGCCGCATCACCGCGGTTGGTACCGGTCTGGAAGCCCCGGATGGCGCGACCGTGATCGACGCCGCCGGGCGCTACATCACCCCCGGCGTCATCGATATCCACTCCCATCTCGGCGCCTACCCCTCGCCCGGCGTCAGCGCGCACAGCGATGGCAATGAAGCCACCCAACCGGTCACGTCCGAGGTCTGGGTCGAGCACAGCGTCTGGCCGCAGGATCCGGGGTTCGACACTGCCCTCGCCGGGGGCGTTACAACACTCCACGTCCTGCCCGGCTCGGCCAACCTGTTTGGCGGCCGCGGCGTGACCCTGCGCAACATTTCCGGCCGCACGGTCCAGGAAATGAAATTCCCTGACGCGCCCTACACGCTGAAAATGGCCTGCGGTGAAAACCCGTCGCGGGTTTATGGGAATCGCGGCCAGTCGCCGGCCACGGATATGGGCAATATGGCCGGATATCGGGCAGCCTGGATCCGGGCGTCGGATTATCGCGACAGCTGGCATGAGTACTGGGAGGCGGCCGAGAATGACGAGGATGCCACGCCGCCGACACAAGACCTCGAACTCGACACGCTGATGGGTGTCCTCGACGGCGAAATCCTGATCCAGATGCACTGCTACCGAGCTGACCAGATGGCTTATATTATGGATATGTCGCAGGAGTTCGGCTACCAGGTCACGACCTTCCACCACGCTGTTGAAGCCTACAAGATCCCCGATCTCCTTGCCGAGAACGGCACCTGTGCCGCGGTCTGGGCCGATTGGGGCGGGTTCAAGATGGAAGCCTATGATGCGATCCGGGAAAACCTCGCCATGACCCATGCCAATGGGGCCTGTGCGATGATCCACTCGGACAGCGAGATGGGCATTCAGCGCCTGAACCAGGAAGTCGCAAAGGCGTTGGGTGACGGTCGTCGCGCCGGGCTTGAGATATCCGACGGCGAAGCCTGGCAATGGCTCTCGTCCAACCCGGCCCAGGCGCTTGGCATTGCCGATCAGACCGGCAGCCTTCAGCCCGGCCTGCGCGCAGACGTCGTGCTGTGGTCCGGCAATCCCTATTCCACCTACACGCGGGCAGACCAGGTCTGGATCGATGGCGCCATGAGCTATGATCGCCGCGATGAAAGCCTGCAGCCGGTGCGTGACTTCATGCTCGGCCAGCCCGGCGAGGGAGACCAATAATGAAAACCATTCTTCCCGTGCTCGCCCTGGCACTCGCCAGCACAGCACCCAGCCTCGCCCAGAGCTACGCGGTCACCAATGGCCGGGTCGTCACCAATTCCGACCAGGGCATTCTTGCCAACGGCACCGTCCTGGTGCGTGACGGCAATATCGTCGCGGTCGGAACCGATGTGAGCATCCCCAACGGCACCGAAATCATCGACGCCAATGGGGGATGGATCACCCCGGGCCTGTTCGCGCCCTACACCCAGATCGGTCTCATTGAAGTCGCGCTCGAGGGTTCGACCACGGATGCAGGCGCCGACGATTCGCCTTACTCGGTCGCCCTCGACGTCAGCGACGGCTTCAATCCGATGGGCACACACATTGCCTCGACGCGCATGCGCGGAATCACCCGGGCTGCCATCTATCCCTCGACCGGCCACAATATCTTTGCCGGCCAGGGTGCACTGGTGGAGACCGGCGGCGACGCTAACTCGGTATTCCAGAGCGGCAGCTTCGTGTTCGCCGATCTCAGCCAGTCCGGCGCCTCGACTGCCGGCGGCTCCCGCCCTGCTGCCTGGGCCTTCCTGGAAGCCGCCTTCAGCGATGCCCGCGGCTATCCGGGTCGGTTCTCGGCGGATCATCAAGGCGACGCGCTGAACCGCTATGATGCCCAGGCCTTGCTGCCGGTCGTTCGTGGCCGCGTGCCGCTGGTGCTCAATATCGACCGCGCCGTGGACCTGCACCGGGCCATCCGCTTCCAGGCGGAGAATGCTCCGGTTCAGATCATCATCGAAGGCGGGGCTGAAGCCTGGATGGTGGCCGATGAACTGGCCGCAGCCGGGATCCCGGTGATGCTTGACCCGCTGCGCAACCTGCCGGCCTCCTTCGACGAGATCGCCGCGACGCTGGATGGCGCCCGCCGTCTTCACGCCGCAGGCGTGACGGTGGCCTACACCACGCTGACATCGGACGGCTATTACAACGCCCGCCTGATCACCCAGCATGCCGGCAATGCCGTCGCCAACGGTGTCGCCTGGGACCAGGCTTTCCGTTCGATCACGCTCACGCCCGCCGAAATCTATGGCGTGGGAGACCGTTATGGGGCCTTGGCGACCGGCTATGCCGGCGACGTCGTGGTCTGGGACGGTGATCCGCTGGAAGTGATGAGCTCACCGATCGCGGTGCTGATCGATGGCGAGCCGACCGAGATGGATTCGCGGCAGACCCGCCTGCGGGACCGTTACATCAATATCACGGACGACACGCCATACGCCTATCGGCGCTAGGGATCAGCCTTGTTGCGTTGACTTGCAGCAGGTCCCCCGTATTTTGCGCTCACCAAGCGGCCGCGCCACTCTGGCGCGGCCGTCGTGATTTTAATGCAAACCAAAGGACGCCATGACGTTCGCAGAACTGGGTCTGAGCCCAAAACTACTCGAAGCCATCGAACAAGCTGGCTATAGCGAACCGACCCCGATCCAGGCCGGCGCCATTCCTCCGGCGCTTGCCGGACGCGACGTGCTTGGTATTGCGCAGACGGGAACCGGCAAGACCGCGTCCTTCACCCTGCCCCTGATCGAGCGCCTGTCACGTGGCCGCGCCAAGGCCCGCATGCCGCGCTCCCTCATCATTGCACCGACCCGCGAGCTGGCGGCCCAGTGCGCCGAGAATTTCGAGACCTATTCGAAAGGTCAGAAGCTCTCGATGGCCTTGCTGATCGGCGGCGTCGCCTTCGGCCCGCAAGAAGAAATCCTCAACAAGGGCGCCGATGTCCTGATCGCGACCCCGGGTCGTCTGCTCGACCATTTCGGGCGCGGCAAACTGCTGATGAACGGTGTCCAGATGCTGGTGGTTGATGAAGCCGACCGCATGCTCGACATGGGCTTCATCCCGGATCTCGAGAAAATCTTCTCGCTCATCCCGCCGCCTCCGCGCCGTCAGACCCTTTTCTTCTCGGCCACAATGCCGAAGGAAATCCAGAGCCTGGTCGATCGGTTCCTGCGCGACCCTGTTCGCGTGGAAACCTCGCGCCCGGCGCAAACGGCGGTCAATATCAAGCAGCTGATGATCCGCCTGAAAGACAATTCCGGAAAGGCCAAGCGGGACGCCCTGCGCGCCGCCATGTCCCGCGAAGAGGTCAAGAACGGCATTATCTTCTCGAACCGCAAACGTGATGTGGACATCGTCGCGCGCTCGCTCCAGCGCCACGGTTTCTCGGCTGCGCCGATCCACGGCGATCTCGATCAATCAGCCCGCACGCAGACCCTGGCGGATTTCAAGGCGGGGACCCTTCGTTTCCTCGTTGCCAGTGATGTCGCGGCACGCGGGCTCGATATCCCGGACGTGAGCCATGTCTTCAATTACGACATGCCGCACCACGCCGACGATTATGTCCACCGCATCGGACGTACCGGACGGGCGGGCAAGTCCGGGGAATCCGTGACAATCTTTGCACCCGGTGATGAGAAAAACCTGGCCGCCGTGCTGAAGCTGATCAAGGAAGACATCCCGGAACTCGTCCTGGACGGCGTCAATTCCGAGGCACCGGCGAAAGCTGCGCCGGATTCTGGCGCATCCGGCGGCCGGACCCGTGGTACATCGGCCCGTTCCGGAGCCCGCTCCGAGCGCAGTTCCGGCGGCCGCACTCGCAAGCCCGGCTCTGCGGACGCCCAGACGACAGAGGATGCGGCACCGGCAGCGTCTCCAGCGCCGACCCCGGCTCCGGCCCCGGCTGTTGAGGCCGAGGCCAAGCCAAGACCCGTCAAGTCGCGCGAAGCCCGCAAACCGGAACCAACCTCGCCCGAGCCGGCCGCTGCAAAGCCGCCTCAGCAACGGGATTCCGGTACGGCCAGCCCAAGACCATCCAACCGCAAACCCGGTCAAAGACGCGAGCGCGGCTCTGACCAGGACCGTTCGGTTGTCGGGTTTGGCGACCATGTTCCAGGCTTCATGAATGCCGGAAAGTGATGGCTCGCTAAGCCATCACACCGCCCTGATCGGGCCCGATGCAGTGCCTGTTCATACTGTATGATCGATTTTTACCACTTCTTTCCCTTTGCGGTTTAGCTTGCCAATCACCGCAGGGCGAAGTCATTCGCTTCCGCAGGAAAGGAATTTCTGGTGAACGGTCGACTGCTTGGTAAAGACGGACGTGAGTTCGCGCTTAAGGCGCTGGATCTCATGGAACAATTCGGCATCGCGCCGACACCTGAAAACTATGCAGTGTGGATCTGCTTTGCCAGCGACACCAATCCGGAGCTGTGTGAGACGCTGAAGGCTCAAATCGAGTCAGGCGAGGGTTTCAACGACAGCGTTAACGCCGAGCTGTTCGAGCAGTATTTCCAGTGGAAGGCGATCCAGGATGCGATCCTGGAGAGCGGCGGCGTGATGTGCCGCGAGCTTGGCGCCGTCCAGCAGACCCTCGAAGCCGCCGAGCGCGACACCGCCGCTTATGGCAAGGCCCTTGAGGGTGCCAGCAACGAACTCTCGACCACCAATCCGGACGCACCGGGAATGAAGCGCCTGGTCGAAAGTCTGGTCTCTGCCACCGCCCGGATGCAGCGCCGCAGCCAGGCTCTGGAAGACCGCCTGCAAGCGACATCCAATGAAGTCACGCAATTGCGCTCGCACCTGGAAAAAGTGCGCGAAGAAGCCATGACCGATGCCCTCACCGGCATCGCAAACCGCAAGCGTTTTGACGAATCCTTGCGTCGCGCCCGCCGCGATGCCGAGACCAAGAAGCAGCCGCTCAGCCTGATCCTGTGCGATATCGATTTCTTCAAGCGCTTCAACGACACCTGGGGCCACCAGACCGGCGACCAGATCATTCGCTTCGTCGCCGGCTGCCTGACCCGGCATGCGGGCGAGCACCATCTCGTGGCACGTTATGGCGGGGAGGAATTCGGCATTGTGATGCCGAACACGGCACCCAATGTCGCTGAGCAGGTCGCCGAAAAGATCCGGCGCACGGTCGAATCAAAGAAATTGCTGCGCAAGTCCACCAATGAGGACCTTGGTACGATTACCGTATCGCTTGGCATCGCGACCTACCAGGAAGGTGAGTCGATCGAGGACCTGATCGAACGCTCTGACACGAACCTCTACCGGTCCAAGACCGAAGGCCGCAACAGGACGACCACCGATGACGGTCGCAACCGCTCCCGCAGCGCCGCAGCCTGAGACACCACCTGACACATAACGACCGAACAGGCCGCCCTCGCAGGCGGCCTTTTCATGTCTGCTTCAGCCGACGGGTCGGGTTTGCGCGAAGCTGAGCCGTTCCTCCCAAGCCTCCAAAAGCGAGGCCAGACGGGGCCGACCACTTCGCCAATCGCTCTCGGGGTAGCGGAAATCCAGATAGGAGAGCGCGACGGCCAGTGTCAGCGGTCCTTGCGCCAGCGTCGTGGCGAGTGTGCCAATGGCCGCTTCCAGCTGATCAAGCGCCCTCATGATCCCGCGCTCGCGCCGACCAATCCAGTAAGCAGACTGGATCCCTTCGTCGCGAACCATTTCGACGCGGCGGGCCACGGACAGATCAAGCAGTCCATTGCCCAGTGCTTCCAGCCGGCGGTCGTTCCAGTCACGGGGCCAGGGGTTTCCAACCTGCTCGCACAGGTAATCGGCAATCACAGCGCTCTCGGTCAGCGCCTGACCATCATCGAGAATAAGGCAGGGAACACGGCCAAGCGGATTGGCTTTCAGCAGTTCGGGGTCATCATCAAAGGGATGGGACTCAGCCTCCTCCACCCGCTCACCCAGCCCCAGCTCACGCACCATGACGCGACATTTGCGGGAATAGGGTGACGGGATCGAGATGATGAGCTTCAAAACGGATCAGACTTCCTTGACCGGGACGATGGTCACGCTTTCCCCGCAGCCGCAGGCATCGGTCTGGTTGGGATTGTTGAACACGAATTTCGCGTGCAACGGGGAGATTTCATAATCGATCTGCGTGCCAAGCAGGAAGAGCAGAGCCTTGGACTCCAGGACGATCTCCACGCCCTGGTCCTCCACGCGTTCATCCAGCGGCCCCGGCGCTTCCACGTAGGCCATCTCGTATTCCATGCCGGCGCAGCCGCCATTCTTGACCCCGACGCGCAGGAAGCCGGCGCCACGCTGCGCCATCAGCGCCTTGACGCGATCGGCAGCGGCTTCGGTCAGGGACACAGCCTTGGGACGTTCACGTACAGCCACATTGGCCTCCTAGAACATGTTGAGCGCGAGACGCGCTTCGTCGGACATCCGGTCGGGTGTCCAGGGGGGATCAAAGGTCAGATCAACCAGCGCCTTCTCGACGCCATCGACCTTCTCGACAGCATCCTGAACCCAGCCGGGCATCTCGCCAGCCACCGGGCAACCCGGAGCGGTCAGCGACATCTGCACCTTCAGGGTCCGATCGTCTTCCAGGTCGACCTTGTAGATCAGCCCGAGCTCATAGATGTCGACCGGAATTTCCGGATCGTAGACGCTCTTCAGCGCCGTCACGATATCATCCGTAATACGGGCAAGCTCGCCCGCCGGGATCGCGCCGGTTCCGTCGGCGGGCTTGGCCACAGGCTCCTCGGTAACCGGTGCCGCTGGCGCAGCCGGGGCAGACAGGTCGATCACATCGCGGTCGGTTCGGTCAGTCATGATAGATCCTAGATGAGGAAGTCACGGGCCTTTTTCAATGCGTCGACAAACGCATCGGCCTCTTCGATCGTGTTGTAGATGGCAAAACTGGCGCGGGCGGTCGATCCGACCCCCAATCGCCGCATGAGCGGTTGTGCGCAATGATGGCCGGCTCGCACGGCAACGCCGTACTTGTCGAGGATTTGTGCGACATCGTGGGGGTGGGCCCCCTCCAGCGCAAAGCTGATGATAGCCCCCTTCTCCTGGGCCGTCCCGAAGACGCGCAGACCGTCAATCTCTGCCAGGCCGGTCATCGCCCGATCAAGCAGGGTGCGCTCATGCTCCAGGATCGCCATGCGGTCGTGGCGCTCCAGCCAGCGAATGGCGGCACCAAGCCCGATGGCGTCGGCAATCGCCGGCGTGCCGGCCTCGAACTTGTTCGGGGCATCGGCAAAGGTGACATGGTCTTCAAAGACATCGGCGATCATCTCGCCGCCGCCCATGTAAGGCGGCAGGCGGTCGAGCCAGTCGCCCTTGGCATAGAGCGCGCCAATGCCTGACGGTCCGTAGAGCTTGTGCCCGGTAAAGACAAAGAAGTCGCATTCCAGCGCCTGAACGTCGACCGGCAGGTGGACGGCGGACTGGGAACCATCCAGCAGAACGGGGACGTCCTGCGTCTTGGCAATCGCATTGATGCGGGCCACCTCGTTCACCGTGCCGAGCACGTTTGACATGTGGGTGATGGCGATCAGCCTGGTCTTCTCGTTAACCATGCCTGCCAGCTGTGGATAATCGAGCTCACCCGATTCCGTAACCGGCGCCCAGCGCAGCTTTAATCCTTTGGAATCAGCCAGCAGTCGCCAGGGCACGATATTGGAGTGATGCTCCATCTGCGAGATAATGATCTCGTCGCCCGCGTTCAGAAGCTGGCCGAAAGAGTGGGCGACCAGATTGATGGCCTCGGTCGATCCGCGGGTAAACACGATCTCCTCGGTGCGCGCTGCGTTGAGGAAACGTCGGACGTCCTCGCGCGCGCCCTCGAAGGCCTCGGTCGTCTCATTGGCCAGCGTATGCAGGCCGCGGTGCACATTGGCGTAATGCGCCCGGTAGACGCCGGCGATGCTCTCGATCACGAATTCCGGCTTCTGGGCCGAGGCGGCATTGTCCAGATAGCGCAGCGGATAGCCGTTGATCTCGCGTTGCAGGATCGGAAATTCGGCGCGGATGGCGTCGACATTCAACGGCGCCTTGATCTGGCTCTGGACGGTCATGCGAGCGCCTCCAGCCTGGTCCGCAGGACGGATTTCAGGGTCTCGCGCAAGGTCTCGTCGCGGACCATGTCGAGCGGCTCGGCGAGATAGCTTTCAATCAGCAGCGCCCGCGCCTTGGCTTCGGGCAGGCCGCGCTGACGCATGTAGAAGAGCGCGGTTTCGTCCAGCGTTCCCAAGGCATTCCCATGCGCACACTGGACATCGTCGGCATAGATTTCCAGCTCCGGCTTGGCATCAATCTCGGCCTTCTCACCGAGCATCAGGGCCCGGTGGGTCATGCGCGCATCGGTTTGCTGGGCGGCGCGGTCAACGATGAACTTGCCCTGGAAGACGCCATGACCGCCGGAGGCCACGGCCCCCTTGACCAATTGCCGCGTCTGGCACCCGGGGCCGGTGTGATGCACGACAGTGGTACTGTCGGCATGGCGACCCGCGCCGAGAATATAGGCACCACCCAAAGCCACCGAAGCGCCCTGCCCCGGATGGTGAATATGGGTCTCGTTGCGTGACAGCCTGGCGCCGTTGTCGAACATCGTCTGATTCAGGCTGGCATCTTCGTGCAAGTTGATCTCGGCTGAGCCGACAAAGACAGCGTCTTCATGATGGTCGGCGACCACGATCCGGTCGAGGCGGGCCCCGGCCTCAATGGTGATGTCGAGATGCCAGTTGCCCAAGGCACCGGCCTCTCCGCAAAGCCGCTCAACGAGGGTCACGCTGGCGCCCGCCGGAATGACCAGCGCGGCATCACCGGCACTGGCGCCCGGCGAAGCCGTCACCGTCAGCTCGATCCGGTCGCCATCAACGGCCGAAGCCAGTCCGGCCAGTCCGGAGACCGACAGCTCACCCGGCGCGCTGACATCATTGGCGGCGCGGCGCAGGTCGGACCATTTCCAAAGTTCGTGGCGGCGGGTCGGCAGCCCGTCCTTGCGGGTCGCCTCGCGCAATTGCGCGCGCCAGCCGGTCGCGCCCTCGAGGGCTTCGATCAGGGCCGTTTCGGCCGGGGTATGGGTCAGGATTGCGGTCATGCCTCAGGCCGCCTCGCCGAGATACTTGTCATAGCCCTCAGCCTCGAGCTCATGCGCCAGCTCCGGGCCGCCAGACTTGACGATGCGGCCATCGGCCATGACATGGACGACGTCCGGGGTGATGTGATCGAGCAGGCGCTGGTAGTGAGTGATCACCAGCATCCCGCGCTCCGGCGAACGCAGCGCATTGACGCCGTCGGACACGACTTTGAGGGCATCAATGTCCAGGCCGCTATCGGTCTCGTCGAGGATGAGGAATTTCGGCTCGAGGACCAGCGCCTGGAGGATCTCCATGCGTTTCTTCTCACCGCCGGAGAAGCCGACATTGACCGGGCGCTTGAGCATGTCCATCGAGACGTTGAGCTGCTTCGCCTTCTCGCGGATCAGCTTCATGAAGTCCGGCGCCGACACGGCCTCTTCACCGCGCGTGGCGCGCTGGGCATTGAGCGCTTCCTTGAGGAAGGTGATGGTTGGAACGCCCGGGATTTCAACGGGATACTGGAAGGACAGATAGAGACCCAGCGCGGCGCGCTCTTCCGGTGCCAGCTCGGCCAGGTCCTCGTCGGCAAACATCATTGATCCGCCGGTGACTTCATAGCCGTCACGTCCGGTCAGGACATAGGACAGGGTCGACTTGCCCGAGCCGTTCGGACCCATGATGGCATGGACCTCGCCGGCGGGAACCTCAAGCGAGAGACCTTTCAGGATCGGCTTTTCCTCGCCGTCCTGGGTTTCGACTTTGCAGCGCAGGTCCTGGATTTTCAGCATGGTCATGTCCGTCTTTTCTCGTGGATTATCGCGCCCGACCTAGTCGGCGAGCGAGGCCTGGCAAGCGGCAAGGATGGCGTCGGCGTCAAGACCACGGGCCACAATGCCCGAGCCATCTGTCAGGGTGCATTGCCCGGCGGCTGCGTCGATGCGGAGTTCGTAAATGTGGACGAAGCCATCCACATCAAGCCGTTGCGCGGTTTCATGATAGGTCGCGGCATTGTCCCGCGTGGTCGTGATCACCATGCCGTCGCGGATCTCGAACGCGTCAACGCCGAACCCGCCGAGCTCGCCGGACGGGTAGTAGATCCCGTCCTCATCGGCCTGCCAGACATAGTAATAGGTGTTCACATTGCCGGTGATGTAGGGGATGAACAGCTCCGGCGTGCCGTCCTCATTGATATCGCGCAAGGACGGTGCCGAGACGACGCTTTCAATGGTCAGCGGATCGGAGGCGTCGAGCAGTTCGCCGGTCATCGGATTGTGCTGGGTGAAGCTGAGGACCGCGTCCCACTCGCTTGATTCATAAGCGAAATTGAGCAGGACATCGCCAGGCATCAGGGCACAGTCGACGGCGCCGGCGGACCCGATCTCCAGCGTGTCACACCAGGGCATGTCGGCTTCATCGTGGGTGAAGTCCGGCTGCGAGAAATCCTGCGCCGAGGCGGTCCCGACGAGCGCGCCAACAACGACGCTGCCCAGCAGCATCTTCGTCCGGGTCATCGTGGTGGTCTTCCTGGTGGTCATCGTCATCATCATCTTGCCCCCGTCATGGAAAGGCTGGCGCGCGCATCAGTCCTCGCTCTTCCAGTAGTCGACCGGCTCGGCGGTATAGGCGCGATGGTCAGGCAACAGCCGAGCTGCTCCAGCCCGATCAACGGACCGAGGCGCGCGAGATCGGCCGAGAAGATCTCGCCATGGCCGATGTGTTCCAGGGCGACATCGTCGATATGGGTGATGGGGGAGCGAGTCATGGAGTCGACACCTTTTCTTCAGCCGTCAATTCACGACCGAGGTCCCAATCATAATTTTCGAGGAAGGCCGCTGCGCGCGCCTCGTCATAGCCCGCTTGCCGAGCGCGCCGTAGAAAACGAGCGGTGTGCATGCGGCTCGCCACAACTCGAATGCCAAAACTCACAACGAGAAGCCCGGCGATCGCGAGTACAGCCCACCACTCCACCGACTCAGGCAGGAATGCGAACACAAATCCGCCCGCCAGCAAGAACAGTCCAGGAAGGAAGGTGACCCCGAACAGGGTCTCCAGGCCAGCCGGAACAGTTTCGTGATGGATCTCGCTGAGCGGAGCCTTTTCCATCACCCCACACTCCCCTCAAGCGAGACCTTCAGCAGCGCCTGCGCTTCCACCGCGAACTCCATCGGAAGCTGCTGCAGGACGTCCCGAACGAAACCATTAACCAGCAGCGCCGTCGCTGCCTCTTCACTGAGGCCGCGCTGGCGGGCGTAGAAGAGCTGGTCTTCGGACAGTTTGGTGGTGGTGGCCTCGTGTTCGAGGACGGCCTTGGGCGTCTTGCACTCGACATAGGGCACGGTGTGGGCGCCGCACTGATCACCGATCAAGAGGCTGTCGCACTGGGTGAAGTTGCGCGCACCCTCGGCTTTCGCGTGCACAGAAACGAGGCCGCGATAGGTCTGGTCTGAGCGGCCCGCCGAGATACCTTTGGAGATGATCCGGCTGGTCGTGCCCTTGCCGAGATGGATCATCTTGGTGCCGGTATCGGCCTGCTGGCGGCCATTGGTCACCGCGATCGAATAGAACTCGCCGCGCGAATTCTCGCCGCGCAGGATGCAGGACGGATATTTCCAGGTGATGGCGGAGCCGGTCTCGACCTGGGTCCAGGAAATCTTCGAGTTCTTGCCGCGGCAATCGCCGCGCTTGGTAACGAAGTTATAGACCCCGCCCTTGCCGTTCTCGTCCCCAGGCCACCAGTTCTGGACGGTGGAATACTTGATCTCGGCATCGTCCAGCGCGACCAGTTCGACGACGGCGGCATGGAGCTGGTTCTCGTCGCGCATCGGCGCCGTGCAGCCTTCCAGATAGGAGACGTAAGCGCCCTTGTCGGCGATGATCAGGGTGCGTTCGAACTGTCCGGTGCCTTGGGCATTCATCCGGAAATAGGTCGACAGCTCCATCGGGCAGCGCACGCCCGGCGGGACATAGACGAAAGACCCGTCCGAAAAGACGGCCGTGTTCAGCGTGGCGAAGAAATTGTCCGAAGCCGGCACGACCGAGCCGAGGTATTTCTTCACCAGCTCGGGATGCTCGCGCAGCGCTTCGGAGATCGAGCAGAAGATCACCCCGGCCTTGGCCAGCTCGGCCTTGAAGGTTGTGACCACCGAGACCGAGTCGAAGACGGCATCGACGGCCACGCGGTTTTCCGAACCTTTGACGCCAAGCAGGACTTCCTGCTCCTTCAGCGAAATACCGAGCTTGGCGAAGTCGGCGAGGATTTCCTCGGGGACATCGTCAATGCTGTCATACTTCGCGCCGTCCTTGGGCTCGGCATAATAGTGGATGTCCTGATAGTCGATCTTGGGATAATCGACATTCGCCCACTCAGGCTCCTTCATGGCCGAGAAGCGCTCGAGTGCATCCAGACGCCAATCCAGCATCCATTGGGGCTCGCCCTTCTTGGCCGAGATGAGACGCACGGTCTCCTCGTTCAGCCCCTTGGGTGCGAGATCCTGTTCGATATCCGTGGTGAAGCCGTACTTGTACTTGTCGGCTTCCAGATTGCGAACGTCTTCGATGGTTTCCTTGACCGCAGCCATACTATCCTACCGCCTCTTCAGGCACTGGTGTGAGTGTCGGGGAAATGCGCGCCAGCGCCGTCGACCAAGCGTCGATGAAGGCGTCTGCATCATCCGGCTTTGAATTCCAACCGAGGCTGACACGGATAAAGCCCTGTGATGCAGCCTCGGATAGTCCGAGCGCCGTGCCGATCTTCGAGCCCTTGGAGGTGCCCGAGGAACAAGCTGATCCGGCACTGATTGCCACACCGGCCAGATCAAGCGCCATGACCTGGGTCGCGCCGGGCCAGCCCGGCTGGCACAGGCCGAGCGTATTGGGCAGGCGCGGCGCGCCGGCGCCGATCTCGATCAGCTCCGGCGATAACGTCTTCAGCTTCGCCGCCATGCGATCCCGGTGGGGGGCCAGTGCCGCGAACGCATCGAGGGTGGCCACGGCTTCATCAAGCGCCGTCGCCAGACCGACAATACCGGCAACATTGTGGGTACCGGCACGACGCCCCTTCTCCTGCCCGCCACCGTGATGGTGTCGCGCCATCGGCGCATCGCAGCTCGCCAGCAGCGCGCCCACGCCCTGGGGCCCACCGAACTTGTGCGCCGAGATCGCCATGTAGTCGCAACCAATGCCCGCGAAATCGACGGCGATCTTGCCGACCGCCTGGATGGCGTCGACAACGCTCAACCCACCGGCCTCCCGGACCAGGGCGGTTGCCTCGGCGACCGGCTGGAGGGTGCCGATCTCGTTATTGGCCAGCATCATGGCCAGCAGCGGCCTACCATCCCGATCCGACCAGCGCGAAAGCCGCTCGGCCAGCCAGGCAATTTCGACCACGCCCTGGTCATTGATCGGCCAGACGTCGACGGGCAGCCCGCTTGCCGCGGCAGTCGCGGCAACCGCTTCGTGCTCGATAGCCGTCACAATGATGCGCCCAACCATGCCGGCACTGATCGCCGCGTGGAGGGCGAGGTTGAGAGCCTCGGTGCCGCCCGAGGTGAAAACGATATCCTCCGGACGGGCACACAGCGCCTTGCCGACCTGGCGACGGGCGGTCTCGACACGTGCCATCGCGCCTTGGCCGTCAGCATGGACGGAGGACGGATTGCCGGTCTGCGCCATGACAGCCGACATGGCCTCAATCACACTCGGCCGGACCGAGGTGGTCGCATTGTGGTCGAGATAGGTGCGCATGGTTTCTATTCAGCAGCGTGAATTTCAGTGGCGCCCGGCTTGCCGAGGCCGCGCGGCACCGGACGTTCCAGGCGTCCTGTCGCCCCTGCTGCCGAGCCGAACAACCGGCGCTCCAGCACGTCTTCAAGCGTGACGGAGGACAGATAGAGGTAGATGTGACGGCCGAGCTCGTCCCACAGATCGTGGGTTATGCAGCGCCGTCCATCGCTGAGGCAGCCCTTGGCCTCCGAGCACCGGGTCGCCCGCAGCGGCTCGTCGACAGCCAGGATGATATCCGAGATCCGGATCTGGGTCGGGGTGCGGCTGAGCTTGTAGCCACCGCCCGGCCCGCGCACGGACGACACGATATCGGCCCGGCGCAGCTTGGCGAAAAGCTGCTCGAGATAAGAGAGGGAGATGGACTGGCGCGACGCGATATCGCTCAGGGTGACCGGACCGGATTCGGCGGCATCCGCCAGGTCGGCCATGGCCATCACGGCATAGCGCCCTTTTGTGCTCAGCTTCATGCGTTTACCTCCTTAAATACTCGCATCGGGCGGGCCGATCATGCTAAGACCCGCCTTTCCGGAGGGGGGCCGACCTTGTTGCGAGGGACGCTCGTCCAATATCCGAGTGAATTAGTCAAGAATATGCGCGCGCTTCTGTGCACTTTCAATGGGCGAAATGCCGCATATTCACGGGACCCAGACAGAACGACCCAAAAAGGCGAGACTGAATGCCTGATGTGATCATCCCCGGCCCGGCCGGACGGCTTGAAGGGCGCTATAGCCCGAGCGAAGACCCGACTGCTCCGATTGCCCTTATCCTGCATGCCCATCCGCTCGGCGGCGGGCATATGGAAAACCCCTCCGCGGAGATGATGTATGACGTCTTCCGCAAGCGGGGCTTTGCCACCTTGCGGTTCAATTTCCGTGGCGTGGGCCGGTCCCAGGGCAGCTATGACCAGGGGCTCGGCGAGCTCTCCGATGCAGCCACCGTCCTCGACTGGGTCCAGGGCTATAACCAAGGTGCGCGCTTTTGTTGGGTGGCCGGTCACTCTTTCGGCGCCTGGGTCGGCATGCAGCTTTTGATGCGTCGTCCGGAGATTGCCGGGTTCGTTTCGGTCGCTCCGCCGACCAACATGTATGACTTCACCTTCCTCGCGCCCTGCCCGGCCTCGGGCATCATTGTCCACGGCGCCGCCGACAAGATCGTGCCGCCGGATGATGTCGAGCGCGTGATGTCAAAAGTCCGCGTCCAGAAGGGCATCGAGATCACGACCGAAGTCGTGCCCGACGCCAATCACCTCTTCTCCGATCATCTCGACGTGCTGGAAAAGCACATCGAGACCTATCTCGATGCCCACCTTCCGATGGTCGAGAAAGAACGCTCGGAACGCACGATCACCGGCAAGCGCTAGTCGCACCGCTTCATGCCGACAGCCAAAGCCCCGACCTGCAGGTCGGGGCTTTTTCTTGTCAGCGTGGCAGCAGGTATTCAGTCCGGCCTGGAGATCCGCCCGCCCGATACCGGTGCGGATGCGCCGGTGGTCGAGGGCAGGCTGGTCGGCAGACCGGCCTCGACCCGGGCCGCGAGCCAGGCGAAGGCCTCAGCCTCCAGCAAGTCACCCCGCCAGCCGACCGACTCGACCGGCTCGGGGGTCACACCGCAGGCCTCGCCAAGCGCGCGCATCAGGGTCGGGTTGTGACGTCCACCGCCGGTCACCAGCAGCCGCAGGGGCTGACCGAGCGCCGCGAGGGCATCGGCAACGGTTCGGGCGGTAAAAGCCGTCAGCGTCGCCGCCCCATCCTCGGGCGACAGGCCCGCAACGGGATCGAGGGTAAAGTCCCAGCGGTCCAACGACTTGGGGGGCACCAGCGCGAAGAAGGAGTGCGCCAACAACTGGTCGAGCGCAGCCGGGGCGACCTGCCCGCGCGCCGCCAGCTGGCCGTCGCGATCGAATGCCTCACCGACCTCACGCGTGCACCAGGCGTCGATCAACCCGTTGGCCGGTCCCGTATCGAATGCCACCGGGTCCGCGGTCGCACTCAGCCAGGTCACATTGGCGACCCCGCCCAGATTGAGGACCGCCAGCGGCCGATCGATATCTGACTGACGCGCCAGCGCGTCATGATAGAGCGTTGCCAGGGGGGCGCCCTGCCCGCCCTTTTCCATATCCGCAGAGCGGAAATCATGGACAACCGCGATACCGGTGGCTGCGGCCAGCGCCGGGCCGTCGCCGATCTGCAGCGTCTCCCCGACATGACCACCGGACGGCGCCTTGTGGAGAACGGTTTGACCGTGAAAGCCGACCAGGTCGATATCCGATGCCGCCAGCCCTGCCGCGTCCAGAACACGCTGGACCGCGAGTGAATGGCGCAGTGTCAGGACCCGCTCCGCCGCATCAAAACAGGGGCGATCACCGTCAAACCCCCAGGCCAGTGCGCGATCGACGGCGTCCTGAAGCGTGGCACGGTCACTGTCTGAATAGGATTGGGTCTCACCCGGGCCGAAACGGGCAATGCGCTCCCCGTCGGTCTCGATCAGGGCGGCATCAATGCCGTCCAGCGATGTGCCGCTCATCAAGCCGATGATCCGTTTCATGCAAGGCCCCTCTTTTCCCGGCGCGCCAGTCGACCTAGAAGCGTCTTATCAGGAGACATCTTCATGAGCGATTACAAGTCCGAACTCGTGCGCACACTGGTGGAGCGCGGCTACCACTTCCAGGCCACAGACCTGGACGGGCTGGATGCCCGCGCGAGCACCGGCATTGTCACCGGCTATATCGGCTTCGACGCCACCGCGCCGAGCCTGCATGTCGGTTCCCTGGTCCAGATCATGATGCTCCGCCGCATGCAGCAAGCCGGTCACAAACCCATCATCCTGATGGGCGGCGGCACCTCGAAAATCGGCGACCCCTCCGGCAAGGACAAGTCGCGCTCGATGATGACCGACGACACCATCGACGCCAACAAGGCCTCGATCCTGACCGCGTTCGGAAAGCTGGTACAGATCGGCGACGGCCCGACCGACGCCCTCGTCGTGGACAATGACGACTGGCTCTCGACCTTCGGCTATCTCGACTTCCTGCGCCGTTTCGGACCGCACTTCACCATCAATCGCATGATGACCTTCGACTCGGTCAAGCTGCGCCTCGAGCGCGAACAGCCTCTGACCTTTCTCGAGTTCAATTACATGCTGCTCCAGGCCGTCGATTTCCTCGAACTGAACCGGCGCCATGGCTGCACGCTGCAGCTCGGTGGCGGCGACCAGTGGGGCAATATCATCAATGGCGTGGAACTGTGCCGCCGGGTCGACCAGGCCGAGGTCTTCGGCTTCACCACGCCGCTGATCACCACGGCCTCCGGTGCCAAGATGGGCAAGACCGCCGACGGCGCGGTCTGGCTCAATGCCGACCAGCGCAGCCCGTATGAGTACTGGCAGTTCTGGCGCAATACCGAGGACGGCGATGTCGGTCGCTTCCTGCGCCTGTTTACCGATCTGCCGCTCGCCGAAATTGCCCAGCTTGAAGCGCTCGAGGGCGCCGGCATCAACGATGCGAAGGTCCGGCTCGCCAATGAGGCCACCACCCTCTTGCACGGCGCCGATGCGGCCCGCGCGGCGGAAGAGACTGCGCGTCAGACCTTCGCACAGGGCGGCAGCGGGGCAGCCCTGCCGACGGTCGAGTTCGAGGGACTGGCCGGAGGCGAGGTCACACTGGCGAGCCTGTTCGTGGCGGCCGGTCTGGCGGCCTCCAATGGCGAGATGAAACGGCATATCAAGGCGGGCGCCGCGAAGGTCAACGACCAGACCCTCACCGACATCGCCGCCCTGGCCGGCGGCTCGGATATCGTTGACGGCGCCATCAAGCTGTCGATTGGCAAGAAGCGCCACGCCCTCGCCAAACCGATCTGATCGCTAGCCTGGCCGGTCAGTCCGGCCCGCCATCCGGCACAGGTTCGGGTTCGGGCTCGGGCTCGGGCTCAGGCTCAGGATCGGGTTCTGACCCCGGCGTCGCAGCGCCGGACGCGTCAGAAGCGTCGCCCGCATCGCCCGCGTCAGGGAAAACCGCGCCTTCCTCGGACGACACGGTGTCGCCGGTCGCGGGTTCCGGCGGGCTTGTCTCATCGGCTCGATCCCGGGCCGCGCGCTCGGCAGCTGTGCCCTCGAACATGCGCCGGAAGACGCCGGGCGCGAGCGCTGCGAGAGGATTGGCAAACACCGTCAGGCTGTCGAACGGACCCTCCACCGAGTAGGTGATCCCGATCACCCCCTCGCCGGGCCGGGACACCAGCACCTCGCCAATGACGGGCAGCCCGCCAAACAGGGAATTGATGACATAGGACGGCGCCAGATTGCCATCGATGGCGGCATGGCGCTGGACGAAGTCGACTGTGCCCGATGCGGTCACACCAAGGGCACTGCCGCGGGCGCGCGCATCCTCGATCGTCAGCAGGCCGTCCTGATAGGCAATATCGGCATCGACCGCGTCGAAACTGATACCGTCCCCGTTCAGCAGCGCGCCCAGCCCCTGAAAGGAACCGGCGGCGAGGATCCGCGCCAGAACCGGCACCTGGACTAGCGTGAGATCACGAACCTCGACCCGCGCAGTCAGCGGCCCCTCGGCACCAAGCGGCGGAGCACTGCCGAGGACAGAAACCAGGCCACCGCGGGCATAGCCCTCGATCCCGACGAGGGCGGAGACCCGCTCAAGCGACTGCGCATCAATCCTGAATTGGCGCTCCCCGCCAGCCTCACTCGCGCCGAACGATGCCTGGAACGGGCCCTCAGCGGCATTGCCCGACAGCGAAACCGCGCGAATGCCGGCCTCTTCGCTACGCCAGATCAGATTGAACTGATCAAGCACGCTCTGCTCGGACAGGACCAGACGACCGACCGTGACCTGAAGGGAGAGTGGAAAGGATATCCCGCCCTGCCCGCCAAGCGAGGTTACCGAGGGCATCAGCGAGCTGATGTCTGCATACTGTCCCGTCAGCCGAACCCGCAGCGGGTCGCCCGGATCGAGCGGCGGGGTGACGTCGCCGGATACGTCGACCAGGCCCTCGACGAAGAGGCGGTCGACGGTGATATCGCGCAGGCTGCCATCGGCTCCCAGCACGGCGCCGGCCTCAAGTTGGGCGCCCTCGGCGTCCAGTCGGAGCGCGTTCAGATCATAGCCGCCATCATCACGCCGGGCGAGACCGAGAGAGGCCCGGCCCGCTTGCCCGGCCTCCTTGCTCCACACCCCGCCGGGCGCCTCGATCAGGGCATTGAGGAGGTCCGCCTCAATCTGCACCGAGCGAAAGTCGAGCCCGTTTGAAACCGCCTCCGCCGCGATCCGAATCGTACCGTCCAGATAGCGGCGGGCTGGCAGGTTGAAACGATCCAGCGTGCGCGCATTGATCTCGGTCTCCAGTCCGATCCGGGTGGAGGGACTGTCATCGCTCCGGCCGAATGTCTCGCGCCAGTCGATCCGGACCGGCGCGTCAAAGAGACGAGCGGTTCCCTCTGCCTGCAGGCCTGCCTGGCTCGCACGAATGCTGACCTCACCCTCGGTGAGCGCGTAATCGGTGCCCGGAACATCAAGGGACGCATTCGAGAAGTGACCGTCGATGAAAAACGCGATCTCTTCGGGATCGACCTCGGTCAGCATGGCGCGGCGAATGTCGAAACGCATCTCGCCCTCGCCACCGATCAGGTCCGGGTCCAGGCCATAATCCGACACGAGAAAGAGCGGATCCTCATCTATCAGCGCAAGGATGTCAGAGGCCTGACCGCGCACCAGGCCACCATAGCGGGCCATGGCTCCCTTCGGATTGAGCCGGGGCAGATCGACGAACCCTTCGCTGACCTCAAGCTCACCCAGCCTGCCGCTATCCATCGTTACTTCAAACGCATTGCCGCGAAGGACAGCGGAGCCGCGGGCCTCCGTGATTGCCGTCATCGTGGAAATATAGCGCACATGAGCGTCTTCAAAGTCGAAGCTCAAACTCATGCGATCATTCTCGAGCACCCCGGCGTCAATCGCCGAGGCAGGCAGGTCGAGATCGAAGCGCGCATTGTAGAAGCGCCCCCCGAGAATGCCCTCGCTGACCCATTCACGACCGCCATCAGCAAGAACAACGGGCCAGTACGCCAGGACAGTCTCTGGCTGGACGTCACCGACGATCGGTCCGGTCAGCTGAAGATTGGGCAGCCAGGTACCGTCCGGGCGCTGCTCCAGTTGCACGCCGCCGGCCAGCTCCGCCCGGATCGTATCGATCTCGACATCGAGACGGTCGAGTGTCACGGCGAACTCGTCGAGCCGGATTTCACCCGAGGCCGCCAGCAACCCCCACTCCGGCGCCCGCTCGAAGATCGGGCCGATATCGACGAAGCCCTCGCCAATGGCGAGCTGGAAACGCGCCCGCGTCGGCAGAGCGCCTTGATAGGCCCCGATCTCGGTCAGTCGACCCTCAATGGACGCCGCGAACAGATCGGACGTCACCCGGCCTCCATGCAGCGTCAGGACCCGCTCGACGGGATCGAAACTGGCGTAAAGATTGGCTCCGGCGAAGTCATGCACGGCACCATCGACGAGGATGGTCCCGGCCCCCGCCTCGAGTTGCAGCGATGCCGTCCGGATACCGCTTTCACGGGTGGCGTCCACGACGAAATCGAGGCTGATCGGCGCATCCAGTGCACGCAGGGCAGAGGCCGGCCCGCTGTCCGGTATGATGCCGGCTGGTGAGAGCCCGTCGAAACTCATCTCCAGCAGCAGGCTTTCCAGATTGGCGCCCGCCCGCAATCGCAGCTCGACCGGTGCAAAACCAGACGGCGTTGCCAACCGGCCTTCAAGCTCGGCCAGGAGTCGCGTGTCGTCGCGGTCAAGGATGACGCCGGCGGAGTCGATGAACCAGGCCAGTCCGGCCACATCATCGACCAGGCGGACCGCAGCATTGGAAATGTTGAGGCGCCGCAGACGGCCGAGCGAGCCGGGCGCATCGGGTGAGGCCAGGATTTCAAACAGGGAGGCGCTGTCATCGCCGCCCCGGGCCGGCAGGCGCGCGGTCGAGGCCACCCGTTCGACACCGCCAAGGCCCGCGGCCACCGCACCATCGGCCCGACGCACGATCGAAACCGACCCGCCATCAATGGTCAGCGCGACCGGCTCGATCCGGCCGAAGATCAGCGCGTCGGCGGCCAGACCGGCTTCAATGCGCGGGGCCCGGGTGACCACTTCACCGGAGCGCTCGGCAATGGTGACATCCGTCGCGACCAGCACGATGGCGCGGCTCGCGGGATCAAACCGCGCCTGCAAACTGCCCAGCGCCACCACCTCGCCCTCGAAGGCTGATGCCAGCATGGACTGGGCATCCTCGCGCAGGAATTCGAGCTCGACAGGGCCTGAAGACAGCCGCCAAAGGACGAATCCCACGCCGAAGATCACCAGCGCCAGCAGGGCGGCGACGGCCTCGAGCAGGTAGATCAACGTCCATTTGGCTGACTTGCGCAGCATTCAGACCGCCCCTCCCGCAGTCCACACACTGGACGTGGCGGGCTGGAGACGCACATTACACGGCCAGGACGACCTTGCAGGCATAACCAGACAGGGGAATGACATGACTGAACTCAAAACCGGCGACCTTGCTCCGACGTTCAAACGACCCGCCGACGGCGGTGAAGAGATCGATCTTGCCGCTTTGCGTGGCCAGATCGTCGTCTTGTATCTTTACCCCAAGGACGACACACCCGGCTGCACCACCGAGGCGCTCGATTTCACGGCAGCCGCGCCCGCGTTTGGCGAAGCCGGCGCGATCGTCATCGGCATGTCCAAGGATAGCGTCAAAAAGCATGACAATTTCAAGGCCAAACATGGGTTGCAGGTGCGTCTCGTGTCGGATCCGGACGCGGAAGTGATCGACGCTTACGGCTCCTGGGTGCTCAAGAAACTCTATGGCCGGGAGTATATGGGCATCGATCGCTCGACCTTCCTGATCGACCGCGAGGGTCGCATTGCGCGGATTTGGCACAAGGTGAAGGTCAAGGGCCATGTCGATGAAGTCCTCGCCGCCGTGCGCGACCTTGGCTGATCCATCGGACATAACAGCGCTTGCGCGAAGTGTGCTGGCGACGGCAGATCCGGTTGCCAAGTCAGACCGGGCCCGGGAGGTCGCCGCGATCTGGCGCAGCGGGACGTGCGCCTTGCCGGCCCGCGCCGGGCGCCCGCCGGATCCGCCGGCACGGCCGGCCCGACCGGTTCTGGTTGCGCCCGGCGATGTCCCGCGTCGTCGCCTGAACAGTCCGGACGGGCGCATCGCGCTGCTCCACGCGGTCGCTCATATCGAGTTCAATGCGATCGACCTCGCCTTCGACATGGTGGCCCGCTACGCCACCGACGCGGCGCTCTGCGACGCGACCCGCAACGCTTTCGTCAGCGACTGGGTCGGCGTCGGCGATGACGAGGCCCGGCACTTCCGCCTTGTCACCACACGCCTCGCCGAGCTCGACGCCGCCTATGGTGATTTTCCGGCCCATAACGGCCTTTGGGACGCCGCCATGGCGACGCGCGACTCGCTGGCGGCGCGGCTGGCGGTCGCGCCGCTGGTCCTGGAAGCGCGCGGCCTTGACGTCACACCCGGCATGATCGACCGGCTCACCTCTGCCGGGGATGCCGAGAGTGCCGCCTGCCTGCGCATTATCTATGCCGAGGAAATCGGGCATGTCGCAGCTGGCGCGCGCTGGTTCCGGCATGTCGCCGAGCGGGCCGGCGAAGACCCGGTTACCTTGTTCCAGACGCTTGTTCGCCAACAATTTCCCGGTGGCCTCAAGCCACCGTTCAACGCCGCGGCCCGGCTCCAGGCCGATCTGACGCCTGATTTCTACGAAAGCCTCGCCTGATCCGGCGCATCTCTTGCATCGGCTTGTTGATATTCGGACCCGATTTGTGTCACATGCTCGCCTTGGGGTTCGGGGCAACCATAACTGAACGGCGTATTGGATGTTCACACGAGTGAAAGAAGCTGTTTGGGGAACGGCTCAACGCTGGTTTCCGGACCGGCAGATCTACCATCGTTCCGATGGTCAGGTCCGCTACTTCGCGATCTCCACGACGGTTCAGATTTCAGCCCTCATGGGGGCGACTGTCCTGGCCGGCTGGCTTTGTTTCTCCACGGTCTCTGTGGCCTTCCATGGCCAGGCCATGGCCGCCAAGGAACATGAGATCGAACGCGAACGTCTTGAATCCCACCGTCTCGTCGCCGAAGCCCGTGCGACTGAAGCGACCGCCATCTCGCTGATGGAATCGCGGATGGAGGAGTTCGACCGCACCGCCTACGAATTCCAGATGCGCCACGAGACCCTGCGTCAGCTCGTCGAATTTGCCGAGCAGTTGACGGGTCAGGAGATGGAGCCCTCTCCCGCGCTTGATGATGGTCGTGTCCTGATGGCGGCAACGCCGGCTGACCCGACCCCGCGCGAAGCCCGTGACCCGCTGATTGCGATTGCTGCCACGGCCTCCGGCGAGCCGGAAGACCAGGTGACCTATCTGATGGGCGAGCAGGACAGCGTCCTCGCCCAGGCCGAGGATGCAACGGAAGCCCGCCTGCAGAACCTGCGCGCTGTCCTGCGTCTGACCGGCCTCGATCTCGAAGCCGTGATCGCCGACAACCGGGACAGCACAGAGACCGGCGGCCCCTTCATTCCGCTCTCCGAGTCGGATGCCTTTGCCAACGCCTCTTCGGTCAATCTTGACCAGGCCTTCTCCAGCCGGATCACGCGGATTGCTTCGCGACTCCTCGAAGTCGAAGAACTGGAAGAGTTTGTCCAGGCGGGACCGCTGGGCGAGCCGGTCGGCGACACCTACCGGCAAACCAGTGATTTCGGCGTCCGCATTGATCCGTTCAACGGCCGGCCGACCTCCCACCGCGGCATGGACTTCGCGGCCTACCGCCGGGCACCGATCCAGGCGACCGGTCCCGGGCGGGTTGTTTACGCCGGCTGGCGTGGCGGCTATGGTCGTACTGTGGAAATCGATCATGGCTACGGGTTCCTGACCCGGTATGGACATCTCCACGAAATCGACGTGCGGCGTGGTGATACTGTGGAACGCGGACAGCGTATCGGGGGGATGGGGTCCACGGGTCGCAGTACGGCCACGCACCTGCACTATGAAATCTGGTATAACGGATCGGCAATCGATCCTGAGCGTTTATTGAGAGCTGGCCAATATGTTCAACAAGGGTAACAACCACTCCTCTCCCGAGACCGGCGCCAACAGCGCCCCCCCGAAAAGGAACGCCATGAAATCGAAAGCCCCCTCTATCCTTTCCAGCGACCTCGTTTTGACGGGTACGATCGTTTCTGACGGTGAAATCCAGCTGGATGGCACGGTTGATGGCGATGTGCGCGCGGGCTCACTGATTATCGGCGAGGACGCCACCGTGTCCGGTGAAGTGCAGGCCGAGACCGTGGTCATTCGTGGCCGCGTCACGGGCAGCGTTCGCGCCCGTCAGGTCCAGCTGGCCTCTACGGCTCGTATCGAAGGCGATATTGTCCATGCCGCCCTGTCGGTCGAGAGTGGCGCATTCTTCGACGGCCATTGCCGCCATTCCTCGGATCCGCTCAAGGATACCACACCGTCCCAGCCGGCGGTCGCCAAGGATACCGGCATGAAGGCCGAACCGATGGCGAAAGCTGACAGCAAGCCGCCGGCGCCGGCCAAGGGGCAGGACCCGCTCGGTTCGCTTGAGCCGCCCGTTGCGAGCAAGTCCGGCTTCTAGAGCCAACACACGCAGACACAAGAAAGCCGGCCCTCCTCGGAGCGCCGGCTTTTTTTGTGGCCCGATCAGAGCGTGTCCCGATCAGGCGTCGTCCTCGTCGCCACCGACGCGCGCCGCCAGGGCCGCCGCCATGAAGGCATCGAGATCACCATCAAGAACGCCGCCGGTATTCGACGTCTCCACATTGGTCCGCAGATCCTTGACCATCTGATAGGGCTGCAGGACGTAGGAGCGGATCTGGTGACCCCAGCCAATTTCGCTCTTGCTGTCCGCCTCGGCCTGCGCTGCGGCCTCGCGGCGTTGCAGCTCGACCTCGTAGACACGCGCCCGCAGCATCTCCCACGCGGTTGACCGGTTCTTGTGCTGGGACCGGTCATTCTGGCACTGGACCACGATCGGCTTTTCCTCGCCCGGCATGTCATAGGTCAGGCGGACGGCAGAATCGGTCTTGTTGATGTGCTGGCCACCGGCACCGGAGGCGCGATACGTGTCGGTACGCACCTTGGACACGTCGATGTCGACCTCGATCGCGTCATCGATCTGCGGGTAGACCCCGACCGAAGAGAAGCTGGTGTGGCGCCGCGCACTGGAGTCGAACGGCGAAATCCGGACCAGGCGGTGCACGCCCGCCTCGGTTTTCAACCAGCCATAGGCGTTCTCGCCCTTGACCAGGATGGTTGTTGATTTCAGCCCGGCTTCCTCGCCAGCCTGCTCTTCCATGATCTCGGACTTGTAGCCATGGGCATTGGCCCAGCGGGTATACATGCGGGCCAGCATCGCTGCCCAGTCCTGGCTCTCGGTGCCACCAGCGCCGGAATGGATCTCGACGAAGGCGTCATTGCCATCAGCCTCGCCCGAGAGCAGCGTCTCAAGCTGGGCGCGACGCATGCGCTCTGCCAGCCGTGTGAGACCGGCAACCGCCTCCTCGACCATGTCGGCATCGTCTTCCATCTCGGCCAGCTCGATGATCTCGAGACTGTCGGACAATTCCTGCTCGGCCTCGATCACGGTCTTGATCGCGGCTTCCAGACGGTTGCGCTCGCGCATGAGCGCCTGGGCCTGCTGCGGCTGGTTCCAGAAATCAGGGGCTTCCGATTTCGCGTTCAGCTCGTCGAGACGTTTCTGGGCTGTATCCCAGTCAAAGACGCCTCCTCAGCAGGCCAACTGCCTGCTGGATTTCGTCGGACAGGGTCTGGATGTCAGCACGCATGGGCGGTCAATCCTGCTGGTCTTCTAAATCATTCGGTCGCAAGGGATAATCAGCGCGGCTCGACGAAACAAGCCATGCCGTGCAGAGACGGGACCGGCCGGATCAGTAGAGACCGCCCAGCTCGTCTTCTTCCTCATCCTCATCACCCTCTTCCTCTTCGGCAAGCAGGAAGGCGAGCGGATCATCACTGACCGAGGAACGGGCGAAGCTGAGACCGCTTTCCTCTTCATCGGTCTGGCGCGAGGGCTCTGTGCCCGGGCGGAAGGCTTCGAGAATCACGCCGGACTGGCCCAGCACGCCGGGCTCGCCATCGACGCGGTTGACCGGAACCAGACGCACACCCGGCGGAACGCGGAAGGGGGCAACCGGATAGCCTTCAAGGGCGACTTCGAGGAAGTCACGCGCGATCGGCGCGGCGACGCGGCCCCCCGCCTCGCCCGCGCCCAGCTGATAGGGCGTGTCGAAGCCGACATAGACGCCGACAACCAGGTCGGGACCAAAGCCCATGAACCAGGCATCGCGGAAATCATTCGTGGTCCCGGTCTTGCCCGCCAGGGTCCAGGGCAATGAACGCAGCGCGGTCCCCGTACCGCTCTGCACAGCGCCTTCAAGCATGTGCACGACCTGGTAGGCGGTGACAGGATCGATCACCTCTTCACGGGTCTCCGGGAAACGCGGTTCGAGAACGGTCTGGCGGTCCCAATCAGCGGTATCGCATGTGTCACAGGGCAGGACTTCGTGGGCGAAGATGGTGGCGCCGGTTCGATCCTGGACACGGTCGATGATGGTCGGCTCGACGCGGCGGCCGCCATTGACCATCGTCGCATAGGCCGAAACGAGCCGGTAAAGCGTCGTTTCGCCAGCGCCGAGCGCCATCGCCAGAACCGGCTCCAGATCATCATAGATCCCGAAACGGACGCCGTAATCGACGATGGGGGCCATCCCCATTTCCTGGGCCAGGCGAACCGTCATCACGTTCCGCGACAGCTCCAGTCCGAGCCGAAGGGTCGACATGCCATAATAGCGCTCGGAATAGTTGGACGGCATGTAGAAACGCTCATCCGCACCCCCCGACGCGATGAAGGGGGCATCGAGGATCAGGCTGGCCGGGGTATAGCCATTGTCCAGCGCCGAGGCATAGACGAAGGGCTTGAACGCCGAGCCCGGTTGCCGGCGCGCCTGGGTGGCGCGGTTGAACTGGCTGTGCTGGAAGGAATAGCCACCGACCATCGCAAGCACGCGGCCGGTATGCGGATCCATCGCCATGATCCCGCCATTGATCGCCGGCACCTGACGCAAGCCATACTGGCCCTCGGAGAAGCCCTCCTGGTCAGCAATGCTGGCGACCAGGATGACATCACCGGCGGTCAGCACCTCGGACGGACGGCTGACGGCCGGGCCGATTTCGCCGTCGGGCAGGTTTTCCCGTGCCCATTCCAGCGCCGACATCGGGATCGAACCTTCCTCGCCATTGAGCAGGCCGATCCGGGCCGCATTGGCCGTTGTCTCGAGTACGACGGCCTGCAGCCAGCCCTCGTCCAGATCGCGCGGGATGTCCACTTCGGCGAGACGCTCGGTCCAGCCGTCGCCCAGCTCGATCGTCGACAGCGCGCCGCGATAGCCGTGGCGGCGATCATAGGCTTCAAGGCCGCCCCGCAATGCGCTGCGAGCGGCGAGCTGCATGCGCGTGTCGAGCGTGGTGCGGATTGACAGGCCGCCATCATAAAGCTCGTCCTCGCCGTAAAGCGAGAACACTTCGCGGCGAACATTTTCGACGAAATACTCGGCCGCGGTGTAGGTCGCACCGGACAGGCGATCGACTGTTTCCAGCGGGCGGGCCATGGCCTCACGCGCGGCAGCCTCGGTCACATAGCCATTTTCAGCCATCCGCGAGAGCACCCAGTTGCGGCGCTCAAGGGCAGCCTCGTGATGGCGCTCAGGATGGTAATTCGCCGGCCCCTTGGGCAGCGCCGCCAGATAAGCGATCTCGTGAAGCTCGAGCTCGTCCAGCGAACGCCCGAAATAGTTCAGGGCCGCCGCAGCAACCCCATAGGCCCGGTTTCCGAGATAGATCTCGTTGAGATAGAGCTCGAGGATCTGGTCTTTGGTGAAGGCGCGCTCGATGCGGCGCGACAGGACCATTTCCTGGACCTTGCGCTCCAGGCGCTGCTCGCTCGACAGCAGGAAGTTCTTGGCCACCTGCTGCGTGATGGTCGAGGCCCCTTCGAGGCGGCGCCCCTGAAGGACATTGCTGATATTGGAGAGCCCGGCCCGGATAATGCCTCGGAAATCGAGGCCGCCATGTTCGTAGAAATTCTTGTCCTCGGCCGAAATAAAGGCGTGGACGACATTCTGCGGAATGTTGGCAATCGGCACAAAGACCCGGTGCTCACGCGCATACTCGGCGATCAGCAGACCGTCGCCGGCATGCACCCGGCTCATGATCGGCGGCTCATACTCGGCCAGCTGCTGATAGTCGGGCAGATCATCGGTCACCCGAACGACGTAGACGGCAACGGCAATGAAGCCGATGACGGCAAGAACCGCAGCCGCGATCCCACCCCAAAGGGCTGTCCGCAAGACATTACGCAAGGTGAAGATCTTCATTTTGCCCTCTGGCCACTCTATCCGCCGGTCAGCCTGTGCGATTGAGCATGACTCCGCGGCGGCATTATGGCCGCGCTCGCCGCGAGATTAAAGGGAGTCAGCGGGCTGGAAGTGCAATCGCCGTCTCGTCCAGCAACTCGCCATCATCACCACGCCGCGCGAAATAGCTGTCGATCCCGCGCGCAACCGCTTCCATCTGCCGACGACGCGCGGCCGGCGAGTTCAGATTGCTCTCGTCGGTACGGTTGGTGACAAAGCCCATCTCGAGCAGGACAGCGGGCACCCGGGGGTCCAGCAACACGAAGAGATTGGCCTGGCGATGCGGATTGGCGAGGAGCGGTCCGGCGTCGTCGAGATGCTCCAGCAGGACTTCCGCGAAGGCCGAGGACTGGTTGCGCTTCTCGCGCAGCTCAAGCTCGACCAGAATATTATTCACATCGGCTTGCTGGGTATGGTTCGAATCTTCCCGGGCCCGGGCGCGCGCCCGGTTCTCGGCGCGATCGTTCAGTGTATAGACGGCCGCGCCCCGGACATCCGGATTGCTGGAGCTGTCGGCATGGATCGACAGGAACAGGTCGGCGCGGGCGTCTTCCATCACGCCCACCCGCTCTTCCCAGGACGGGTAAACGTCGCGGTCGCGTGTCATCAGGACCTCATAGCGTCCGGTCGCCTGAAGCTGACGGCGCAGCTCGCGGGCAGCCTCCAGCGTGACCTGGCTTTCATGGGTACCACTGCGACCGATCGAACCGGGATCGCGGCCGCCATGCCCGGCATCGATAACGATGACGCGGCGCTCGCGCTGCGGCGGCACGTAAACGGCCTCGACGCGTTCGGCGATCAGCGAATCAAGTGAGTCAGCGCGGGTATGATTGAACCCCGACGCGTTCTGGAAACTGTCCGCAGTGGACCGTTCCATATCGATGACCAGGCGATGATTGCCGCCCGGCGTCGCCGGATCGAGGGCGAACTGGCTGACGATAACGGCAGGATGTTCGAGTTCGAACACCACGCGGGAGCTCGACGCGGAATTGTCGAAGAAGCGAAAACCGTCGACGAGGCCGTGTCCGACCCCCTCACCCGATGCGAGATTGGCCACCGACCAGCGCGCCTGCGGCAGGTCAACGACCAGACGGTCGGACAGGCCGTCCAGGGTAAAGGCCCGGAATTCGGCCGGCTCGGATGTTTCAATGACGACGCGCGTCGTCGCGGCTTCCACGCCAAAGCGAACATCACGGACCTCCTGGTCCGCGAAGCCCGTTCCGGCGGCCGCCAGAACGGCTGACACCGCCATGAAAAACTGTTGAACCCGCATTGTTACACCATCGCACACACCGTGATTCTGTCCACGGCTTTTGCGGAACGCTAACGCACGGAACTTGACGTTTGGTTGATGCCGGGACGGTTTTTCCAGCGGGCGTTCGCCTACGGCGGGAAAGCCTTTTCTTCCGCATTCGAATGTTGCATGTTGCCAAGGCCTTGGCGACGCACCGCCGGATAAGCCGGTCGAGTGCATGCGCCGGGCGCGAAGCGGCTGGGCCTCACAGGCCTGCCAACACGCTAATCGTCGCCCCGGTCCGACCGAAGAATAATCCGGGGCCCCGACCGCCGCGTCCACCCAAACGGTGCTGGACGCTTATGGTAACTGCCGATGCGCGGGGAGCGCCTGATGCCTAGAGCAATGAAAACAGGCCGCACCCCGTCCATCTCGCCCCCGCCGCCACGCTTGTCCCTGTCTCGCCATTTGATGGCTCACAGGCGATCGTGCGCGCGCGCAGGAGACGACTTTAATGTCCAAGAAAATGTTGATCGATGCGGGTCATCCGGAAGAGACCCGCGTCGTCGTGCTCGACGGTTCGAAAGTTGAGGATTTTGACTTCGAAGCGGCCGCTCGCCGCCCCATTCGCGGAAATATCTATCTCGCCAAGGTAACGCGTGTAGAGCCCTCGCTTCAGGCGGCGTTTGTGGAGTATGGCGGCAATCGCCACGGCTTCCTCGCCTTCAATGAAATCCACCCGGATTACTATCAGATCCCTTACGAGGACCGCATGGCCCTCGCCGAGGAAGAAGCCTCTGCGGCGCATGACGATGAAGACGAGGCTGACGACGCCAAGTCCGAAACCGTCGCCGCCGGCAATGGCGACGACGCTGACAGCGATAGCGAGAGTGAAGCCCCTGAAACCATCGGGGACGACAGCGAGGAAGACGATATCAGCGACCAGCAGGCCGCCCGTCGCCGTCGCCAGATGTTCCGCAAGTACAAGATCCAGGAAGTCATCAAGCGCCGCCAGATCCTGCTGGTGCAGGTGGCCAAGGAAGAGCGTGGCAACAAGGGGGCCGCGCTGACGACCTATCTGTCACTGGCTGGCCGCTATTGCGTGCTGATGCCGAACACGCCGCGGGGCGGCGGGATCTCCCGCAAGATCGCCAATGCGTCGGATCGCAAGCGCCTGAAGTCGGTCGTGTCCGAGCTCGATCTGCCCAAGGGTGTCGGCCTGATCATCCGCACAGCGGGGGCGTCCCGGACCAAGACCGAGATCAAGCGCGATGCCGACTACCTTTTGCGTCTGTGGACCAATATCCGCGAACTGACCCTGAATTCGGTCGCTCCGGCGCTGATTTACGAGGAAGGCAATCTGGTCAAGCGGGTGATCCGCGATCTCTACGACAAGGAGATCGACGCCGTGCTTGTGGAGGGTGAAGAAGCCTACAAGGAGGCGAAAGCCTTCATGAAGATGCTGATGCCCAGCCATGCCAAGAAGGTGCAGCACTACAAGGAAACCGTGCCGCTTTTCCTGCGCCACCAGTGTGAGGCCCAGCTCGAGGCGATCTATTCGGCCGTCGCGCCGCTCAAGTCCGGTGGCTATCTCGTGATCAACCCGACCGAGGCGCTGGTCTCGATCGACGTGAACTCGGGCAAGTCGACCCGCGAGCGCAATATCGAGGCGACCGCCCTCAAGACGAACATGGAAGCGGCGGCCGAGGCCGCCCGCCAGATGCGACTGCGTGACCTGGCCGGCCTGATCGTCATCGACTTCATCGACATGGACGAGAACAAGAATAATCGTGCCGTCGAGAAGAAGATGAAGGACATGCTGAAGCGTGACCGCGCCCGCCTGCAGGTTGGCCGCATCTCGCAATTCGGCCTGATGGAAATCTCGCGCCAGCGACGCCGCTCCAGCCTGCTGGAAGGCTCCACCACGACTTGCCCGACCTGTAAGGGCACCGGCCATCTGCGCTCGACCGAATCGAGTGCCCTCGTCGCCCTGCGCGGCCTGGAAAAGGAAGGCACGCGCGGTCGCGCCAAGCGGGTTCGCATTTCCGTTCCGACCTCGGTGGCCATCTACCTGCTCAACGAAAAGCGCGATCATCTCCTGATGATCGAACAGCGCTTCGCAATGAGCATCTCGGTGACCGCCGATGACAGCATCCTGGCACCGGAATTCTCGATCGAGGCCCTGGAGAACCGCGAGCCGGGTGAAGAACTCCCGATCGCGCCGCTGTCGGTCGAATCGATCGAGGCGATCGAGATCGATGACACCTCCGATGAGGATGACGACGAGGATGAGGCGGAAGCCCGGGGCGAGGGTCGCGATGAGCCGCGCGACGCGTCCGGTGGCCGTCGCCGCCGTCGCCGCCGTCGTCGCAAGCCGTCGTCGGACGATACGGCTGCCGCCATGGAAGTCGTCAATGTCGAGGCCGATGGCCAGGACGATGATGATGAGGGTGACGAACCGAAGGCTGCCCGCAGCGCCAGCGATGAGGATGGTGATGACCAGCCGCGCCGCCGCCGCCGTCGTGGTCGCCGCGGTGGTCGCGGACGCCGTCGCACCGAGGATGAGGTCAATGCGGACGAAGCCGGTACCGAATCCGGTGACGCCACTGACGCGGCCGCACCGGCAGCCGACGAAGGCACGGAAACCGGGGTCCCGGCGGAGACCGCGGTTGCGGATTCGGCGTCCGGGGATGCCCCGTCCGACAGCGCCGAGGCCAGCGAAGAGAAGCCGAAGCGCAAGCGGACTCCGCGTCGCCGCTCGACCAAATCCGAACCGGTAGCCGAAGCTCCGGCTGAGACCGACGTGACCGCTGAACCGGCGGCCGAAGCCGAGGCTCCGGTCGCGGAGGAGGCTCCGAAGAAGCGCACCCGTCGCCCCCGCAAGAAAGCGGCGGACGTTGAGGCCGAGGCCGCTGCCGCGGCAACGCAAACGGACACCGCCGAGGCCGCACCAGCCGCCGAGGACGAGGCGCCGAAGCCGAAGCGTCGCGCCCCGCGTCGCAAGAAGGCCGAGGAACCGGTCGCAGAGACGGCTCCGGCGAAGCCAGTTGAACCGGCTGCAGAGCCGGCGGCCGAAACGCAGCCGGAGGCGACGGAATCCGAGCCGGAAGCCAGTGAGACTGAAACCGCTGCGGCCGAGAAGCCTGCCAAGGATGATGGCAAGCCGAAGCGTCGCGGCTGGTGGAACCGGACAGGCTTGTTCGGCAACTGATCAGGATCAGGGTTGCCCGGCGGTGCCGGGCAACCCATCTTGATAGAGGACGTGGCGTCCTGGGGTGATGCTGCTATCATGGGCCGAGCGGGGGCCGATCAGTGGAGGCAGGATGTCCATCCTGAAAACCGTCGCTACAGCCTGCGTTCTTGCTGTGGCCACACATGCGTCAAGCCTGGCTCAATCCTTGATCCGGGACACGGAAATCGAGCACATGCTGCGCGATTATTCCGACCCCATTCTCGAAGCCGCCGGCCTGCGCCCCGCTGATGTCGATCTCTACATCGTCGCTGATCCCACGCTGAACGCCTTCGTCACCGGTGGCCAGAACATCTTCCTGCACACCGGAATCATCCTGGAATCAGAAACCCCCAATCAGCTCAAGGGCGTGATTGCGCACGAAGCCGGCCATATCTCCGGCGCGCACCTGGCCCGCGTGGGCGATGGTGTATCCGCCGCCCAAGCGCCGATGTTCGTCAGCCTCGGGCTCGGCGTCCTTGCAGCCCTGGCCGGGGAAGGCGGAGCCGCCGGGGCCCTGCTCGCCTCATCGCAGCAATTCGGTGCGCTCTCCTTCATGACCTATAGCCGCGCCCAGGAGGCCTCCGCCGATCAGGCCGGGCTGCAATTCCTTGAGGCGAGCGGCCAGTCCGCCGAAGGGCTGGTGCAATTCTTCGAGCGTTTCCGCTACCAGGAAGTGATGTCGAACGCGCGGCGTTATCCGTATTTCCGCTCGCACCCGCTCTCCTCGGAGCGGATTTCCAATCTGCGCGGCGGGGCAACCGAGTCGCCCTATTACGAGACCGTCGACAGTCCCGAGGAAATCGCCCGTCTGCAGCGGATCCAGGGCAAGATTTACGGCTTTCTGGCTGAACCGGAATTTGTCTTCTATCGCTATCCCGAGAGCGATCAGAGCCTGCCCGCGCGTTACGCCCGGGCCGTGGCCTATTATCATGACGCCCGCCTTGACCGGGCGCTCGAGGAAATCGAGAGCCTGCTCGAGGAAGAGCCGGACAACCCCTATTTCCATGAGCTCCATGGCCAGATGCTGTTTGAAAGCGGGCATGCCGAAGATGCGATCGAGCCGAACCGCCGTTCGGTCGAGCTGGAACCCACCGCTCCGTTGCTTCGGGTCAACCTCGCCAACGCAATGATCGCGACCGATAATCCGGACTATCTGGAAGAAGCCGCCCAGCATTTGCGGGTGGCGCTGGATATCGAGCCCGACAATGGTTTCGCCTGGTATCAGCTCTCCATCGTGCATGAGCGCAATGGCGATACGGCGCTGGCCCAGCTGGCGATTGCCGAGCAATCCTACGCCGCCGGCAACCGCCAGCGCGCTCATCAATTTGCCTCGCGCGCGCGGACAGCGCTGGAAATCGGAACGCCGGCCTGGGTGCGCGCGACAGAGATCGAGGCCGTGTCCATTCCGACCGAGGCAGAGATGCGGCAGATGCGTCGCCAGCAGCGCAACTGATCGGACCCTGCATGGCACCGCCTCCGGCTGATGATGGCGAAACCGCGCCGACCCTGACCGTGCAGCCGGTCGACGGCCTTACCGAGATCGCCCGCGAGGACTGGGACCGGCTGGCCAATCCACCCGATCTCGAGTTCGACCCCTTTCTGAGCTGGGACTTTCTGCAAGCGCTGGAAGCGAGCGGTTGCGTCGGCGAGGGAACCGGGTGGATGCAACGCCATCTGATCGCCCGCGATCGCGCCGGCCAGCTGGTCGGCGCCGTCCCGCTCTATGTCAAATCTCACTCGATGGGCGAATACGTGTTCGACCATGCCTGGGCCGACGCCTATGAGCGCGCCGGCGGGCAGTATTACCCCAAGCTCCTGACCGCTGTGCCCTTCTCGCCGGTCACCGGTCGCCGCATCCTGGCTGACAGTGCCGAGCTGCGCCGCGCCCTCGCCCTCGCCGCGTGCGATATCACCACGCGTTGGGGGGCCTCAGGCTGGCATGTGAACTTCCCGGACGCCGCCGGGCTGGCCGAGCTGCACGAGATCGGGCTGCTGCCCCGCGCCGACCGGCAATATATCTGGTCCAACCGGAATTATGGCAGCTATGACGACTTTCTTGCCGACCTCGCCTCACGCAAGCGCAAGGCCCTGCGCAAGGAGCGGGCGGCGGCCCGGGACGGGATCGAGATCGAACACCTCACCGGTGATCAATTGCGACCGGAGCACTGGGACGTCTTCTATGCCTGCTACCAGGAGACCGGCTCGCGCAAATGGGGCTATCCTTACCTCAACCGTGCCTTCTTCGACCTGCTCCATCAGCGACTGGCTGACCGGGTTCTTCTGGTCATGGCCAAGAAGGACGGGCGCTATATCGCGGCCGCGCTTAACCTGATCGGCTCCCACGCGCTCTACGGTCGCTATTGGGGCAAGCTGACGGACCACCCCTTCCTGCATTTCGAGCTCTGCTACCACCAGGCCATCGATGCCGCGATCGCCCTCGGACTGGAGCGGGTCGAGGCCGGCGCCCAGGGCGAGCACAAGCTGGCCCGTGGCTATCGGCCAAGCCAGGTCCACTCCGCCCATTTCATCACCAATGAGGGTTTCCGGCAGGCCGTCGATCAGTATCTTGATCAGGAGCGTGCTGCCGTCCGGACCGAGATCCGCCTGCAGGATGAAGAGAGCCCGTTTCGAAAGGACCTGACCCCATGAGCCTCGACGGCCAATACGATCCCGAAAACATCTTCGCGAAAATCCTGCGCGGCGACCTGCCCTGCGTGAAGGTCTATGAGGACGAGCACGTCCTCTCCTTCATGGACCTGTTTCCGCAGGCACCCGGTCATGTCCTGGTGGTTCCGCGTGAACCGGCACGCAATGCGCTCGAATTGACTGACGGCGCGCTCCAGGCGGCCATTGTGCGCGTGAAGCGGATTGCCAATGCGGTCAGGACGGCGCTGGCACCGGATGGGATTGTCTTGACCCAGTTCAACGGCGCACCGGCCGGTCAGACCGTCTTCCACGTCCATTTCCACATCATCCCCCGCCGCGAGGGTGAAGCCCTCGGCGCCCATGGTGGTGGTCAGGCGGACATGGACGTTCTCAAGGTCCAGGCGGCGCGGATTGCGGCCGCCATCGAGATGCCCTGACCATGATACCGGGACCGGCGCTCAGCGCAGCCGACCCTCGAAGGTCAGATAGACAAGCAGCGCAATGATCGTGCCCTGGAGGGTAAAGGAGAACAGCGCCCAGGCGTCCGCATTCACCATCGTCGAGAAGAGATTATTGCTGCCCATGATCACCCAGTCAGCCCGATCAAGGACGAAGGACAGGATGAATGCCGGCAAGGCGAGGCGACGCCCGGCAAGCACCAGTCCAAGGGCGACGAAGTTCATGGCCACGTGCGAGAAGAAAAAGACTTCCTGCATGACGGTGAGGCTCTGGACGAAAGCCGCGGCCAGCACCGGGTCCGGCCACAGGTCGAGCCGGGCGGTCAGGTCGTTCACGGCCCAATAGGCACCGTAAGCGACCTGGAGAGATAGAAAGCCGACCAACATGAAAAATGGCGTGTCGCGACGAGTCATGCGGCTCCCATAAACCTTCATGGATAGGTTGGTGCGCATAACTCCATGAATTGACGCGCCTGTCATCCCCGCGCGGCACAATTCCATCAATCAGGCATGGGTTTTCAGAACATCAAGAAAGATCGTTCCGAAGGTCTCCAGCTTCTTGGGTCCCACGCCGTTGACCGAGGCCATCTGCTCCAGATTGGACGGACGAAGATGGGCCATGTCGATCAGGGTGGCATCGGAAAAAACGACATAGGCCGGCACATTGCGCTGCGCAGCCAGCTCACGGCGCGCGGCCTTGAGCGCTCCGAGCAAGGTCGCGTCGACTCCGGCAGCCTCCGCCTCGATGGCCTTGCGCGGGCGTTTGGCTTTGGCTTCCCGCGCCGTGATCTCCCGAATCTCGACCGTCCGCTCGCCCTTGAGTACCGCGCGCGCGTCTGATGTCAGCTTGAGCGCGCCAAATCCCTGGATATCAATCTCGATCAGACCGGCAGCCACACACTGACGGACCAGACCCTGCCAGAAGGGCTTGGGACGATCCGCGCCGACGCCGTGGGTCGGCAGCGCATCATGACCGCGGGCGCGGATCTTCTCGGTATCGGCCCCGCGCAGGACATCGATCACGTGCGCTGTACCGAACATTTCGCCCGTGCGCACGATCGCCGAGAACAGCATTTGCACCTCGCGCGTGCCATCAATCAGGGTTGGCGGATCCAGGCAGAGATCGCAATTGCCGCACGGCTCGCCGCCGGTTTCACCGAAATAGGCGAGCAGCGACAAGCGCCGGCATCGGGTCGCTTCGCAATAGGCCAGCAAGGTATCGAGGCGCTTGTGCTCACGTCGGATATGCTCGCCATCCTCGCCATCCTGATCAATGAACTGACGCCGCATGCGGGCATCGGCGAGGCCGAACAGCATCATCGCTTCAGCCGGAAGTCCATCGCGGCCGGCGCGGCCGATCTCCTGGTAATAGGCTTCCATGGAGCCCGGCATGTGGAGATGGAAGACATACCGGATATCCGGCTTGTCGATCCCCATGCCGAAAGCGATGGTCGCCACCATCACCACCGCCTCCTCGGCCATGAAGCGTTCCTGGTTCTCACGTCTGACTTCGGGGGCCAGCCCGGCATGGTAGGGCAAGGCGTGGTAGCCCTCCGCCCGTAGCAGCGCTGCGACCTCCTCGGTCGACTTGCGCGACAGGCAGTAGATAATCCCCGACACGCCGCGCCGCCCATCGAGAAAGTCCAGCAATTGCGGCTTCCAGCTGGCTTTCGGCGCGACAGACAGGGTGAGATTGGGCCGGTCAAACCCGTGCACGACGATCTCGCCGCCCTGACCGAACAGCTTGCCGGCAATATCCGCCCGGGTGGCCTCATCCGCCGTCGCCGTGAAAGCCGCCAGCCGCGCCTTCGGGAAGCGCTCCCGCAGCCGGCCAAGATCCTCATACTCCGGGCGGAAACTGGCGCCCCATTTGGAGATGCAGTGCGCCTCATCAACCACGAACATCGCCGGACCGACCGTGTCGAGCGCCGCCAGCATGCGGCCGGTCATCAATCGCTCGGGCGACAGGTAAAGCAGGCGTATCTCGCCCGACTGCACCCTGCGCCAGTCCTCGACATTGTCATTGCGGTCGCGGCCGGAATGGATCGCAGCCGCCGCGACGCCATTCGCCTGCAGGGCCGCAACCTGGTCGTCCATCAAGGCGGTCAGCGGTGAAATGACCACCGTCAGCCCGTCCAGCAGCAGCGCCGGCACCTGATAGCAGATCGACTTGCCGGCCCCGGTCGGCATGACGCACAGCGTCGGGCGCCCGGCCAGGATATGGTCGACAATATCGGCCTGCCCAGGCCGGAAACCGGGGAAGCCAAAGGTCGAGCGAAGCAAGGCTTCGGGAGTGGGCTGCGGCATGGATCAGTTCTCGGTGACGGCCCCCCTCTTCTGCGGGACTTCGCGGATCGCTTCAATGCGCAGCACACACGCGAGGCCCGTCAGAATGCGATATTGGGCGACCACATCATCATCCACGCCCCGAATACGCCGAGCGCGGTGACCCCGGCACCGGCCGTAATCACTCCTGCGAGGACAAGCTTGAAGGCGCTGGACCGGCTGTCCCGCGCGCGCTGGTAGAGTTCCAGCAAGGTCAGCGGGATAAGGAAGGCGGCATAGGGGATGAGAATATCGGCCGGCCCGCTCAGGCTCCGGCTCATTCCGGCGCCACCGCTGGCGATGGCCCACGCCATGTAGGCAACCCGGACAAACCAGACACCATTGACGACCAGGAAGAGGCGCATGGCCCAGCGACGGTGCTTGTCGATCTGGCGGGCGATCGCGAAGCGCAGCGTGAATGCGGCGGTGATCAGGATGAGAAGACCATCAATTGTGGTGCCCAACGCCGCCCAGTCATTCATCCGCGTGCCGCGGACCCAGATCAGGATAATCCCGCCGACGGCCAGAAACACGGCGACCGACATGTAGGCCCGGCCGGTCCAGCGGTGGAAAGCGGGAAGGCGCCGCCTGATGACGGGCAGGAGTTGCAGCACGCCGGCGAGGCTGACAAAGGCCGCCAGCAGGACATGGGAGATAAAGCCCAGATTGCCCAGCCAGTCGCCCTGGACATAGCCGTCGATCAGACCGGTCTCGTTCCAGCGTTCATAGGCCCCCGAAGCGGTGCGCGGGATGTAGGCGCCCAGGATGTAGTAAGTGAAGAGCCATTGACCGGCAGCAGCGATGGCAAACCAGAGCACGCCGCTTCCGGCGAGCAGAGCCTGCGGGGTCAGGCGACGACTCAGCGCCTGCCCGGAAATTCTGTCAGACATAGATGATCCCATTGTCAGAATGTGCGATTTCGCGCCCAGCGGGGGCAACGGGATCGCTTCACCATGGCCAGCCAGAGGCGTCTCGCCGATTTGGAAATCGGCCAAACTTTCCCAACAGCCCGGCGTCGCGGTATGATAATGCCCTGAAGTGTGCGACACGGTGCACCGCTTTGGGGGCACCGTGTCGGGAGATGTGGCCAATGTCTGAAATCGCAGTCGCCTTAAAGCTGGTGGTCTCGGCGGCAGCCGTCGCATCGATCCTCGTCATTCTCGGGCGCCGCCAATTCAGCGGTCTCCTGCTCGCCTGGGCGATTTTCAGCGCCGGACTCGCGGCGACCATGTTGAGCGACGTTATCGGCGGCATACCCGCCCCCCTGGCCGCCTCTCTGGCGATAGCAGCCTGCGCCAGCTGCAGCTGCTTCTGGCTGGTGTCCCGCGGCCTGTTCCGCGTTGATGTCGGATTTGGCTGGCCCCAAGCCATCCTGGTCGGCGGGATCTTCGCGCCGTCAATCATCAAGCAAGCCCTGATCGCCCTGCCGGCGGATCAACTGCTCGGCGAAGCCAGCCTGTCCGGGATTATCGCGGCCTTGCTCGGCTTCCAGACCATGCTCAGCTCGACCGTCCTCGTCCTCGCCTTCTGGGAAGGCGTGCGCGGCTGGTCGGCCAAACAATCACGACCGGAGCGTCGCTTCCGGATCGGCTATCTCGCGACTTTCGGCTGCGGCGTTGCGATCTGTGTCATGTTGCTGGACCACGGCAACTCAACCCGCATCGACCCGGCGCTGATGTCCCTGCTCCAGGCATCGTGTGCCGCCGCAATCTTCCTGGTGGCCGGTCTTGGCGTGATCTGGCGGACGCGAACGCCACTGATCGAGGAGGCGCCGGTCGAACCGGCACTGTCGGCCCCGGCAACCACAGAGGAACGGGCCATGGGCCGGTGGTTGCGCCAACGCGTGGAGACGGAGCAGCTCTATCTTGATCCCGAGCTGAAAGTCGCGAGCCTCGCCCGCCGTCTGCGCGAGCCGGACTATCGGATCAGCCGCGCCATCACCGCCGGCCTTGGTGAGCGCAACTTCAACCGCTTCATCAACCGCTACCGGATCGGACACGCCAAGACCCTGCTGCGCGACCGCACGCGCCGTGAGAGCAGCATCCTCGATATTGCCCTGGACAGTGGCTTTGCCTCGATCGGCCCGTTCAACCGGGCCTTCAAGGACAGCGAGGGGGTCACCCCGCGCGTCTATCGCGGCAGCCCCTCACCTGCCGGCGCCCGTAACACCGGCCAAACGGCTCCGGATGTCCTGACCCACTAACGAAAAACGGCGCCCCTTGGGGCGCCGCTGATCTGTGACAGTCGGAAAGAAGATCAGACCTCTTCCTTCTTGTCCTTTTTCTTCGCATTGCGCGGCAGGAGCCGGTCACCCGGCGTGATGTGGAAATCGAGGCGTTCGCTGTCGGCCGCGTCGACATCGACCTTCACCAGTCCGCCCTTCTTCAGCTCACCGAACAGGATCTGGTCCGCCAGCGGCTTCTTGATGTGCTCCTGGATCACCCGAGCGAGCGGACGGGCCCCGAAGCGGCTGTCATAGCCACGCTCGGCGAGCCAGGCCGTGGCATCCGGGGTCAGCTCGAACGTCACACCGCGATCGATGAGCTGGGCTTCCAGCTGCAGGACGAATTTCTCGACCACGCGGCCGATTGAATCCGGCGACAGCGGGGCGAAGGGAATGACCGCATCGAGACGGTTGCGGAATTCCGGCGTGAACAGGCGTTCGACCGCCTTGTCGGCCTCATCCGTCTTCTTGCCGCGACCAAAGCCGATCGATTCCTTCTGCGCGTCGGAGGCGCCCGCATTGGTCGTCATCACCAGGATGACATTGCGGAAGTCGACCTTCTTGCCATTGCTGTCTGTCAGCGTGCCATTGTCCATCACCTGCAGGAGGATGTTGAACAGGTCCGGGTGGGCTTTCTCGATCTCGTCGAGCAGCAGCACCGAGTGCGGATGCTGGTCGACGCCATCGGTCAGCAAACCGCCCTGGTCGAAGCCGACATAGCCCGGAGGCGCGCCGATCAGACGGGAGACGGCATGGCGTTCCATGTACTCCGACATATCGAAACGCTGAAGCTCGATGCCGAGCGTCTCGGCCAGCTGTTTGGTCACCTCGGTCTTGCCGACGCCGGTAGGCCCCGAGAAGAGGTAGCAGCCGATCGGCTTGTTGGGCTCGCGCAGTCCGGCCCGTGACAGCTTGATTGCCGTCGAGAGCTGGTCGATGGCCGACTCCTGGCCAAACACGACGCGCTTCAGATCCGCCTCGAGCGATTTGAGCGATTGCTCGTCATCCTTCGACACCGACTTCGGCGGGATGCGGGCCATCGTCGCGACAATACCCTCGACCTCTTTCACGCCGATGGTCTTCTTGCGCTTGGACACCGGCTGCAGACGCATCTGGGCGCCGGCCTCGTCGATCACGTCGATCGCCTTGTCCGGCAATTTGCGGTCGCCCATGTAGCGTGCCGACAGCTCGACGGCCGATTTCAGCGCGTCATTGGTGAAGCGGACATCGTGGAAGTCCTCGAAATAGGTCTTCAAACCTTGCAGGATCTTGATCGCATCGGGCACGGACGGCTCGGCGACATCAATCTTCTGGAAGCGCCGGACCAAGGCCCGGTCCTTCTCGAAATGCTGACGGTATTCCTTGTAGGTGGTCGATCCCATGCAGCGCAGGCTACCCGATTGCAGGGCCGGCTTGAGCAGGTTCGAGGCATCCATGGCGCCGCCCGACGTGGCGCCGGCACCGATGACGGTGTGGATCTCGTCGATGAAGAGAACGGCGTCGTCCTTTTCCTCGAGCTCCTTGACCACCTGCTTCACACGCTCCTCGAAATCACCGCGATAGCGGGTTCCGGCGAGCAGCGAACCCATGTCCAGCGAGTAGATGGTAGCCCCCGCCAGAACATCGGGAACCTGATGCTCGACAATCTTGCGCGCGATACCTTCCGCGATTGCGGTCTTGCCAACGCCCGGATCACCCACCAGCAGCGGGTTGTTCTTGCGCCGGCGGCAGAGCACCTGAACGCAGCGCTCGACTTCGGCGTCGCGACCGATCAGCGGATCAACGCCGCCCTTGCGGGCCTTTTCATTGAGATTGACCGTATAGGCCGTGAGAGCATCGCCGTCCTTCGGCGTTTCCTCGGCCTCTTCTGTGCCGCGAACGGCGCGCTCTTCCGAGGCGCCCGGCTTGCGGCCGATCCCGTGCGAGATGAAGTTCACCGCGTCGTAACGGGTCATGTCACGCTCGGCGAGGAAGTAGGCCGCGTGGCTCTCGCGTTCGGCGAACAGGGCCACCAGCACATTCGCGCCCGTGACTTCCTCGCGTCCGGCATTCTGGACGTGGATGACGGCGCGCTGGATCACCCGCTGGAAGCCGGCGGTCGGCTTGGCGTCTTCCTCATCATCGACTGCGAGCTCGGTGAGCTCGTTGTCGACATATTCGGTCAGGGTTGCGCGCAGCTCGTCGAGATCGACGTCGCAGGCTTTCATGACCGCCGCGCCGTCCTGGTCGTCAACCAGAGCAAGAAGGAGATGCTCCAGGGTGGCGAATTCATGCCCACGCTCATTGGCGTAGCCCAGAGCGCGGTGCAGGCTGTCTTCGAGATCTGAAGAGAATGAAGGCACCACTCTATTCCTTTTCCATTGTGCACTGCAGCGGGTGTTGGGCCCGCCGTGCGGCGTCCATGACCTGGGCTACCTTTGTCTCGGCAACCTCGTACGTATACACGCCGCACATACCGACACCGTTCTGATGAACATGCAGCATGATTCGGGCTGCATCCTCGGGCGACTTCCGGAAAATCTGGACGAGAACCTCGACCACGAATTCCATCGGCGTGTAGTCATCATTGAGTAGCAAGACACGGTAAAGCGAAGGTTTCTTGGTCGCCGGACGGGTCTTCGTAGCGAGGCCGTTTTCTTCCTCTACGCCCGCATCATCTTGTTTTCGTTCAGTCATATTTTAAACGTGCTCGAATATTACTGCGCTACTCACAGGTACAGATAGGAATCCGGACCGCGCTTGAAAAGAGACGGCCCGCAGCGCCGTCGCACCGCAATAATAACACGCCGCACAAATTCTTGCTTCCCGTTTCACTGAGAAACGCCTAAACAGACGCTCCCTGCACATCTGGGGAGCCGCCGGTTCTATCACGGGCCCGGTCGGGGAGGACACCAGCGTTTCGTCAGCAGCCGGAAAATCGGCGCCGGAGCGCACAGGATCTGACAGCCGCGACAGCGGATGCGGGTCCCGAACGGTCAAAAGGCCACGCCGCCTCACGGTCCCAAGACCAGCAAGAGGCGATATCGCAACAGACCAACCGACAAAAAAAGGGCCCGGTGAGAAATCACCGGGCCCAGTCGGGGAGGAAAACTCCAAAACTCGATAGTCGGCCAGGCTCAGCGCTGCGTTTGCGCGAATTCCATGGCGGCCGAAACGCGATCATTGATCGGCTTCACCGAGTTTTTGAACAGGTCGGAGAAGAGCTCGGAGGTCTTGTTGACCTCGGCGAGGTAATTTTCCATCGCCGTTTTTGTGAACTCGGACTGGATCTCGAACATCTCCTGGACCGATTTGGCCGAGGCAAACTTCTTGGTCGCAGCGACGCTGTCTTCCATCGCCGACTTGGCGTAGGTGACGGCGTTGGCGTTCGCGGTTTCGAAGCCCTTGCCGGCGAGGGTCGCGGAAGCGATCATCGCATCGACCGTTTCCTTCTGGAAGTTGCTGGCCTCGGTGACCGATTTCAGCGTCTTCTCGAAACCTTCCTTGAGCGCTTCGTTGCTCGCGGCGGTCATGCTCTCAATGGTGTCATTCATGGCAAAGCTCTTTACGTTACGGGCGGCCGGTTTGGCTTTCGGGGCCGGCTTGGCAGCCTTGGGGGCGGTTTTGGACGGCGCGGATTTCGCAGTCACCGTCGACTTTTTCGGCGCGGCCTTTTTGGCTTTGACCGGCTTGGCCTTGGCAGGCTTCCTCGGTTTGGCCGGGCTCGCCTTCGCTGTCGTCTTCACGGACTTCGCAGTCGCCGGCGCGGACTTTGGTGCGCTCGGGGCAACCGCTTGAACAGCAGTCGCTTGCGTTTCGGTGGAAGGTGTATCGACGTCGCTCATCGCGGGTTGGGTCTCTTTGTTAAACTTGCTGCGAATGCTCTTCGCAGTCGCAACATTAATACGAATACAGACGGCTCCGGTCAAGCCATTTATTGTGCGCTGCACAAAATATATCTGATGACGGCTCCCACGCCTTAACCGACTGGCAATGCGCGACGGTCAGGCTGCCAGGATGATCAAAGCCGCCCGCCTCCTCATCCTCTCGGCCAGCCTTGCTCTGGCGGGACTGTCCACGCCAGCACTGGCAGACAATTCGCGCTATGCCGCCTTTGTCGTCGAGGAGAATACCGGCGTCGTCCTGCACTCGCGCCGGTCGGAAGCTGAACGCTACCCCGCATCGCTGACCAAGATGATGACCCTCTACATGCTGTTCTCGGCGCTCGAGGCTGGCGATATCGGGCTGAACGACCAGATCCGCGTTTCCGCCAATGCGGCAAATGCCAGCCCGTCACGACTGGGTCTGCGCGCCGGCGACACGATCACTGCCGAAAACGCCATTCGCGCGCTTGTGGTCAAGAGCGCGAATGATGTCGCGATCGCGGTCGGTGAACGCCTCGGCGGTGGTGAAAGCCGCTTTGGCGAACTGATGACCACCCGCGCGGCGGAACTCGGCCTGACCAGCACGCAATTCCGCAATGCCTCGGGCCTGCCCAATTCGCGCCAGACCACGACGGCGCGCGACATGGCTCGTCTCGCGATCGCCCTGCACAGGGATTTTCCGCAGTATTTCGACTATTTCAACGAAACCAGCTTCACCTGGGACGGTCGCACCTACCGCAATCACAACACGCTCGTCGGACGCGTCCCCGGCGTCGACGGGTTGAAAACCGGCTATATCCGGGCATCCGGCTTCAACGTCGTTGTCTCGGCAGAACGCGGCGATCACCGCCTCGTCACCGTCATCATGGGCGGTCCGAGCGCTGCGGCTCGCGATGCCCACGCCGAGGAGCTGATCGAGGCTGCCTTCGCCACCCTTGAGCAGCGCGAGGACACGCGCCTCTTTGCCGCCCTCTCCTCGCCGCGCATCAACCCGGTGCGGCAGCAGGACCTGATCGCCCGCGACGTGGCCGCCCTGCACCTCAACGAGCCAACGGAAATGGGGTCTGCCAATCAGCCGCCGCCGCTCCAGGTCGTCCTCGCCGACGAGGACGATATGCGGGTCGCCCCGCTCGCGCCCGCTCGCGACCCGATTGCTGCCACGCAATCAAGGTCCGAGCCAAGCCTGATCCATGGCGCCTGGGCCGTGCAGGTTGGCGCCTACAACACCGCCGATGCGGCTCATGACCGTCTCGCCGAAGTCGCCATTTTCTCCGGCGCCCTGCTTGAAGCCCAGCCCGCTGCCCGCGCCGTCACCATCAGTGGTGACCGCCTGTGGCGGGCCCGCTTCGAGGCGCTGACCGAGGATCAGGCGCGGCTGGCCTGTCGTGATCTCTCGGCCCGCGACCACCCGTGTTTTGCGGTCGCACCGGGACGCTGACCGTCCCCTCATCTCTGGCTTTTTGGTTCGGTTCGTCGCAGCGTATGCGTGTTGGGCTGGAATCCCCGGCTCGGTTGACACAACCTTGTCGCTCGAACACTTTCGCGCGCCTTGGCCGCCGCCTGGCGGTCCCTGCCTCATGTCTGGAACCAAGCACCGATGAATGTTGTCGTCGTAGAATCCCCGGCCAAAGCCAAAACCATCAACAAGTATCTCGGGTCCGACTACACGGTTCTGGCAAGCTTCGGGCATGTCCGCGACCTGCCCGCCAAGGACGGTTCGGTGAAACCGGACGAGGATTTCGCGATGGCCTGGGAGGTCGATACCGCCTCGGCCAAGCGGGTCAAGGCGATTGCCGACGCCCTGCGCGACTCGGACCGCCTCATCCTCGCGACTGACCCGGATCGCGAAGGCGAAGCCATTTCCTGGCACTTGCTGGAAGCGCTGCAAAAGCGCCGCGTGCTCAAGAATGTCACCGTCCAGCGGGTTGCCTTCAACGCCATTACAAAGCCGGCCATCCTGGAAGCCATGGCGCATCCGCGTGCCGTCGACATGGAGCTGGTCAACGCCTACCTGGCCCGCCGCGCGCTCGACTATCTGGTCGGCTTCACCCTGTCGCCGGTGCTGTGGCGCAAGCTGCCCGGATCGCGGTCCGCCGGACGGGTCCAGTCGGTTGCCCTGCGCCTGATCTGTGATCGCGAACTGGATATCGAAAAGTTTCGGTCGGAGGAATACTGGACAGTCGATGCCGATCTGACAGCCAATTCGGATACATTCCGGGCCAAGCTGGTCACGCTCGACGGCAAGAAGCTGCAGAAGCTCTCGATCAAGGACCGCGCAAGCGCCAACGCCGCTGTCGAGGCGATCAAGTCTGCCCATCTCACCATTACCGGCGTCGAAGCCAAGCCGGCCAAGCGCAACCCGCCGCCGCCCTTCACCACCTCGACCCTGCAGCAGGAAGCGGCGCGCAAGCTGGGCTTCTCGGCCACGCGCACCATGCAAACCGCGCAGAAGCTCTATGAAGGTGTCACTATTGGCGGCGAGACCACCGGTCTCATTACCTATATGCGAACCGACGGTGTCTCGATGGTTGGTGAGGCCATCAGCCAGGCTCGCGACGTGATCGCCAAGGAGCATGGCGCGCTCTACGTCCCGTCGGCACCGCGCATGTATTCGACCAAGGCCAAGAATGCCCAGGAAGCGCACGAGGCGATCCGCCCGACCAGCTTCTCGCGCCTGCCCGAGAAACTGTCACTCGACCAGGACATGGCCCGCCTCTACCAGCTGATCTGGCGCCGCGCCGTGGCCAGCCAGATGGAAAGTGCGCGCTTCGAGCGCACGACGGTGGATATCGCCACACAGGACAACAAGACCGCCCTGCGCGCGGTCGGCACTGTCCAGCTGTTCGACGGCTTCCTGGCGCTCTACCAGGAAGGGCGTGACGATGAAGAGGATGAAGGCGAGAACCGTCTGCCCAAGCTGAGCCAGGGCGCCGCGGCAAAGGTTGCCAAGACGCACGCCGACCAGCACTTCACCCAGCCGCCCCCGCGTTTCACCGAAGCCTCGCTGGTCAAACGCATGGAAGAGCTCGGCATCGGCCGCCCCTCGACGTACGCCTCGACCCTGCAGGTGTTGCGCGATCGCGACTATGTCCAGATGGACAAGAACCGTTTCCACCCGCTCGACAAGGGCCGCGTGGTAATCGCCTTCCTTGAGAACTTCTTTGCCCGCTATGTGGAGTATGACTTCACGGCGGCCCTGGAAGGCCAGCTCGACAAGGTTTCAGCCGGCGAGCTCGACTGGAAACAGCTGCTGCGCGACTTCTGGACCGACTTCCGTGCCGCCGTCGATGATATTGGCGAGCTGCGCATTACCAACGTACTCGACGCGCTCAACGAAGCGCTCGCCCCGCACATCTTCCCGGACAAGGAAGACGGCACCGATCCGCGGCTTTGCCCGTCTTGCGGCGAGGGCAAATTGAGCCTGCGCCTCGGCAAGTTCGGCGCTTTCCTGGGCTGCTCCAACCACCCGGATTGTTCCTTCACGCGGCAGATGAGCCCGCCGGGCGATGATGATGTCCAGGGCGATCGCGTGATCGTGGTGCACCCGGAGACCGGCAAGGATGTCGAGCTGAAGAATGGCCGCTTTGGCTGGTATCTGCAGATGCAGCTCGATGGCGAGGACAAGCCCAAGCGCTCGTCCATTCCCAAGGGCTGGGACGCGGCCACCCTGACGGAAGAGCAGGCGATTCAGCTGATCGACTTGCCCCGCACCGTCGGCGATCACCCGGATGACGGTCAGCCGATTACTGCCAATATCGGCCGCTACGGCCCCTATGTTCATCACGACAAGACCTATGCCAATATTCCCAATGTCGAGGACGTTTTCGAGATTGGCGTCAATCGCGCGGTTGCGGTGATTGCTGACAAGCGCGCCAATGGCGGTCGCCGCGGCGGCACGGCAACGGCACTCAAGGAACTCGGCGAGCATGACGGCAAGCCGGTCCGGATCATGTCCGGTCGCTATGGCCCCTATGTGAAGTACGAGAAGGTCAATGCGACCCTGCCCAAGGATACCGATCCGGAAAGCGTGACCCTGGAACAAGCGATGGAATGGGTCGAGGCCAAGGCGGCCAAGGGCGGCAAGAAGAAAGCCCCGGCCAAGAAGAAGCCGGCGGCGAAGAAGACAACGGCGGCCAAGAAGACAACGGCCAAAAAACCGGCAGCGAAAAAACCCGCGGCGAAGAAGACCGCCACGAAGAAACCGGCCGCAAGCGCCTCCGGATCGGAGTAGGCGCGATGGCCGGCGAGACAGAGTTTGATGCCGGCCTGACCCGCGAGGCAGTCATTGAGGCGGTCCGTGCGGGCGGCGGCGAGTATGGCAAGCGGGAGCTCGCCCGTGAGCTGGCGCTGAAGGGCAGCGATGCCAAGCGTGCCCTGAAGGACGCGTTGATCGCGCTGACCGAGGACGGCTCGATTACCCGCTCCAACGGCAAGACCTATGCCCTGCCCGGCGCCCTGCCGTCGGTTACCGTCGTCGAAATCACCGGACGCGACAATGATGGCGAGCTGCTGGCCGAACCGGTCCGCCGTGACCGCCAGGCACCGCTGATCCGCCTCGCCCCCGGTGAAGGCGCCGGCGGCAAGGGCACACCGGCCATCGGTATCGGCGACAAGGCCCTCGTCCGGGTCGCCTTGCAGGAGGATGGCAGCTACGAGGCCCGCCTTATCAAGAAGCTGGGCCAAAGCGCCCACAAGCTGCTTTGCGTCCTGCGGAAGCCCCAATCCGGTCCCTTCCGCCTGCAGCCGGTCGACCGACGTACGCGCCACGAACTGGTCCCTGCCAAGGGCGAGGCCGAGAAGGCCCGCGATGGCGATCTTGTCCTGTGCCAGATCGCCAGCGAACGCCGTCACGGTCTGAAAACCGCCGAGATCATCGAGGTCATCGGCGACGCCAATGGTCCCGGTGCCGGCAGCATCATCGCGCTCTATTCCCACGGTGTTCCGCAAGGCTTTTCCGAAGCCGAACAGCGCGAGGCGGACCAGGCCGCCCCCGCCACGCAAGGCAAGCGCGAAGACCTCCGTCCCCTGCCCCTGATTACCATCGACCCGGATGATGCCAAGGACCATGACGACGCCGTCTGGGCCGCGGCCGACGAGGATCCGAAAAACCCCGGCGGCTGGCAGGTCATCGTCGCGATTGCTGATGTCGCCGCCTATGTGACGCCCGGCGGGGCGCTGGACCGCGGCGCGTTCAAGCGCGGCAATTCCGTTTATCTGCCTGATCGCGTCGTACCGATGCTGCCCGAGCGCTTGTCCAATGACCTGTGCTCCCTGCGCGAGAAGGAGGACCGCCCGTGCCTCGCCGTGCGCATGGTTTTCGACAAGTCCGGCAACAAGCGCTCGCACCGCTTCCTGCGGGGCTGGATGCGCTCGGCCGCAAAACTCTCCTACACCCAGGCCCAGGCGGCCATTGACGGGCAGGATGGCGGTCCCGCCAATGCCCTGCTCGAAACCGTCCTGAAACCCCTCTGGGGCGCCTATTTTGCCGCCCGCGAGGCGCGCAATCGCCGCGAACCGCTGGAGATCGACGCGCCGGAGCGCCGGGTCCGTGTCGGCGCTGACGGCAAGGTGCTCGGAGTCGAGACCCGGCAGCGTTTCGATGCCCACAAGCTGATCGAAGAATTCATGATCCAGGCCAATGTCTGCGCCGCAGAGACCCTGGAAGACAAGCGCACCCCGCTTATCTATCGAGTCCACGAACAGCCCTCGCGCGAGAAAATCGATGCGCTGGCCGACTTCCTGCCTACCGTCGGCCTGAAATGGACCCGCGGCGACAAGGTCGAGACCGGTCGCTTCAACCAGCTCCTCAAGCAGGCGCAGACCTCCGAGCATTGTGCGACGATCAACGAGGTCGTGCTGCGCAGCCAATCCCAGGCGATCTACGACACCCAGAATCTGGGCCATTTCGGCCTCCACCTGCAGCGCTATGCGCACTTCACCTCGCCGATCCGCCGCTATGCCGACCTCACTGTCCACCGCGCCCTGATCCGCGCCCTCAACCTGGGCAATGACGGGCAAAGCGACGAGGAGCGCAGCCGGCTCAATGTCATCGCAGAGGACATCACCCATTCCGAACGCCGCGCCATGGCCGCCGAGCGCGACGCCGTTGATCGCTTCATTGCGGCCTATCTCGCCGACAAGGTTGGTGCCGAATTTGATGGCCGGATTACCGGGGTGACCCGTTTTGGCTGTTTCGTCCGCCTCAACGAGACCGGCGCGGACGGGCTGGTGCCGATCTCCCGCCTTGGCGAGGAACGTTTCGAGCATGACGAGCGCGCGCATGCGCTGGTCGGCCTGCAGACCGGCTCGCGCTTCCGTCTCGGCATGGCGGTGAGCGTGCGGATCGACGAGGCCACGCCGGTTACCGGAGGGCTCTTGCTCGACATGCTGACCGAGCCGGAAAAGGGCGAGCGCCCCAATCGCCGCAATCGCGGCCGCACGGGCGGCCCGCCCAATGGCAAGCGCTCGGGACGTCCCTGGAAGAAGGGGCGGCGCGGGTGACAGACGAAAACTATCGCAAGGACCTGCAGCCGATGCGGCCGCGTCTCGCCGCATCGCTCATCCTGACCCGGCGCGAAGGCGATCGGGTCGACGTATTGATGGGACGACGCTCGTCCAAACACGTCTTCATGCCGAACAAATATGTCTTTCCCGGCGGACGGGTCGACCGCGCCGACAGCACGGCCCCGCTGGCCCGCGATCTCGACGAGAGCGTGCTCGGCATCATGACCCGCTGCATGGCCACCAGCCGGGCCCGCGCGGCGGCGGCAGCCGCCGTCCGCGAAACGGCGGAGGAGACCGGCCTGCTGATCGCCCGCGAGGCTGCCGTGACGAGCCGTCACACCAACTGGACCCCTTTCCGGGAAGCTGGCGCCGCGCCCGATCTTGCGCCGCTCAAGCTGATCACCCGCGCCATCACCCCGCCCGGCCGCACGCGCCGCTTCGACACCTGGTTCTTCACCACCGACGCCTCCGCCCTGCTCGACGACCGCAAGCCGACCCCGAGCGACGAGCTCGAGGATGTGCAATGGGTCGCCCTCGCCGATGCGCGCGACCTGGACTTGCCCTTCGTGACCCATTTCGTGCTCGACGAACTCAAGCGCGTCCAGCCGCCAGCGCCGCAGCATCCGCGCTGCATGAGGGCGGTGCGCGGCAAGATGGTGGTCGAGGCGCTGTGAGATGGGGGGGGCCGGCTTCGACCTTTTGCGCGGAACCTTCTCGATTGTTTCCCTCATCCGCACAGCTATCACATTCGGGATCGGAGGCTTGGCTTTCGGCCTGCTCATGAAGGCGTGGATGATGCGCAAGCTCAAACAGGCGGCCTCCAGTGACGCCACAGATGACGACAGCCCGCCGCCTGCCACCTGAACAAGACGCCCGGTCCGGCCGACGCTATAGCTCGCAGCATGACCAATCCGCTGACCGATCCCCGCCTCGCCAATAACCGCTCCCTGCTGGCGGCGATCTGCTGTGCAGCGGTGTGCGGGATCGTGTTCGGCCTGTCGATGCCACTGGTGTCCTTGCGTCTGGAGATGATGACCTCGTCCGGGCTGATTGTCGGGTTGAACGGAGCTGCAGCCGCTGTCTCCACCCTTGTGATGGCTCCGATTGTCCCTCGCCTGCTATCGCTGGTTCCGGGCCGCGTGCTGATCGTCATCAGCCTGATCCTGGCTGGTGCGCTGCACGCCCTCTTCCCGGTCTTCGAGAGCGTCCCGGCCTGGTTTGTCCTGCGCTTTGTGATGGGCTGCTTCATGACCGTGGTCTTCGTAGTTTCGGAAACCTGGATCAACCAGATCGCCACCCCCCTGAGGCGCGCCACCATCCTCGGAATCTACGGCACCGTCCTGTCGGGCGGATTCGGAATCGGTGCCTTCCTGTTCGGACAGCTCGGCACAGGCGGCAATGCCGGCTTTTATGCCGGAGGCCTGATCTTCCTGATCGGCGCGATCCCGATCATCCTGCTGCAGGGCCCCGCAGCCCAGGCGCCCGGCAAGGACGAAGCGTCGCCGCGCGCCATCTGGGGCGCCGCAAGCCTTGCACCGGCTGCGATCGGCGCGGCGCTGGCCTTCGGGGCGCTGGAAACCGTTCTCTTCTCCCTGGCCCCGGTCTATGGCGACCGGCTCGCGCTCACCGATGGCGGCATCTCCCTGATCGCCATGGCCGCGGCAGCCGGCGCCCTGACGTTCCAGATCCCGCTGGGCTGGATTGCCGACCGGACCGACCGCCGCGACGCGTTGAAATGGATCGCCACGATCGCGGCCGTTACGCCCCTCGCCATCTGGGCCGTCGGTGACTTCCTCCCGGGCATGATGATGCTGTTCTTCATCCAGGCCGGTGTGGCCAGTGGACTCTATACGGTCGGCCTCGCCCTGGTTGGCGAGCGATTTTCCGGCGGGGCGATCGCGGCGGCCAATGCGGCCTTTATCTTTGCCTACGGAACCGGCTCCCTGATCGGCCCACCAGCGTCGGGAACCGCGATGGATGTGGTCGGACCGCACGGGCTGATGATCGTCATGTCCGTGATCGCGGCGATCTATGCAGCGCTGGTCTGGAAACGTGCATCATAAACAGCCGGGGGCAGTTGACAGCGGCGCTGCCGTGCGTATGTTCGCGCGCTCTCGCGTCGGCATGGGGCCGAATGCGCGCACACTCAAAGCACCAGGACATTTAGAGCCATGGCGAAGCCGACAACCATCAAAATCCGCCTGAACTCCACGGCTGGTACGGGTTACTTCTACGTCACGAAGAAGAATGCGCGCACCATGACCGAGAAGCTCGTGCTGAAGAAGTACGACCCGGTCGCCCGCAAGCACGTCGATTTCAAGGAAGCGAAAATCAAGTAGGACGGTTTTCCCGTCTGAACGGTTTATTCCGCTCGACCCAAGAGTTCTGTCAGGCCGCGGCGTTGTCCGCGGCCTGAACTTGATTCCGGCCGGCATTCTTGGCGGCATAGAGCGCCTCGTCGGCCCGCCGCAGCAGCCCGTCGAGGCTCTCGCCGCGACGCGCCTGGGCCACGCCGATGCTGACGGTCACCGGAACGCGTGACCCGTCCCGCAGCGCGAAACCGGAGCCGGCGACGCTGGACCGCAAGCGCTCGGCAGCGATCTGCGCTTCGGCCATGCCAGCGCCCGGCATCACCACGACAAATTCCTCGCCACCATATCGCGCTGCCAGATCGAGGGCCCGCAAACCGGTCAGGAGGCGGGCTGCAAAATCGCGCAGGACACTGTCACCGGCCTCATGGCCATGCGTGTCATTGATCGACTTGAAGTGATCGATATCGGCCAGAAGCAGCGACACAGGCGCCCCGCCATTATTGGCGCTGTCGATCGCCTGGCGCAGGCGGGAGGAGATATAGCGACGATTGTGCAGGCCGGTCAGCGGATCCGTGACCGCCAGCTCCATTCCCTCGTCGAGATGCGAGCGCAGCCGGTCGGCATAGCGCTTGCGGCGCAGCTGGGTCCTCGACCGCGCGGCCAGCTCGCCGGCATCAACAGGACGGTGAATGATGTCGTTCACGCCCAGATCCAGCGCGCGGACCGCGTGCTGCACGTCATCGGGGCGGACAATGGCGAGGATCGGCAATTGCCGGGTCGCGGCATCCGAGCGAACACGGGCGCACAGGCGCAGCCCGTCATATTCCGCCGAGGTCAGATCAACAATCAGCAGGTCGGCCCTGTCACGGGCGGCAGCAATCGCCTCGCCCGGTTCATGCACTTCGCGAACCGTGACCCGGGCCGGCATGGCGCCCGCATAACGGGCCGTCGCGCGCGGATCAGCGCTGACAATGACCACGCGCGACGCGCTGTCGACATCATCCTGGATATCGCCGGACAAGCCCGACATGGCCGAGCTGGATTCGCGATAGCGCAACTCGTCGAGCACCGCCTTCAGGCGCAGCAGGCTGCGCACCCGGGCGAACATCGTGACGTCGTCGATCGGCTTGGTCAGGAAATCATCGGCACCGGCCTCGAGCCCGCGAATGCGGTCCTCGCGCTGATCGAGCGCGGTCACCATCACCACCGGAATATGCCGCGTCGCCGGATCATCCTTGAGCCGCGAACAGGTCTCATAGCCGTCCATGAGCGGCATCATCACGTCAAGCAGGATGAGATCGGGCTGTTCCGCCTTGGCCACCGTAATGGCCTCCTGGCCATTGGTCGCGGTGCAGACATCGAAATACTCGGCCTGAAGACGTGCCTCAAGCAGCCGGACATTGGCGGCCTGGTCATCAACGACGAGAATACGCGCACTCATCGGAGCCGTCCCCTAGTCGAGAAACTGACGAACCGTCTCGATGAAGGTCGCGACCGTGATCGGCTTGGACAGATAGGCTTCGCAACCGCCTTCGCGAATGCGTTCCTCGTCGCCTTTCATGGCGAAGGCCGTGACGGCCACGACCGGGATGGCGGACAGGCTGTCATCATCCTTGAGCCACTTGGTGACCTCAAGCCCGGACACCTCGGGAAGCTGGATATCCATGAGGATCAGGTCCGGCGTGTGTTCGCGGGCCATCTCGAGCGCCTTGAAACCGTCCTTGGTCTGCAAGGTCTCATAGCCATGAGCCTCGAGCAGATCATTGAACAGCTTCATGTTCAGCTCGTTATCTTCGACAATCAGGACCTTTTTGGGCATGACCTGCAGCATGTCGGTGACGCGCTTCCCGTTGTTTGCACGTATTTTATCGTGCTTGTTGAACCCCGCTGACACTAAACCCGACTTTCCTTAACCAACCATGAGTCAGAGGCCACTTTTCGAGCCTCATGGAACAAGATAAGAACAAAAAGGGCCAAAAAAAGTATAGCCCGAACGGCAAGGGACAACAGGATGAATCGAATTGGCATCGACCTCGGTGGCACCAAGATCGAAGCCAGGCTCTATGCGCCCGATGGCGCGGAGCGCGCCCGTCAGCGCGTACCGACGCCGCGGAGCCTTGAGGGTACGATCAACGCGATCGCGCGTCTGGTCGAGGACCTTGAAGCTGCCCACGGTGCCTCCCGCGTCGGGCTCGCACACCCCGGTTCGATCAGCCCGGTGACCGGCCTGATGCGCAACGCCAATTCGGTCTGGCTCAATGATCGTCCCCTCCGCGATGATTTGTCGGCCCGCCTCGAGCGTCCGGTCCGCAGCGCCAATGACGCCAATTGTTTTGCTCTTTCAGAAGCCCGTGACGGCGCAGGCCGGGACGGTAATGTCGTATTCGGTGTCATTCTCGGCACCGGCGTCGGCGGCGGGCTGGTGGTCGGCGGCCGGCTTGTCGAGGGCTGTCAGGGCATTGCCGGTGAATGGGGGCACAACCCCCTGCCCTGGCCACAGGCGAACGAACTCGACCCGCCGGCCTGCTGGTGCGGCAAGCGCGGCTGCCTCGAAACCTGGCTGTCTGGCCCGGGGCTGGCGGCCTGTCACGCCCGGAGCCATGGCGGTGCGCTGAGCGGAGAAGCCATCTTCGCGGCGGCAGCGGCGGGGGACAAGGCGGCGCTGGACAGCGTCGCCCGTCACAGCGACCAGCTCGCCCGCGGCCTGGCGAGTGTCATCAACATCCTCGATCCGGACATCATTGTACTGGGCGGTGGCGTGTCCAACGCCGATGGCCTGCCAGAGCGGATCATGACGGCTCTGCCGGCTTATCTCTTCTCGGATGTCTGCCGCACCCGCATCGTGCGACATCAACATGGCGATGCCTCCGGTGTGAGGGGCGCGGCCTGGCTGTGGCCGGCCGACGAGACCGAGGATCAGGACCAGGCGTGAGCGAACCGGGGTATTGCCGCGCCTGTCTGACAGCACTGCCCGAACAGGCCGATGCCTGCCCGGCCTGTGGCAGCCACCGCCTGCTGCGGCATGCCGAACTCAATACCCTGTCGATCGCCCATATCGATTGTGACGCCTTCTTCGCGGCGGTCGAGAAGCGCGACAATCCCGGGCTTGAGGACAAGCCGGTCATCATTGGTGGCCGACAACGCGGTGTGGTCTCGACCTGCTGCTATATCGCCCGGCTCTACGGGGTCCACTCGGCGATGCCGATGTTCAAGGCGTTGCAGGCCTGTCCCGATGCCCTGGTGATCAGCCCCGACCATGGCAAGTATACCGCCGAGGGTTATCGCATCCGCGACATGATGAAGGACATCACGCCCCTGGTCGAACCGCTGTCGATCGATGAAGCCTTTCTCGACCTGACCGGTACCGCCCGCCTTCATGGCGCCCCGCCTGCGCTGACCCTGCTGCGCCTGCAGCGGCGCATCGAGGACACGGTCGGGATCACCGTCTCGGTCGGCCTGTCCTTCAACAAATTTCTCGCCAAGACCGCCTCGGACCTCGACAAGCCGAACGGGTTTGCGGTGATCGGCGAAGCCGAAGCGCTCGATTTCCTGGCCCCGCGCCCCGTACGCTCGATCTATGGCGTCGGTCCGGCCTTTGCCGCCAGGCTGGAGCGCGATGGCATCCGCACCCTTTCTGATATCCGCCGGCAGGGCGACAAGCGCATGGCCGATCGCTATGGCGATATGGGTTATCACCTGTCGCGCCTGTCGCGCGGCGAGGACCGGCGCAAGGTCTCTCCGGAACGCGAACGCAAGAGCGTGTCGGCCGAGACGACCTTCAATGCCGACCATGACGACCGCGAAACACTGGAAAAACACCTCTGGCGCCTGAGTGTCCGGGTCGCTGACCAGATGAAAGCCAAGGGCGTGTCCGGCCAGGTCGTGACGCTGAAGCTCAAGACCTCGGACTTTCGCGCCCGCACCCGGCGCCGCACCCTGAACGAACCCAGCCAGCTCGCCGACTCCCTGTTCCGGGTCGGCCAGCAGCTGCTGGCGCCGGAGGTCGACGGGACCCGCTTTCGCCTGCTCGGGATCGGGTTCTCCAGCCTGCGGGATGCGGTCGGCGATGCTGGCGACCTGTTGGACCCGCAAGCGATTCGCCGGGCCACGGCCGAGCGGGCGATGGACAAGGCCCGCCAGAAATTCGGCAGTGATGCGGTGGTCAAGGGCCGCGGCCTCAGCGCGAAGCCGAAGCCGAAACCTGATCAAACCAGTTGAAGACCTGCGGCCAGAACGCGGCCGCCTGTTTCTTGAAAGCCCCGTGGTGCTCGACGCGCGTGGCACCGATCTCGGCTGGCGACAGACGGACGTGTTCGGACGGGGCATTGGGATAAAGCGTGAGCAGGTCCTCGGCAGAGCGCCGCGTACAGAGCCGGTCATCGCTGAAGCTCCAGGACCGGATCGGTGCGGTGATCGCGTCGAAATGATGGGGCTCGAGCTGATCGAGGTAATGCCCGAGATAGTCCGGTTTCGAGGCCCATTGGCGCCATTGCAGGAAGATGTCTCGGGGAAGCGCCGTACCACCCCAGAGACCACCCGCCGGGATATAACCTTTCAGGGCGAGGCAAGCGGGTCCGTACAGGAGCCAGAACAGGAGCGCCGACGGCTGGTAGCTCACTTCATGGGCGCGCCAGTAGCCGGTCCCGACCGTGATGAAGGCATGAGCCGCGACCGCTCCAGCATTGTCGGCAAAGCCGGGAAGATGTCCGCCAACCGAATGGCCGACGGCATAGAGTGGCTTGCCCGGCGCCAGCGCAGCCGCGCGGTCGAGCGCGGCGGCGTGATCGAGACGCCCCCAGTCCACGATATCCGCCTTGAACCCGCGCATGGCCCTGGGAGCCGACCCGCCGATCCCGCGATAATCATAGATCAGGCAGGCATGGCCCGCCTCGGCCCCCGTCAGGGCGAGCCGGCGATAGAGTCCCATGGGAAAGCCGGTTCCCGACGAGATCAGCACCGCTGCGCGCGGGTTGTCCGGCGCAATGATCCGGCCACACAGGACACAACCGTCGCGGGCCTCGAATCGGATCTCGTCTTCATGGATCATCGTCATCATCAACGCACCATGCCGGATGACGCGCACGTCAAGTCAAGCGCGCAGATTGCATGCGGCCGATACGCCGCTAATCTCCGCGCCAGCATCACAGACTGGAGCCTGACATGTCCGCCATCGACACCCGCCTCGCCGAGCTTGGAATCACCCTGCCGGAACCGGTTGCCCCGGTCGCCAATTACGTGCCCTTCGTGCAGAGCGGCAACCAGGTCTTCATCTCCGGCCAGGTCTCGATCGGAGCGGACGGGCTGGTCTCGGGAACGCTCGGCCGGGATATGGATATCGAGGCCGGACAGGCCGCTGCACGCCTGTGTGCCATCAACCTGATCGCCCAGCTGCGAGTCGCCTGCGGCGGTGACCTGTCGCGGCTCAAACGCGTGGTCAAGCTCGGCGGCTTCGTGGCCGCGGTGCCGGGCTTCACCGACATTCCCAAGGTGATCAATGGCTGTTCCGACCTGATGGTCGAGGTGTTCGGCGACGCCGGACGTCATGCCCGCTCGGCCGTGTCCTGCCCGGTGCTGCCGCTCGGGGCGGCAGTCGAGGTCGACGGCGTCTTCGAGATCGCCTGAGGCGGCGACCTCAGCCGGCCATTGTGTGGCTGACAAAGATCGACACGCCCAGCGCGATCAGAACAAGCCCCCCGGCAATCTCGGCATAGCCGCCGAAGCGGGCACCAAGTCGCGGGCCGATCAGATAGCCGAGCGCTGACAGGACGAAGGAGGTCACGCCGATCAGCAGGGCGGACCAGGCCGGTCCTCCTGCCAGCGCGATTGCGACACCGACGGCCGCCGAGTCGATACTGGTTCCGATCGCCGTGATGACCGTCGACAGTACGGAGCGGCGGGCGCCCTCACCGTCCGTCTCCTCCTCGCCATCCTCGCGCCAGCCATTCAACACCATGCGGCCGCCGATAAAGCCCAGCAGCACAAGGGCGATCCAGTGATCAACGGCGATGATGAGGCTGGCCATGACCAGGGCCAGCGTCCAGCCGGCCAGGCACATCAGGCCCTCGGCAAGGCCGAACACCGCGCCGACCCGGAGGGCCGTCGCAAGATGCGGCTGACGCTCGGCGCTGCCGCGGGCCAGGGCCGCCGCAAAGGCGTCCGTCGATAGCGACAGGCTGGTCAGGAAGAGCGCGATTGGTGACATCGGCGCTGGATAAACAGACAGCCCCGATATCACAAGCCACCATTCCGGTGTCACGGATCGACCCCGAACACGCGGATTTTACAGCCGTCGGTCTCGCAACCCTTTCGGGGCTGGGCTAGACAGGTCCTCAAACATGGGAGGGGTCACCCTGATGCATCGCTTTTTCGCCATTCTCGCGGCTTCTGTCGTGCTTCTCGGCTGCCAGCAGCCGGCTGCTTCGGCTCAGCTTTCGCAAGCGGACCAGGACGAAGTCCGTCAGATCGTGCGCGATTATATTCTCGAGAATCCCGAGATCATCGAGGAGGCCCTGATCGAGCTGCAGCGCCGGGCCCGGGCCCGCGAGATGCAGTCGGTCTACGACGCCCTGGCGGCCAATAGTGATGCCATCTTCAACGACCCGCGCGATCCGCGCATCGGTCCGGACAATCCGGACGTCGTGATCGTCGAGTTCATGGACTACAAGTGCTCCTACTGCCGGGTGGCAGCGGCCTGGGTCGAAGGCGTTCAGGAGGAATACGGCGACCGCGTCCAGATCCTCTACAAGGAGTATCCGATCCTCGGCGATGATTCGACGGAAGCCGCCGTTGCCGCGCTCGCCGCGCTGCGCCAGGGCGAAGACATCTATGCCGCCTTCCACCTCGCCATGATCCGCTCATCGGGTCCGCTGCCCTCTGCCCGCATCGACCAGCTGGCGACCGTCTCCGGCGTCGATGTCGCGCGCATGCGCGCCGATATGGAAGATCCGGAAATAATGGCCCACATCAACCAGGTCCGCTCGCTCGGCCGGGCGCTGAACGTGACCGGCACGCCCTTCTTCATCGTCGATGGCGTGGTTATCCCCGGAGCCAACGAGATGGCGCTCGACCAGGCTCTCGCCGAAGCCCTGCGCGACTGATCAACAGCGCGCAGCCCGGAGCCCTTGGACAAGACCTGACAGACAAGCGTCGTGACGGCCACCGGTTTCGTGCCGCCTGATCCGCCATAACCGTGGCCATGGCTCGCCACTTGAGCGCCATGGCCTACTTCGCCGAAAGGGGAGGCCAATCCGTGCTGTCCAGGATCAAAGACCTCTACGAAGCCGAGACCACTGCTGCCCACCGCTTCCGCTACGGGCTGCTGGCCTTCGATATCGCCGCCACGCTCTATGTTGTGGCGACGTCTTTCTTCACCCGGTCGGAGACGATCGAGATCACGGACATGGTGCTCGGCACGGTGATCCTCGCGGACTTCATCGCCCGACTGGCGATCGAGACCGAGCGCCGCAGGCATTTCCTGCGCCTGGCGACCTGGGCCGACATCATTGCCATCATCTCCTTCCTCGCCCCGATTGCCGGGGAAGGTCTCGGCTTCCTGCGCATCCTGCGAACCTTGCGCCTTCTTCACAGCTATCAATTGCTGAAGCGCCTGCGCACAGACCTGTCCTATTTCCGCCGCCATGAGGAAGTCCTGCTGGCGGCGCTCAACCTGATGGTCTTCCTGTTCGTCACCACCGGCCTGATCTACGCGCTGCAATACGGCCGGAATGACGACATCCGAAATTATGCCGACGCCTTCTATTTCACGGTCACCACACTGACGACGACCGGCTTTGGCGACATCACGCTGGAAGGCACGAGCGGCCGCCTGCTTTCGGTCGGGGTGATGATTGTCGGGGTGACACTGTTCCTGCGCTTGGCCCAGGTCCTGTTTCGGCCGTCCAAGGTGAGGCAAGAGTGCCAGAGCTGCGGGCTTCTGCTGCACGATGCCGACGCCGTGCACTGCAAGCACTGCGGCGAGATCATCCGCATCAAGACCGAGGGCAGCGCCTGACGCCGCCGCCCCCGCACGCGCCCGCACGAGGGCTCAGGTCAGGTCAGATCAGATCAGATCAGACCCGATAACGGGCTGGACGGGTCCGCATAGCGCTTCTTGGGCATGCGCCCGGCGAGATAGCTCTCACGGCCGGCAATGACCGCATGACGCATCGCCCGGGCCATGCGGATCGGGTCCTTGGCCTCGGCAATGGCGGTATTCATCAGCACACCGTCACAGCCCAGCTCCATTGCCACAGTGGCGTCCGAGGCCGTGCCGACGCCGGCATCGACGATGACCGGCACCTTGGTCTGCTCGATGATGAGACGGATATTGACCGGATTCTGGATCCCGAGGCCGGAGCCGATCGGGGCGCCCAGCGGCATGATCGCGCAACAGCCCATATCCTCGAGCTTGCGGGCGAAGACCGGATCGTCCGAGCAATAGACCATGACATCAAAGCCGTCCTTGATCAGCATCTCGGCGGCACGGAGCGTCTCGGTCATGTCCGGATAGAGATGTTTGGGGTCGGACAGGACTTCCAGCTTCACCAGGTTCCAACCGCCCGCTTCACGGGCCAGGCGCAGCGTGCGCACCGCGTCTTCACCGGTGAAGCAGCCCGCCGTGTTGGGCAGGAAGGTGTGGTCGTCCGGCGAGATGAAATCGACCAGACGGGGCTCATCCGGATTGGACAGGTTCACCCGGCGAATCGCCACGGTGATCATCTCGGCTCCCGAAGCCACCAGCGCCTCGGCGTTCTGCGCATAGGTCGCGTACTTGCCCGTGCCGATGATCAGGCGCGAGTTGAAGGTGCGGCCGGCGACGACAAGCGGCTTGTCCTCGACCATAGCCTTTGCGGTCATTGCATCATCCATCTCATCCACCTCCGACAAACGCGACAATCTCGATCCGGTCGCCATCGGCGAGCGCGGTCTGGGCATAACCAGAACGCGGCACGATGGCCAGATTGCGCTCGACCGCAATCTTGCGACCGTCGAGGCCGAGGATCGTGACCAGGTCACTCACACATGTTCCGGGCTCGACCTGTCGGCCTTCCCCATTGACTGTCAGCTGCAGCATGGTCTTCGCTGGCCTTTCGTTGAGTCCCTCGTTAGACCCGTGGTAAATCCCGTTACGGATGCAAAGCAAGGCCATGACCCGACCCATTCACATCCTCAATGGTCCGAACCTCAATCTTCTGGGCGCGCGCGAGCCGGAAATCTACGGCGCACTCACCCTGGGCGAGATTGAACAGGCTTGCGCGGCACATGCGCGTGACTTGGGGTTCGACATCGTCTTTCGGCAGTCCAATCATGAAGGCGAGCTGATTGACTGGCTGCATGACGCAAACGTCAATGCGAGTGCAGTTGTTTTCAACCCGGCTGCATTTACCCATACATCGGTCGCTTTGCATGACGCCGTTCGCGCTATAGAACCTCCCGTCATCGAAGTTCACTTGAGTCAGACTGCAGCACGCGAAGCCTTCCGGCATCATTCTTACATCGCCCCTGCGGCGCGTGGATCGATTACCGGTCTCGGGCTGCAGAGTTATCTTCTGGGCATCACCGCCGCTGTCTCCTGTCTCGGCAACTGACGGAACCAAAGGTCTTACATCATGAGTTCTGATTCCCGATCCAGCTCCCCGATCAGCGCCGATCTCGTTCGCGAGCTCGCCGACATCCTTCGTGACACCGACCTGTCGGAAATCGAAGTCGAACGCGGTGACTTGCGTCTGAAGATTGCGCGTCAGGTCACGGCAGCGCCGGTCGTGCATGCGGTCGCCGCTCCGGCCCCGGCTGCAGCCCCGGCCGCTGCGCCGGCTGTGACGGCTGCGGCGCCGGCCGCGCCGGCCGACAATCCGGACGCCGTCAAATCGCCGATGGTGGGCACGGCCTACCTGAAGCCGAACCCGGATGCGTCTGACTTCGTGAAGGTCGGCGATCAGGTGAAGAAGGGCGATACCATCCTGCTGATCGAAGCGATGAAAACCTTCAACCCGATTACCGCGGAGAAATCCGGGACGGTGACGGAAGTCCTCGTCGCGGATGGCCAGCCGGTGGAATACGGCGAACCCCTCTTCGTCCTGTCCTGACGCGACCAGCAAGGCGAGCGACGACATGTTCGACAAGATCCTGATCGCCAATCGCGGCGAAATTGCCCTTCGCGTTCACCGCGCCTGCCGGGAGATGGGCATCCGCACGGTTGCGGTGCATTCCGAGGCCGACGCCAACGCCATGCATGTGCGCCTGGCCGATGAGAGCGTCTGTATCGGACCACCGCCGGCCAACAAGTCCTACCTCAACATCCCGGCCATCATCACGGCTGCCGAAGTGACCGGCGCCCAGGCGATCCACCCAGGTTATGGCTTCCTGTCGGAAAATGCCCGTTTCGCCGAGATCGTCGAAGCGCACGGCCTCGCCTTCATTGGCCCGACGCCGGCGCACATCCGCATGATGGGCGACAAGATCACCGCCAAACAGGCGGTCATGGATGCCGGCATTCCGGTCGTTCCGGGCTCCGAGGGCGGCGTCGAGACCTACGAGGACGCGGTCCCGATTGCCGAGTCCATTGGCTACCCGGTTCTGATCAAGGCGGCCTCGGGCGGCGGTGGTCGCGGCATGAAGGTTGCCGAGACAGCCGAAAAGCTCAAGGAAGCCATGGAAACGGCCTCGGCCGAAGCATTGGCGGCCTTCGGTGACGGCACCGTCTATATCGAGAAATATCTCGGTCGGCCGCGCCATATCGAGATCCAGATACTCGCCGACACGCATGGCAATGTGGTGCATCTGGGTGAGCGCGATTGCTCCCTGCAACGGCGCCACCAGAAGATCCTCGAGGAAGCCCCTTCACCGGCCCTCAATGACGAAGACCGCAAGAAGATCGGTGAGGTTGTCCGCAAGGCGATCGAGGCGATCGGCTATCGCGGCGTCGGGACCATCGAATTCCTGTGGGAGAACGGGGAATTCTATTTCATCGAGATGAATACCCGCCTGCAGGTCGAACACCCGGTCACCGAAATGATCACCGGCATCGACCTGGTGCGCGAGCAGATCCGCGTCGCCGACGGTCAGCCGCTCGATATCAAGCAGAGCGACGTCAAGTTTGACGGCTGGGCGATCGAGTGCCGGATCAATGCCGAGAACGCCCGGACATTTGCGCCGTCACCCGGCCTGGTCACGGACTTTCACGCGCCCGGCGGCCTTGGTGTCCGCCTCGATTCCGCCCTTTATGCCGGCTATGCCATCCCGCCTTACTATGACAGCTTGATCGGCAAGCTGATCGTCCACGGTCGGACCCGTCACGAGGCGCTTCTGCGCCTGCGCCGGGCCCTGGAGGAAATGGTGGTTGGCGGTGTGCAGACCACGATCCCGATCTTCCTCGAATTGCTTGAGGAACCGGATTTCGTGAGCGGCAATTATCACATCCGCTGGCTGGAAGACTGGTTGGCAAGCCGCGAGGACTGATCCCGCCCGCCAGCCAGCCGGAAGCAGGAGTTGGCATGCGCGGCTTCGGCCCACAGGAATTGCTCAACTGCTATGCGCGCGGTGTCTTCCCGATGGCGGAAGGCCGTGACGATCCGCGCATATACCTGCTCGATCCGGACGAGCGCGGCATCATCCCGCTCGATGATTTCCATGCCTCACGCAGTCTGCGCAAAGCCGTGCGTCAGGACCTGTACCGGGTCACCGTGAACCAGGCGTTTGAGGCCGTGGTCGAGGGCTGCGCAAAGCCCGCTCCGGGCCGCGAGGAGACCTGGATCAATGAGGCGATCATCCGCCTTTATTCAAGCCTGCACGAGGCTGGCTACGCCCATTCGGTGGAGTGCTGGTCCGGCGCCGATCTCGTCGGCGGCCTGTATGGGGTATCACTCGGGGCGGCGTTCTTCGGCGAGAGCATGTTTTCGCGTCGCCGCGATGCCTCCAAGATCGCGCTGGTCCATTTGATCGCGCGGCTGCGGGCCGGCGGCTACAGTCTGCTGGATACGCAATTCACCACCGAACACTTGGAAAGCCTCGGGGCCATCACGATCCCGCGCAGCGCCTATCGCGAGCGCCTCGCCGATGCCCTGATTTTCGAGGCCGACTTCGATGCCCTGCCGGAAAACGTCTCCGGCCGTCAGGCCCTGCAGTCGATCACCCAGACATCATAGACCGCATGTTCGAGCGGGTTCTGGGCCGGGCGCGATGCGAACATCCAGCCTGAAAAGATCTGCTCACCCTCGACATCGACACCAAAGCCGTCGGTCCGGCGATCATTGATCTGCAGGAAAGCATAGGTTTCCGGCGTCTCTTCCGGCGGGCGCTTGCGGCAGTATTGCGCGGTGATCGACAGCGCGCCGAACTGCACCGTGTCGCCGATGGCGACCTCGAAGTCGCGCGTGCGGGCGGTCACCTTGTCGAGCCCGCGCAGCACGACGATGCTGCCCGGCTGCGAGGACAGCGGACCGCGCTCTGCCGTGTTGTCGGGATCATCCCGGCGCAGGAGATCAGAAGTCTCGTCCGCAGACACAGACGAGCCGGAACCCGTGCTGTCCTGCGCCCAAACGGGGGCAGCCAGACCGAGCGCAACAATCAAGGCAAGTATGGAAGTTTTCATGGCAGCCACCCTGTCGCGGGATTGTGACGCGGTAAAGGCGAATTATGCCTCGTCCGGAGACCAGGCCTCGTAATCGCCCGTTGTCGACTGGCGACGGTCGCTGACGGCAAGCGAGCCGGTCGGGCGATAGGCGTGGACGGTGCCGGTGAGATTGGGATGGTGATCCTTCTCCCAGGACTGGCGGAAGAGCGGCGCGTCTGTGGGCACCTCGTCAAAGGTGTGGTGCAGCCAGCCATGCCAGTCGGACGGGACCCGCGAGGCGTCGGCATAGCCCTTGTAGATAACCCAACGGCGCTTCTGGCCCTGGCCATCCGGTCCGGTCTCGCCGGCTTCCTCGAAATAGCGATTGCCATATTCGTCCGAGCCAACCTGCTTGGCGCCGCGCATGCGCAGCGTCAGGAAGGTTCCCGGCGTGGCGTCTTTCCACCACACAAACAGCTTTGAGATCAGTCCGAACATTGTCAGCGGCTCCGAGTCGGTCGAGGCAGGCTTGGCCTATATGCCCCCGCGCGGCGGGCGGGTCCAGTGTTGAACGCGGCGGGTTTCAGGTCGCCGGGTCGGCGCGGTACACTTTGTGTTCGCCCGAGCGATTCGGGACATGAGAGGACAGTCGCATGCAGGTCTTCGGTCGCATTGCTGATTTCATCGCCGAGACAGCGTCCGCGGGCGCGACGGATACCCACGAGCTTGCCGAGTTTGACGGCGATCGCGATGCGGCGATGCCCGGGGAGCGCGACGTTACGACGCCGGCCGGGTGGAGCCTGACCGCCGCCCAGGGCCTTGCTGACCTGCTCACCACACCGCGGCCGCTGGCCACCAGCCCGCGCAAGGGCGCCAAGAGCTTCAGCAAGCTGACCCCGTCATGCGCCGACGGCGAGGAACGGGTATGCGAATCCGATTTCGCGACGGTTGTGCAGCGCCTGTCGGGTTCGCTGGCCTGGTCGGCGGCACGACAAGGGGCCTTCGCGAGCGATGCAGACGCCGATCTGTTTGCGGGTGAGCTCGCGGCCAGCCTCACCGGGCGTCTCGTCATGCCCGACGCCAATCTCATTCGCGAAGGCGGTGTCGATTGGGCCTATGGCGACCCGGTTGCCGACACGCCGGCGACGCCTTCACCGCTGACAATTCGCATCAACTCGCGCCAGGCGCCTGGCCAGTTGCGCCGGGTTGCTGAAACAGCCCTGCGCGCCTCGGTGCTGGACGTCGGTGCGCGGGTGACCCGCGACCGCCTCGAGGCCATTGGTGAGGCCGTGCGGCGCTGCTCCGGCGATATCGACGACTGTTTCGATCCGCGCCGCAACGCGGCCCTCGCCCGCGCCATGCGCCGGGCCCTCAAGGACGGGGTTCCCGAGGAAGCCGTGGAGCGTGCCCTCGCCCTCGCTCGCCAGGGTACCGATGATGACGCCCTGGCCGCGTTGATACCCGACGCCTTGGAAACACGCCCCGCCGTGCTGCACGTGCCCCGGGCCTTCAGCCAGGCCGTCGCCATGGGTGAGGACTGGACGTTCGAGCAGGACGGCGGGGCTGTTCCGGCCCGCGACCTCCGGACCGGGATTGCCCGCACCGTGTGGAGCTTCGGCACGCCATCGCTCGCCTTTCACGCCAGCCCTGACGAAACCGGCCCGACGATCCACATCAATCTGCCGGCCTTTCTCGATCGCCGGGACGGCTTCCAGGCCGAACTGCTGACCGACACGATCCGCTACTGGGCGATTGCGCTCACCCTGAGTGCGCCCAAGGGCGCCAGCTCGGCCGGGTCGATCGCGCTGAGCGGTGTCGGCGCGCTGCTGATGGCGGCGGGTCTGGCCTATGGCAGTGAGGGCGCGCGCGACACCATGGCCGCGATCACCCATCTGGCGACGCGCACCCTGCGTGAGGTGGCGATGGAGACGGGGGCCGCAGCGCCCGGGCTCGGTCCCGCCGTGCCGCTGGATGGGCTTCCCGGTCCCTTCAGGCTCGTCGGCGCCGCCCTGCGCACCGACGCGTCCCCCTTCCTGCCGAAGGCCGCCCTCGCCCGGCCTGGCCCGACCCTGACCTGCCGCGAGCCCGACGGCGATATCGCCAACCTGCTGGATGCGGACAGTTTTGGCGCAAGGCCGGTCAACGGTGTCATCACGGCCGATGCCGAGATGACCGGTGGCCAGCGGCTTCGGGACTGCGCTCGCGCCGGCCTGCTCGCACGGGGCCGCAGCGTCACCGAAGTCGAACGCGCCGAGGACCATGCGGCTGGCCATGGCAGCCTCCGAGGCGCCCCAGGTATCTCACTGGAAAACCTCATGGAACGCGGTGTCCCGGCGGACGCGCTCGAGCGCCTGGAAGACTCCATTGCCGAAGGCGCCTCGGTCCGCCACGCCCTCAATCGCTGGACGCTGGGCGACCGGACCTGCCGCGATGCCCTCGGCCTCACGGCTGACCAGATCGAGCGCGAAGGAAACGCCCTGTGCCATGCCATCGGCTACGACGAAGCCGCCATCCGCGCCGCCGATGCCCATGCGCATGGCACCGGCGACCTGGCCAATGCGCCAGACCTGTCGGCCGCCATCCGCGCCGTCTTCGATACACCGTCCGTACAGGACCAGATGTTGATGGCCGCCGCCATCGAAGCCCAGATCGGCGGAAGCTGTCAGACCAGCTTGGCCCTCGAGGGCGAGGCCACAATCGATGATGTGGCCGCCCTGATTGACCTCGGCGGAGAGCTCGGCCTTCGCGCGCTCAGCATTCGGCGCACGGCATCGGGTCTGTTCGATCTCCTGCCGGCGATTGACTTCGACAAGGGCGATTATGCCGCCGAAGCCCCGCCGACCGAACGCATTGTGGAGCGGACGGTCGAACGGATCGTCGAAAAGCCGGCCGCCCGACGCAAACTGCCTGATCGGCGAAAGGGCTATATCCAGAAAGCCAAGGTGGGAGGCCACAAGGTCTACCTCCACACTGGTGAGTTCGACGACGGGGAGCTCGGCGAGATTTTCATCGACATGCACAAGGAGGGGGCCGCCTTCCGCTCGCTGATGAACAATTTTGCCATCGCGATCTCCATCGGCCTGCAATACGGCGTGCCCCTTGAGGAGTTCGTCGACGCCTTCGTATACACACGGTTTGAGCCGGCCGGCGCCGTCGAGGGCAATGACTCGATCCAGCATGCGACCTCGATCCTGGACTATCTCTTCCGCGAGCTTGGCGTGTCCTATCTCGGCCGCGACGACCTCGCCGAACTGTCCCCCGATCGCGCCGACCCGGGCGGGCTGGGACGCGGTGTCGAGGAGGAGAAGCTTGCACAGGAAGATGCCGCAAAATTCATCTCTCGCGGCTTCTCACGCGGTCAGGTGCCGGACAATATCCTGATGTTCGCCAACGCGCCCAAACGGGCAGCCAGCGGTGGCGATGGCCAGGACAGCCAGGCCGGTCACTACGAGATCGAGGACCGGACCGTGAGCCGGCCGGTCTCCCGCGATATCTCGGTCTATAGCGGTGACCCATGCGCGGAATGCGGGCATTTTACTGTCGTCACAGACGATGTCGCCGGGCAGAAATGCGATGCCTGCGGCTGGACCGGAAGCTGAGACGGCGCAAGCCTTGCAGGTCTGGACGCACCCTCTTTCGGAGTGCTCCACAATGGTACGGATTCTTCTCGCCCTGGCCGCCCTGCTCGCAACATCCGGCCTCGCACAGGCCCAGGATGCCGGACAGATCGCGCGGGTCCAGGCGGGTCAGTCCTGCCCCGGCTGCAACCTCTTCCAGGCTGAACTGGGTTATCTGGACCTGCCCGGCATCGATGTCTCCGGCGCCCGTCTGCGGCAAGCAAACCTGGCGCTTGTGACGATGAACCGCGCCCGGTTTGACGGTACCAACCTGTCGATCGCCAACCTGTTCGGCGGCCGCTTCACCGGAGCATCCTTCCGCAATGCGGATCTGACCCGCGCCAATCTGGTGGGAGCCTATTTCGGCGGTGCGGATTTCGGCGGTGCCAATCTCTCCGGCGCCACCCTCTCCGGAGCGGAAATGGCCAGCGCACGCGGCCTCACCCAGGCCCAGCTTTCCAGTGCCTGCGGCGATGCCTCGACCCAATTGCCGGCCGGGCTGACGATCCCCCCCTGCCAATAGGCTGACCCGCCAACTGACACCGTCAGGACTGGTCAGAAGCGCCGCCCCCTCATAGGATATACCTCAGGGTTACCGTGATTTAAGTCGCTTTGAGCAAGCCTCTGTCCTATCCGTGAGCATATGCGGACCAGTTTGAAGACATTGTCCTGTACGGTTGCGCTCCTCGCCTTGGCGGTCTCCCCCGCCCTTGCCGGGGGCGACGATCATCCGCGCCGCGGTCTGGCGATCGGTGGCGAGTGCGAGGCTTGCGACTTCTCCGACAAGAACATGGCCAACGCCGTCTTCATCGGCGCCAATTTCGAAGGCACGACATTCGCAAATTCGGAACTGCCGTCGGTGACGATGATCGAGAGCCGGTTCAACGATGCCGACTTCGAAGACACGATCATGACGCATTCGCGTTTGACCGGGGTGACGTTTTCGCGCGCCAACATGAACGGTGCCAGTCTCGCCAATTCCATCATCGAGCGCGTCAATTTTTCGTCGGCCGACCTGACTGATACCGATTTCACAGGGTCGCAGATGGTGTTCGTCACCTTCATAGGATCCTCGCTCACGGACACGCTGTTCGCCGATGCACGCCTGCGTCAGGTGAACTTTCTGCGAGCCGAACTCAACGACACGAATTTTCGCAGCGCCGAGCTGCGCCGTGCGAATTTCGCCGAGGTCAATGGCAGCGACGTGAACTTCCAGGACGCTGACCTGACCGGCGCCAATTTCGAGGGCGCCGAGCTGCATGATGTCAATTTCACGGGCGCGGTCCTGCTCGGCGCGAACTTCTCCGGTGCCCAGATCACTGGAACCACCGGCCTCACCAAGGAAAGCCTTTCCGGCACGTGTGGTGATGCCAGCACCATCGTGGGCGAGGGCATCGACCTTCCCGGCTGCGACAGCGTCCCGGAAACCGGTGCCAGCCTGGTTCAAAACACCTATGCGCTCCGCTTTTCAGGTCCTGATCGGATCGAGCGCATTGTGGAAATTCAGGCTCTGGAGAATGCCCGGATCGAAATCCTGTCGGAGATCGGCGCGGCCTTGCAAGTGCACGCCACGGAACTCGACCAGGACGCGATCCGCGAGGCCACCAACGAGGCGATGCGCCAACTCGCCCGCTCCGAGCGAGAGCTGAGGCGCGTCGAGCGCGAACGCGAGAGCCAGCGCCAGAGCGTCAATGAGGAGCGGCGCCGCATTATCGAAAATGCACGCCGCGAAGCCATGGCCGCAAATGAAGCCGCCCGCCGCTCGCTACGCGATCATAGCCGCGCGCAAGGCGACAATGCCGCACGGGCCACGGCCCGCATCGAAACCGAGAATGGCAGTATCGTTATTGATCTGCCCGACGGCGATACCGATACCCTCTGGGTCATCGATCATGACCGGATCGGCCAGGGCGCGCCGGAGCTTCAGCCGACCGTGCCCCCACACCAGCCACGCTCCCAGCCAACGCCACCGGCGCCGCCGACGCCGCCGGAACACAATACCGAGGCGAGCCCGGAGAACTGACCGCACTGACAAGCGTGCTCACCGCTTCCAGATACAAAAACGCCGACCCTAAGGGTCGGCGTTTTCATGTCCAGGCGGGTTGGCCCGGGGGCCTGCCGATCAGGCCTTCTTGGCGTCCGGCATCACAGAGCGGATGTGCAGCTCGCGCAATTGCTTCAGCTCCACCTCGGCCGGTGCATTCATCATCAGATCGCGGGCTTGCTGATCCTTCGGGAACATCACGACCTCGCGCAGGTTTTCGACACCCGCCAGCAACATGACCATACGATCAACGCCCGGCGCGATACCGGCGTGCGGCGGTGCGCCGTAACGGAAGGCGTTGAGCATGCCGCCGAATTCTTCCTCGACCGTTGCGGCATCATAGCCGGCAAAGGCAAAGGCCTTCAGCATCACGTCCGGACGATGGTTCCGCACCGCGCCGGAGGACAGCTCGACGCCGTTGCAGACGATGTCGTACTGATAGGCCTTGAGGGCGAGCAGCGTCTCGGCATCGGTATCCGGATCGAGCTTGAGGAAGTCTTCCGGATCGATCTGCGGCATGGAGAACGGGTTGTGCGAGAAGTCGACCTTCTTGTTATCCTCGTCCCACTCATACATCGGAAAATCGACGATCCAGCAGAAGCGGAAGGTGTTGGTCTCGCAGAGGTCGAGTTCCTTGCCGACCACATCGCGGGCCCGGCCGGCAAAGCCGGCGAAATCCTTGGGATCGCCAGCTGCGAAGAAGACCGCGTCCCCGGCTTCCAGACCGAGTTCCACCCGCAGAGCCTCGGTCCGCTCCTCGCCAATATTCTTGGCGATCGGACCCGCAGCCTCCAGGCCGGCTTCCGCCTCGCGCCAGAAGATGTAGCCCATGCCGGGCTGGCCTTCTTTCTGGGCCCAGGAATTCATCCGGTCGCAGAACGCCCGGCTGCCACCGGTCTTGGCCGGGATGGCCCAGACCTGGACCTTGGGATTGCGCTCGAGCATGCCGGCAAAGACCTTGAAGCCCGAACCACGGAAGGTGTCCGAGGCATCAGCCATCTTGATCGGGTTGCGCAGGTCGGGCTTGTCCGAACCATACCAGCGCATGGCGTCCTTGTAGGCGATCTGCACGAAGGGCTCGTCCGGCACGTGACGGCCATCGGCAAACTCGTCGAACAGGCCCTTCATGACCGGCTCGATCACGTCGAACACGTCCTGCTGGGTAGCGAAGCTCATTTCCATGTCGAGCTGGTAGAACTCACCCGGCGCACGATCGGCCCGGGCGTCTTCATCGCGGAAGCAGGGCGCGATCTGGAAATAGCGATCAAAGCCGGAGACCATGATCAGCTGCTTGAACTGCTGCGGGGCCTGCGGCAAGGCGTAGAACTTGCCCGGGTGCAAACGGCTCGGCACGAGGAAGTCACGCGCACCTTCCGGCGAGGAGGCCGTCAGGATCGGCGTTTGATACTCGACGAACTTCTCGTCGACCATGCGCCGACGAATGCTATCGATGATCTTCGAGCGCAGGACGATGCGCTTGTGCAGGCTTTCGCGACGCAGGTCGATATAGCGGTGCTTCAGGCGCACTTCCTCGGACCAGTCGGGCTCACCAAAGACCGGCAGCGGCAATTCTTCCGCTTCCGACTGGATCGCAAGATCGGCCAGGCGAACCTCGATCTCACCGGTCGGCAGGTTGGCGTTCACGGTCTCGGCCGAGCGCGCGATGACCTCGCCGGTGACGGTGATGACGCTCTCCACGCGCAGACGCTCCAGCGTTGCGAAATGCGGGCTTTCCGGCTCCAGCACGACCTGGGTCAGACCATAATGGTCGCGCAGGTCAATGAAGAGCAGACCGCCATGGTCGCGCTTGCGGTGGATCCAGCCGGAAATCCGGGCGGTCTGGCCGACATGATCCTTGCGCAGCTCGGAACAGGTATGGGAGCGGTATGCATGCATGGCAAAGTGTCCGGTAAATCGGGGTTAGACAGGTTGCCGCGATGTGCCGGTTTACGGGGTGAAATGTCAAGCTGGCGCGGGGTCCGGGCGCAGCTGACACCTCGGCCGAGACAGCGTCAGACGGGATGGCGATAACGCGCCGGGCTCGAGCCGCGCGCCATCAGCCGCCAAGACCAGCCATGCAGCCCCTGCGAAATCACAACAGGCGCCTTGGCATCCTCTTCCCCGCTAGGTGCCCTCACCCGGTCTCAGATCGGAAAACCACTTCATCATGACAGGCTTTGGCTGGCGCTCGACAGTGAAGAGCCCCCAGTGCTTTTCGGGCTCATCCGGATCCGGAGAGCCTTTCCAAGGCTCGTCAAAGGCCTCAAACACGAATGTCATGATCTGCTCGGCCTCGGCCCATTCCATGAGTTGGGCGTAGTAGGTCGCCTGCAGGCTCTCGGACGCGTTGTCCGGCTCAATGCCGCGGCCGTTGGACCGGGTCGTCCATCCCGCTTCAGTGATGATGACCGGCATGTCGGGATACCGCCCTCGGACCGCGAAGTAGTTCTCCTGGGTATAGGCCAGGGCCTCGTCGATCGATTTGTATTCCCAGACTGGATAGGTGTGCACACTTATCACGTCGAGATGTCTGACCAGCGGCCTCAGCTTGTCGGTCCATGGCACGTAGTTCTCGCAGAACGTGACCGGATGACGGGTACGCCGGCGCAAGGTCTTGGCGAAATGGATGAGGCGCTCGACCTCGACCATGTGGTCATTCCAGTCGACGCTCGCCTCATTGCCGATCGACAGGCAGAGAACCTCGCGCGGGTATGCCTTCGACAGCGCAATCATGCGCCCCAGCTCGGCATCATTTTCGGCGCGGTTCGCCGCGAGGACGGCATCGTCATAGACGCCCCCCCACGGGCAGCCCGGATTGCTCACCTCCGCCCCAAGGCCCATCCCCAGCATCACCCTCAGAGGCAAACCCTGCTCGCGGATCACCCGCAGGACGGTTTCGGCGTGAGGGGTGCAGTCATAGACCCTCAGATAGCGCCAATGCCGAGCCAGTATCTCAAGGTCTTCGTGGATTTGCGCGTAGGACGGGAAAACGCCGGATGGCGGACTTTGCCCGTCGCGATAGCCGGAATAGCAGATCGCGTTGGCGAAGGGGATGTCGGACCAGGGCTGCCGTGTTTTGAACAGACCGAACATCAGCGGCCGCAATACTTCGGGACACCGTCTTTGTCCCAGAGTCCCCAATACGCGCCGACATCGCCTTCCTTGGCGACCTTCCAAGCTTCGTCGAAACCGGCAAAATAGAACAGATCGATACCCTCTTCATTGGTCCAGCGTACGGCGTCGATGAAATACTTCATCGCATTGGAAACGGAGGGAACCGCGCCACGGTCAGCGGTTCCGATGTTTGGCCAGCCGGTTTCCGCAATGATCACCTTCTTGCCATTCGCGACACGTTCGGCTCGCCGGTACATTTCACGCATATAGATGTGTGCATGTTCAATCGGATAGCCTTCCCAGAACGGGTAGCAATTGACCAGGAGCAGGTCGCAAGCATCGGCCACGCGGGGGTGGTTCTCGAACAGGAAGTAGGCGTCAACATAGCCTACCGGCACATCAACCGCGGCCTTGGCCCGATTGATGTACTCGATCAGCTGATCTTCGGTGAGCTCCTCACGCAACAGGACTTCGTTGCCGATGGCGAGGATACCCGCATCACCACGCCGGGCGATCTCGATTCCCTTCGCCAGTTCGATCTCGTTGCGCGCCAGATCATCATCGATCCAGACTCCCACCATCGAATTGAGACCCATCTCGCGAGCGATCGCCGGGGTCAGCTCATTCCCGCGCGTACAGGAGAATGTCCGCACCCAGTCGACATGCGGTGCCAGCACACCGAGCCGGGACCGGATCTGGTCGGCATCGACCTCGAACGTATTGTCCTGACCATCCACATAGGGGCTGAAGGCAAGCCCGTGCAGGCCGGCATCAATGATGTCCCGGATGATCCGGGCCATGCCCTCATCTCCCAACTGGTCCATGTCGATCCCGGAGAGGGCAAGCTTTTGGCGTGAAATTCTGGACATAGAGCCTCCGATGCGCAGCCTGGTTCTGAAGCTGGATAGCCTTGATGCTACACATTTGACAACGTTGTCATAGATTGTCGAGGGGGCTGGTGGGGACAATCCTGCAATCCGCCCGCCACGCTCGCGCCGACACGGATACGTCCGTCAGGGAAGGCTTGCCAGGCCCTGTCACCGGTCGGCTGGCGTGCGGGGGCTGCGTCAGGACGACGCTGCAGCGTGCCTATTCCGCGGCTTGGGCCTCAGCCGCCTCGCTGGTCTGCGCCTGCCGGGCTTTCCATTTCGCCAGGATCTGTTTTGAGGTTTCGCGCGACCCGTCAGGCGACCAGCCCGGCGGGGCCAGGAGATACAGGGCGGCATCCTTGGCAGATTTGGCCCCCGCCATGTCCTTCACGATCGAGAGCCATTCATGAACCGCGATCTTGATCGGGTTGTAGGTGCCCAGATTCTTGACAATGCCATAGCGACAGGGCTCCGCGTCCAGTTCGGCCTGGAAGGTTCCGAACATCTTGTCCCAGATGATCAGGATCCCGGCATAGTTGCGATCAAGGTAGAGCGGATTGGTGGCGTGATGGACCCGGTGGTGCGACGGCGTGTTGAAGATCGCTTCAAACCAGGCTGGACAGCGCTTGATCGCCTCGGTGTGGATCCAGAATTGGTAGATCAGGTTGAGTGCCCCGACGAAGGCGACCAGTGCCGGGTGAAAACCGACAAAGACCATGGCGGACCCCAGCCACAGGAATTTCAGCGTGAACGGGCTGATCCAGGGCTGCCGCAGGGCCGTGGTGAGATTGTAGTGCTGGGATGAATGATGGACGACATGGTCGGCCCAGAACCACCGCACCGTGTGGGCAAGGCGATGTGACCAGTAATACAGGAAATCATCGAGAACGAATGCGATCACCCAGATCCACCAGGCAAACGGGATATCGAAAAGCCGGTGCTCGTAGACAAAAACCGACCAGGCCCCGATCAGGCCGGCAAAGACGATGCTGGAGATATTATTCCCCAACCCCATGATCAGGCTGGCAGCGGTATCCCGCGTCTCGAAACGCACCCTGCCGCTCGTGCGCGCGTAAATCATTTCGGCAAAAACCGAAATGGTGAAGAAGGGAATCGCGATCGTGATCGGGTTCAGCGTCTGAACGAAAGCCGGGACATCCATGGTCAGCTCCTGCCCTGGGTCTTGAACATGTCGAGCTTGCCGGCCCAGTGCGACGCCGTGTCGGCGCTCTCGAAGCGCAGGCGGGCCGGAGCAAACACGAAATCGTTGAGGCTCAGCCTGACCGTATTGTCAGCCTCGGTGGTGACCTCACGAACCGAGCCCGGTGTGAGATAGCGGATGACGAAGTCACTGCCGCGCGCGATCAGGACGCCCAGGCAGTCACCGGTCCGGTCCATCACCAGCGCCGCTTCACCGTCCGCTGCCAGGACACCCTCACCGGCCTCAAAGCCGACCCGATCCGTGTCGAGCCGCGTCACCGCGTCATCGAGGCTGCCCAGCCGGGCCTTGCCGCTGATGCCGAGACGGGCATTGAAGAAAACCATGACACTGACGCCGAGGACTGACCCCAGAAGCAGGAGAAGGATCGCCATGCCGCGCTCCGAAACAAAAGAAAACGGGCGGGGACCAGAAGTCCCCGCCCGCCATCATAAGCAGATTTGAACGGCGTTCACTAGCCGCGAACGCGCAGGGTGATGCCGTAGGTTTGCGGATCACCCGGATAGGTGTTGTAGCTGGTTCCGAGGTAACCGACCGACGGGAAACCACCCTTGGTGTAATCCTCGTCCATCAGGTTGCGGCCCCACACCTGCACGGCCCAGGCGCCATCATCGGCGCTGAGGGTCACGGAGGCATTGTAGAGCTGGAACGCGTCCTGGTTCGCGAACGAGCGGGTATCGAGACCCGTCGTGTGTGCGAATTCAGAGACATGGTTCATTTCACCACGCCAGGACAGCTCCATACCGTCGCCAACTTGCTGGGTGTAGGTCGCGGTCAGAGCGCCGAGGAGCTCCGAATTGCCACGGTCACGACCGGAGAGGTCGTTGAACAGGGCGGTCACGCCAGCATTATTGGTCCGCTCATTACCCGGCACGCAGAGCGTGAAGTTCGGGTCGGTTGCATCGATGCTGTCCGGGCAAGGGGCGAAGCTGTACTCGCCATACTTGCTTTCGAACAGATAGGTGAAGCCACCCGTGATGAGCAGGTTGTCGGTCGGTGCCCACTGGCCTTCAAGCTCGAGACCGGACACTTCGATCGAACCGGCATTCTCAAGCGCGAAGCCGTTGCCGACGAAGTTGTTGGTCTGGAAGTCAGTGACTTCTTGCTGGAACAGCGCTGCGGCGTAGACGAAGCGTCCACCGTCGAGCGAGCCCTTGGCACCGATTTCGAAGCTTTCCGCCGTCTCTTCCTCGAACTCGAACACGCCGGTGAAGGCCGCATTGGTCGAGACGTTGAAGCCACCCGGCTTGTAGCCGGTCGCGTAGCTCGCATAGACGTTGAACGTGTCGGACACATCATACGACAGGATGAGGTTGCCCGAGAAGTTCGAGTCGTTGCGGGAGGTCGGGAAATTCGCGGCGTTGACCGGCGCGAAGTTCTGGAAGGCGGTGAAGCCGAGCAGCGGGTTGAGCGCCGGGTTGGCCGCCTGGGCCGCCGTCAGCGGGGTCGTCGGAGAAATCCCGAGGGCCAGCAGCGTGTTCAACAGCGACGGGTCACCACCCACTGCGGCGGCCTGGGCCTCACCGAAGAGGATGGACGGCACGAGATACGCACACGCATCACCACCCACAGCACCAAACAGGACCGGATCACACGTGCCCGGCGTCACGAGACGCAGGTCGCGGGCGAGGTCCACGAAGGAGAAGGCCGACATCGGATCAGGCTGGTTGATCGCCGTCGTCATTTCCTTGTCTTCATCGGAATAACGACCGCCGACCGTCACCGTGAACTGATCGTTCACATGCCAGTCGAAGGTACCGAAGGCCGACCAGGCCGTGGTGTCATACTGGTAACGCTCGGACAGGAGACCGTGCTGGGTCGAGATAAAGCCTTCAGCCGGGGTGGTCGGCAGCGCACCATTGCCCGAGGCCAGCGGCACGAAGTTACCCACGCCAGCGGCCTGGTTCATGTTCAGGAAGACTTCAAGCAGCGAAACGCCGCCGGTGCCGACCGGAAGGCCAAAGGAGGCGACCAGCGGTGCCACGGACGGGGCCGAGGCCGCATCGAAGAAGGCCCGGGCGTCCGCGCCGTAAGGCGTCGAGTTCGCGTAGGTCAGCTCGTTGTTGTAGTAGAAACCGCCTACCATCCAGTCGATCATGTTGTCGCCGGTCGAGGTCAGACGGAATTCCTGGGTGAAGCTGTCATACTGGTTCTCGATATGACGCAGGCTGACCAGGTCGAGATCCGAGAAATCGGCGTCGAAGGTCTGGTCTTCGTCATACTGGCGGAAGGCCGTGATCGAGGTCAGGGTGAAGCCGTCGAAATCATGCTCGACCTGTGCGGAGATACCCTGCGTGGTGAGCTGGGTATTGAGGTCGCCATCGATCGCAATGCGGTCGCCACCATTGGGATCGGCCGGGATCGCTGTCCCGCCAAGGCCAACGAGAGCGGCCAGGTCGATCGGGTCGTAGAAGCCGAACGGTGCCGCGCAGCAATTCTCGTCGAGATTGCCCCAGTCGGCGATGATCTTCACTTCGGTGTTATCGCTCGGATTGAACAGCAGCTGACCACGGAAGCTCATGCGGTCGCGATTGTTCGCCTCGCGGCCGTCAGCGACTTCGATATAGCCGTCATTCTGGTGGATATTGCCGTCGATGCGGAACGCCATGTTGTCGGAGAGCGGGCCGGTCACCGTGCCGCGCGCCTGACGCATGCCGTAATTGCCGACGGTCACTTCACCGGCGTAGTTGAAGTCGAAGTCCGGCGCCATGGTGATGACGCTGACGACGCCGGCCGGCGTGTTGCGGCCGAAGATGGTGGACTGCGGGCCACGAATGACCTCAACGCGCTCAACCGACATCAGGTCGTTGATCGCGGAGCCCGAACGCGGGCGGTAAACACCATCGATGAAGACGCCAACCGAAGGCTCGAGGCCGGGGTTGAAGCTCGACGTACCGATGCCGCGCAGGTTGAATTCGGTGTTGGACGAGGTCGCGAACTCGGACACGCGGAGCGCCGGAACGAGGGTCTGCAGATCAGCGGCATCGCGGATTTGCGATTGCTCGAGCTGTTCGCCCGTGACCACGGCGACGGAAACCGGCGTATCCTGAAGCGTCTGCTCGCGCTTCTGGGATGTCACGGTAATCACGTCGACCTGAGCCATTGCGCTACCCGCAAAAAGCCCGGTCAGAATCGCCGTCGTGCCCATCGCGACGGCTTTGGAAAACATCTTCATTTGGATTTTCTCCCCTTTGGCGCGGTTTTATAAGCCAACCGTTCCGCGCATCTGTTTGATATATGAACACCGCTCAACAGCGCTGTCAGCCGGTTTATCCCGACACAGCAAAAATCATGCCCGGCCTGATGCATGGATACCTCACCCGGCATTTTGAATTTGTGGCGAGATTCTGCCCCTTTTCTCCTGTGACAAGTCTGATACCTTGCTAGGTGAACAGCGTTCAAATCGCTGTCATGGGGAGAAAAATGAAGAAATTTATCATTGGCTTAGGCGTCATTATCGGCGCTGCTGCCTTGGCGGGAGCCGGCTGGTTTTATCGGCCCTGGTCAGACTATTCACCCGCTGAAATCCAGGCTGCGACCCAACCCGACCATCTCGTGGAAACATTTTCGAACATGGGGGATGTTTTCCCCTATCGCGCGATAAACCCATCCGAATCGGCGACCCATCTCGGGCGAAATCTGCAAAACGCGACTGTCGGCTACACGCTGAACGGCCAGGCCCGAACGGTCGACGACTGGATGGCCGACAGCGACACCACCGGTCTGATGGTCCTGCACAATGGCGAGGTTGTTTACGAGACCTACCGGCTGGGCGCGGATCTCGACACACGCCACACATCCTGGTCGGTTGCCAAGAGCTTCGTGGCGACCATGATCGCCATGGCCATGCAGGACGGGCGCATCGCCAATCTTGACCAGAGCGCCGAGATGTTCGCGCCGCAATACGGCGGCAGCGACTATGGCGACACCACCCTGCGCCACCTTCTGATGATGTCGGCCGGCATGGATTTCGAAGAGGACTACAACGCACCGAATTCCGATATTCGCCGTCTCTTCCTCGGCGCCAATATCTACGGCCAGAACATTGATCGCCTTGTCAGTGAGATCGAGCGCAATCGGGCCCCCGGTGAAGACCTGCACTATGTCAGCGCCAATACGCAGGTTCTCTCGGCGGTCGTGCGCGGCGTCTATAACGACAATCTCGCCCACATCATACAGACCCGGATCTGGGAACCGCTCGGGATGACCGGCGAGGCCTACTGGAACCAGAACATCCCGGGCGAGCACGGCATGGCCATCGGCTATTGCTGCCTCAACGCAACGCTCGAAGACTACGCTCGTTTCGGGCAGTTCTACCTCCAGGACGGCGTCTGGAACGACCAGCGCCTGCTGCCCGAGGGCTGGGTTGAACAGGCCACGCGGCCGAATGCACCCTTCCAGGAAGCCGGCCCCGACGCGGTCTATCCGCATCGCGGCTATGGCCTGCATTTCTGGGTCCCGGAGAACCATGACGGCGAATACTTCCTCGCCGGCGTCTATGGCCAGTATGTCTGGGTCGATGAGCGCCGGAACATCGTGATCGCGCGGACCGCCGCCGATACGGAATGGGGCGGCCGCACCGAAGAATCGATTACGGCCATGCGGGCCCTCGCCGCCCATTACGGGGACGACCCGACGATCATGCCGGCGCAGATGGAGGCGGGCGATGAGTAAGACCGAATATGACTACATCATCTGCGGCGCCGGCTCGGCCGGCTGCACCGTTGCCGAGCGCCTGTCACGCGACCCGTCCGCATCCGTCCTCGTTCTCGAGGCCGGGGGAACAGACAACAGCCCGATCATCCGCACACCGATGCTGCTGCAATACGCCGTGACCGGCGAGCAGTTCAACTGGGGCTATTGGACCGAACCGCAAAAGCACCTGAATGACCGCAAGCTCCTGTGGCCGCGCGGCAAGACGCTGGGCGGCTCCTCCTCCATCAACGCCATGCACTACATGCGCGGCGCCAAGGAGAATTATGACGAGTGGGAAAGCGCCTATGGTGCTGAGGGCTGGGGCTGGAAGAATGCCCTGCCCGCCTTCAAGGAAGTCCAGAACCAGACCCGAGGCGAAAGCGAGCTGCATGGCACCGGCGGCCCGCTCTGGGTCCAGGACATCAAGCCGCTCAACCCGCTGACCGAGGATTTCCTCAAGGCGGCGGACCAGCTGCAATACAAGCGCAATAACGACTTCAACGGCCCCGACCAGGAGGGCTTTGGCACTTATCAGGTGACCCAGAAGGGCAATAAGCGCTGCTCAGCCGCCGATGCCTTCCTGCGCCCGGCCCTGGAGCGGGAGAACTGCGCGGTACAGACCGGTGCGATGGTTCATCGTATCGTGATCGAGAACGGTCAGGCGACCGGCGTCGAAGTCGAGATCGGCGGCGAAATCCAGACCTTGAATGCGCGCAAGGAAGTCATCCTGTCGGGCGGGGCCATCAACTCGCCCCAGACCCTGCTCCTCTCGGGCATTGGCCCGGCCGACGAATTGCGCGAAGCCGGGGTCAGCGTCGAGCACGACCTGCCCGGAGTCGGCAAGAACCTGCAGGACCATCTCGATGTGACCTCCCAGGTCTGGACAAAGTCCGCGACCTCGATCGGCACGTCGCTGCGGTCTTTCCCCAATCACATGTACATGGTCGCGCGATGGGCCCTGCGCGGAGACGGGCCGTTCACGGTCAATCCGGTCCAGGGCGGTGCCTTCGTCAAATCCGCCTATGCCAAGGACCTCCCGGACCTCCAGCTGGTCTTCATTCCGGCGATTTCCAATGCCCATGGGATGGAGAAAATGAGCGGGCACGGCATCACGCTGCATGTCTGCCAGCTCTATCCGGAAAGCCGTGGTGAGATCCGGCTGAAGAGCACGGACCCGAATGACCATCCGGCGATCCAGCCGAACTATCTCGCCGAGGAGTTCGATCTCGACGTTTTGACCGATGGGCTGGCGAAGGTTCGTGATATCCTCAATGCGCCGGCCTTCGATCATGACCGCAAGGAAGAGCGCTTCCCGGGGGCCCATATCAATACCATGGCCGGCCTGCGCGATGATGTCCGGGCGCGAGCCGAGACGCTCTACCACCCGACCTCGACCTGCGCGATGGGATCCGGCGAGCTCGCCGTCACCGACAGTCGTTGCCGGGTCAAGGGCGTGAAGGGCCTGCGCGTCATCGACGCCTCGGTCATGCCGCGCCTTGTGGGCGGCAACACCAACGCGCCGACCATCATGATCGCGACCCGAGCGGCCGCAATGATCGCCGAAGACAACTCTTAAGGAGGCCACCATGAGTGAAGCCGAAGCCAAGCAGATCGAACGCATGAAAGGCCTTCTGGCCGCACAGCAATCCGCTTTCCGCACGGAACGGCACCGGCCGATCGACAAGCGCAAGGCCGATCTGGACCGCATTGCCGACCTGTGCCGCAAGAATGCGGACGCCATTGCCGAGGCCATCAGCAAGGATTTCGGCAACCGCGCCAAGCAGGAAAGCGTGATCGCCGAGATTGCTTTCGTGATCCAGGACGCAGCGCACGCGAAGAAGCACCTGTCCAAGTGGATGAAGACCCGCAAGGTCGGTGTCCCGATGACGCTGATGCCCGGTTCCGCGACGATCCGGCGCGACCCGAAAGGGGTCGTCGGAATTGTCTCGCCGTGGAACTACCCCTTCCAGCTGGCCATGGCGCCTCTTGTGGCGGCGATCGCAGCGGGTTGCCGGGCCATGATCAAACCGTCCGAATACACCCCGGCGACCGGCGACCTGATGAAATCCCTCCTCGCCGAGGCCTTTGAGGAGGATCACGTGACCGTCATCACCGGCGGTCCGGCGGTCGGCGAAGCGTTCACCAAGCTCAAATTCGACCATCTCTTCTACACCGGATCGACCCAGGTCGGACGGCTGGTCGCCAAGGCGGCGGCCGAAAATCTGGTCCCGGTTACGCTCGAGCTGGGCGGCAAGTCGCCGGCCATCGTCACACCCTCCTATCCGCAGGGACCGGCAGCCAAGTCGATCGGCTGGGGCAAGTTCTTCAACGCCGGGCAAACCTGTGTCGCGCCGGATTACGTATTGGCCCCGAAAGGATCCGAGAAAGCCCTCGGTGAAGCCATTATCGCGGTTGCGCAACACGAATTCCCGGAAGCCGCGAGCGACGATGCCTACACCGCCATTGTCTCGGATCGCCATTATGAGCGTCTCAACGCCATGATCGAGGAAGCCCGCGCTGCGGGTGCCGAAATCCTGCAGCCCGAGCACGACGCCCAGGCCGCCCAGGCCGCGCGCAAGATCCCGCCGACCGTGGTCATCAACCCGCCGGAAGACAGCCGCCTCATGACCGAGGAAATCTTCGGACCGGTCCTGCCCGTGATGGGCTATACCGAGCTCGATGCGGCGACCGATTATGTCGGCGATCACGACCACCCGCTGGCGCTCTACGTCTACTCGACGGACAAGACCGAAGCGAACCGTATCCTCGATAACACCATGTCCGGCGGCGTCGGCGTGAATATCAACCTGCTCCACCTCTCCGTCCCCGATCTGCCCTTCGGCGGCATCGGCGGTTCGGGACAGGGCAGTTATCACGGCGAGGCCGGTTTCCTGACCTTCACCCATGAGCGTTCGGTCTTCCGGACCGGCAAATGGCACCCGTCGCGCCTGCTTGCCCCGCCCTATGGCAAGATGTACGAAACCGTCGCAGAGAAGCAGATGAGCTAGGGTTTTCATGACGGGACAATTGGCGGGCAAACGTGCCCTGATCACCGGCTCCAGCCATGGCGTGGGCCTGGCGGCAGCGCATATGTTTGCCGCCCAGGGCGCCGAAGTGGTGCTGCACGGCAATCAGAACATGGCCGATGCGGACACCGCGGTTCAGGCGATCGGGCCGGCTGCGCTCGGCGCGGTCCAGGCTGACCTGTCCCAACCCGGCGCGGGCCGCGAGCTCTATGACGCGGCCCTGCATCTGGCCTCTGGCCGGCTCGACATCATCGTCAACAATGCCGGCATCCACTGGGCCAGCCCGCTCGATAGTTCCGATAGCGAGTGGGAGACCAATTGGGCCACCACGCTGCAGGTCAATCTGATGGCGGTTGCGGATATCTGCCGCGCGGCAATCCCGGAGATGGTCGCCTCGGGCGGGGGTGCGATCATCAACATCGCCAGCCGGGCCGGCTATCGCGGTGAGGACCGCAACCACATGGCCTACGGCGCCTCCAAGGGGGCCCTGCTCTCGCTGACCAAGACCATCGCACGGCAATGGGGCAGTGACGGCATCTATGCCTACGCCCTCGCGCCGGGCTGGATCGATACCCGCATGGGCCCGCAGCATGAAGACGATCGGGCCCGGGCCAAGGCCGAGATCCCGATTGGCGAGCTGGCTCACCCCGACGAGATTGCCGCCATGTGCGCCTTCCTCGCCTCCGGCGCCTGCCGCAGCGCCACCGGCAGCTGCATCGACATCAATGGCGCGAGCTATGTCAGGTAGGTCCCGGCTGATCTTCGCTGACTGTCCACACCCGGCGCTCGCCGCCAATGGACGGGTTGTCGCGCTTCACAGCTTTGAAAATTAGCTCCAAGCATCCGCTCGGGGTTGTGCCGGAGCCTTCACGAGCGCAGTAAAGGGCTTGATCGTCGCGGCTGGCGGCCCGCCATGCCGGCTTTCAACAAATCCAAGGACCAGAACAGTTTGAAAAACTTCGCTAACCCAAGCTTCGCCGACCGCAAACAACATGCTGCAGAGGCCAAACAAAAGCTTCTGGAAAAATTCAAGGCTGCCCCAAAACCCGATGACGCGCAGCTCGCTGCCAAGCGCGCCGAGCGCGCGGCAGCTGCCGAAGCGCGCGAGGCGCGTCGCATTGAGCGCGAGCGCGTGAAAGCGGAAGCCCAGGCCCGCAAGGCCGCCGAACTGGCCGCGGAGGCTGAAGCCGCCCTCGCCGCCGAAAAGGCCGCTGCCGATGCACTCGTCGCCGAAGCTGCCGCCAAAAAGGCGGAACGCGACCAACGCTATGCCGCCCGCAAGGCCCGCAACCGCTAGCGACGCCCGCGGCGCACGCCGGAAGTCCACAAACAGCGTCCCCGCCGACTGGCCTGCGCCGGCAGGTTGCAGGGTGGGGAGCTACTCCGCTGCCAGCGCCTGCTGCTGGCCGGCCCGGTAGACCGTGCCCGGCATGGCGCCGGTGAGCTTTCCCTCTTCCATCACCACCTCGCCGGCGACGATGGTCGCGACATAGCCCGTCGCGCCTTGCAGGAGACGCTGGCCGCCGGCTGGCAGGTCGCGCTCCATGTGCGGCGGTTCCATCTGCAGCCGGTCAAGATCGATGATGTTGATATCGGCCTTGAGCCCGGCCCGCAGATAGCCGCGGTCTGTCATTCCCATATAATCCGCCTGGGCGCCGGTCAGCATGCGCACCACGCGCGGCAGGTCGAGCTTGCGGCCGCGCTTGCGGTCGCGGGTCCAGTGCGTGAGCATGTAGGTCGGCATGGAGGCGTCACAGACCGTGCCGACATGGGCGCCGCCATCGGACAGGCCGTAGAGCGCCTGGGGGTGCTCCATCATCTTGAGCACATTGTCGTAATTGAGCTCCGTATAGTTATAGAGCGGCAGGTAGATCAGCTCGTGACCGTCGCGTTCCAGCAGCGTGTCATAGATCATCTCCATCAGCGAGACGCCCTGCTCACGGGCCCGCGCAGCGAGTGAATTCTCCCCGGATTGCTCATAGTCCGGTGGATTGCCGAGCTGGAAGAATTTCTCGGCGACGAACTCGATATGCTCCATCAGGAGATCGGCGAGCGGCGGCACGGACGAGCCGGGACCGGACAGCTTGTCGGTCTTCTCCGACAGGATCTGCGCCTTGAAGGCCGGGTCCTTCATGCGCGCCACCCGCTCGTCCAGCGGCAGATCAGCGATGGTCTTGTAGGTCGGGTACCCCATGAACGGATGGAAAGTGCAATTGAAGCCGAGGAAGACGCCGATGGCGCGCGGCGCAACCTGCATGCGGGCATCCACACCGTCAGCCTTCAGGGCCTCGGTGCGCTCGATCAGCTTGAGCCATTGATCCGGCGCAAAGTCGCGCTGCATCAGGGAAAAGGAGAAAGGACGGCCGGACGCCTTGGCGTAGTCAGCGATGATCGACCATTCCTCGTCGAACTCCTGCTCGCCGCGCTCGAGGTTGAAATCGGAGACCGCCTGAACGACGCCATGCCCCAGCCCTTCAAAGGCGCGGGCAATGCCGGTCAGCTCCTCACGGGTGGATTCGGACGAAGGCGTCCACTCGCCATCGGCCGTCTTGTGAACGTCGGAACGCCCCGTGGCAAACCCGATCGCGCCGGCCTCCAGCGCTTCACGGGTCAGCCGACGCATCTCGGCGATGTCGGTATCATTGGCGGGTTCGGAGTGGACTGCGCGGTCGCCCATGACATAGACGCGCAACGGGTCATGCGGGACCATGGCCGCGATATCGATCGTGCGCGGGATCCTGGCCAAGGCGTCGAGATAGTCCGGAAAGCTCTCCCAGTCCCAGGTCAGGCCCTCGTGAAGGGCGGTACCGGGAATGTCCTCGACCCCCTCCATCAACTTGATCAGCTTGTCATGATCGGCCTCGCGCACCGGCGCGAAGCCGACACCGCAATTGCCCATCACAGCCGTTGTGACACCGTGATCAATGGATGGGCGCAGCATCCCATCCCAACTCGCCTGGCCGTCATAATGGGTGTGGATATCGATAAAGCCCGGCGTGACGAGTTTGCCGTTGGCATCGAGGGTGCGCGCCGCCGGGCCGAGATCGGGACCGATGGCTGCGATGACGCCATTGTTGATCGCAATATCCGCGACAACCGGTTCAGCACCGGCACCGTCATGGATCTGACCGTCGGTGATCTTGAGATCATACATCTGTGTCTCCCGTCATGTGTCACGCTCTGAGGCGTTTCGGCCGAGTGTCCGCGAATCGGCAAGCCGGAACAAGCCCGCGAGCAGCGAGCCCCCGATCAGATGCCAGATGCTCCACATGCCGATGATCGCCGCGGCGCCGCCAACCCCGTCGAACTGGCTGAGCAGGATGACCAGACCAAGCCCGGCATTCTGGATCCCGACCTCGAAGGTCAGGGCCCGCCGTCGCGCCGGCTCCATGCCGAGGGCCCGGCCGCTGAGCCAGCCAAGAGCAAAAGCCGAGCTGTTGTGCAGCACGACGATCGGCAGGATCAACGCGCCGGTGATCAGGATGATCGTCCAGTTCTGAACGATCCCCACCACCACAAGCAGGGCGATGCAGGCGAGCGCCAGCGGGGCAAGCACCCGACCGATGCGGTCCGACAGGACCGGCTTCCACGCATTGAGCGCCATGCCGAGCGCCAGTGGCACCGCCAGCAGGGCGGCGGTCTGGACAAAGAAGGGCAAGGGATCGACCTCGAGCGCGTGAACGAGGGCGTCTGCCGGCGCATAAAGCCCGGACCAGAAAAGGATCGACAGCGGAGTCAGGATCGCCGCAGACACGCTCGAGATCGAGGTGAGCGTGACCGAATAGGCGGTATTGCCACCGGCAATACGGGTCAGGAGGTTGGAAACATTGCCGCCGGGACAACTGGCCACGATCAACATGCCAAGAGCCACACTGGCCGGCGGCGACAACAGCAGTATCAGGCCGAGTGTCAGCAACGGCAGGCCGACCAGTTGAACGGCCACCCCGCCCAAAACCCGCAAGGGTTCCTTGCGGACCAGGGCAAAGTCCCGAACGCTCAGAGACAGGGCGACCGAGAACATCATCAAAAAAAGTATGGCGGCTATACCCAATCGTGATTGTTCATCCACGATAACCTGGAGCTGGTCTATCGATGAGGCGTCCATAAATTCTCTTCTTATCAATAACTTGAAAATCGGCTCGGGCGTCGGACGCGCCGTCGCCCGGTCGGCAAGATTGTTGTCATGACAACATCAGGGGTCGCAAAAAATGATCCAGCCTGTATCCTTTGCGTCAGGATCTGCTGGTTGGAGTCAGGGCTCTGACACTTTGGCGCGTCCCGGCCATAGGGACAACATCTCGCCTCGGGGCTGGGTGCTGTGGTCGTACCTTTTCAGTTGAGCGGGTCGCTCGGGCAGCGACCAGGTGTTTGGGGGACCGGAATGGGCCGAAAACGTTTTGATGAAATGTCATGCGCGATCGCGCAGACTTTGAATCAGGTGGGTGATTGGTGGACGCTCCTGATTGTGCGTGATGCCATGAAAGGGGCTCGCCGGTTCAGCGATTTCCACGACAGCACCGGTATTGCCAAGAACATTCTGACCGACCGACTGAACAAGCTGGTCCAGAACGGCATCATGATGCGCGAAGAAGTCGGTGTCCGCGGCCAGCGCCAGGAGTATGTCCTGACCGAACGTGGCGAAGCGCTTTTCCCGATCCTCATCGCCATGCAGCAATGGGGCGATAAATGGATTTACGGTGAGACCGAGCTTCCGCTTGAACTCTTCGATGTCCGGACGGGTGAGCAGCTGGCACCAATCAGCGTTGCCAATGAAAGCGGCGAGGAAGTGACCCATCGCGATGTGGCCGGTCGCGAGCCGCGGAGCGGGTCTGTTCGCGAAGCCGGCTAGGCACTCCAGGACGGCTTCCCTGCAAGGGCCAAACATCGCGTCGCCGACTTCGCCTGCGACGCGATTTTTCTTCACAGACATATTGAGACAGGCGAGCTCCTGCCCTACCCTCCAGCGCGGTGCATGAGACGGCAATTGTGCCATCCACCAACCCATGCGCACCGAACAAAAAGGGGGAGACCAAACATGCTGATAAGTTCGATTATCCTGGCCGCCACGCTCCAGGCCTCACCGGTTCAGCCTCTGCTGGACAATGCGCTTGAAGTCTCGAGCGACGCTGGCAGCTACATCACCTACTTCAATGCTGATGGCACCTACACGACCAATGTCGGCATCTCCGGAACCTGGCACGTGGAAGGCGACGAACTTTGCGTCGTGCGCGCCACCGGCGAAGCTGGCTGCGCGCCCATCGAGCCCGGCCTCAGCCTCGGATCGACATGGACCGCGCCGAACGCCGCGACCGGTGCCATGGTGACCTACACCATCATCGCCCGCGACTAGACAGCGGAGGGGCGGCGCACGGCTTTTCGCCGACCGCCCCTCACAGTCGCCCCTCGCCGCCGTCCCTAACCGTCGGCCATCACCGTCGTCCCTCAAGTTCCTCACCCTCCATCGGACGCAGGAACCGCCTCGCCCCGGTCAATGAGAAACCAGTCCGTTCCGGGATAGCGACGCTCGATCGTCCAGCGATAGCCGCCATCATCCGTCCGCATCGTCCGTGTACGCGCCTCGAACGGTCCGTAGCCATCCTCACCGGAGAAGGATGTGCCGTGGCCGGACGCGTCGAATTGGACGATCTGGCGGGTTTGCGACCAGCTGCCGGACCGGGCCGCATACCAGTGCTGCACCACCTCGCCTGTTTGCGGATCGAGGGATCGGGTCAGCTCGCCGAAGAAGTCCCCGTCCGGCGCTGTTCGCCAGACCGTCCGCACGCCGGCCCCGCCAAGCACGACCTCCGTCACGACGACGAAATGCAGCTCGCGGACATCGCCCGGCCCACTCATGACCCAGTTGGTCACATCGAAACGACCGATTTCCCCGGACAGCTGATCCACGAAACGCGTATCATCTGGCGACACCGCAGTGGCGCCCGAAGGCGTCTCCTGGCCGGCCGCCGCATCTTGCGACGGGGCTGAGGCGACCAGACAGGTCACCATGATCAGGGTTAGCATGCGTGTGCCTCCCGGGCAGCTGAAACCGGAAGGCAGGATGTCGGCCAATGGCAGCGCTGCCCAGCCGGGTGCGCCGCCAAAGGGACGAATAAGGGTATCTAGTTGCCGAACGAGCCGGCCGGGCCGGGAAACACCACCGGCGTTTCCGAACCATCAAGCGCCACGGCCGAGACGCCGAAGTAGTAATTATCGATCACGACATTCTCGAGCGTGAATGTATCGGTCCGTCCGACGAACCGGCTCCACTGCCATTGCGGCTGATCGGTCAGGCGCCAGTAAATGCGATAGCCCGCGAGGTTTTCTGCCGCCTCACCCTCCGCCATGTTCCAGCTCAGGGTCGTCGACGGGCGCACTGCCCCCTCAATGGTGACATTGGACGGGAAAGGCGGCGCGCCGGCCATCTGGGCCATCACGGCAACATTGAGGGAGGTGAGCCGTGCGGCATGGTCGAAATCGACCCCGTCGACGGTGTCGCCAAAGAGCCGACCATCTTCGCTCCGCAGGTCCTGATGCTGGCGATCATAGTGCTCGTTGGTCTCCATGATGCGGACGCCGGGGAAACCAACCGCGTTGAACGGACGGTGGTGTCCACCGCGGCCAAAGCGATCGAGCCGGTAAACCATCATCACGTCCAGATTGGGGATGTACTGGTCCGCCGTTCGGTCCACAAAGCGGGCGATATTGCGAGACGGGCTATCCACCTCGCCGCCGGTGAAGCGGCGGATGCGGGCTTCTTCGGGTGTTTCCACGGCCCGTGTGCCTTCGGAGAAGACGCGGGCGGTCGTGTTGTTGATGACGCCATTGATACCGGAGATATTGCCGATCATGTCGTTGTTGAGGACGCCCTTGATCCGCCAACCATTCTCCATGGCGTGAGCGGCCACGATCTGGCCACCGAACAGACCCTGCTCTTCGCCGGACAGGCCGGCATAGATGATCGAACCGTCAAACTGGTGCTGGCTGAGCACGCGGGCCGCCTCGATCACGCCGGCCATGCCGGAGGCATTGTCGTTGGCGCCGGGACTATCCGAAGTGCCGTCCAGCGGATCGGTCACACGGCTGTCGATATCGCCGGACATCATCACATATCGGTCCGGGTCGATGCGGCCACGCTGGATGGCGATGACGGATACCACCTCCACCGGATCGGGAATCCGGGTCTCGCCGGAAATCGTGTCGGAGATGTACATCACCTCGAGACAGCCGCCGCAGTCGGCGGAGATGCGTTCGAACTCATCGAAGATCCAGCGCCGGGCGGCCCCGATGCCGCGCGTTTCGCTCTCGGTCTCGGAGAGGGTGTGACGGGTACCGAAATCCGCCAGCGTGCGGATATCGGCTTCGATGCGTTCGGCAGAGACGGCCGCCACATAGTCGTGGACCGCCAGAACTTCTGACGGCGGCGCGTGTTGCTGGGCCAGGGCTGGGGCCGAAAGGCTCCCGACGACGGCGGCAATACTCAGAAATCGGCGCATAAATCTCTCCCCAGAACAAAGCCGGTCGGCGCACGTTGGGCGCGCCGACCGCTCGCGTCAAATTAGCCCGGTCGAAACCGGCTTCAACTACGGCGTCAGGATCACTTTCCCGATCGCCTTGCGGCCCGACAGCGCGTTGAAACCGTCGAGGAAGCTTTCCAGCGGATAGGTCCCGGCCACGTGCGGCTTGATCTTGCCGGCCTCGAACATGTCAAACAGCTCGACCATGTTCTGCTTGTGCGCCGCGGGCATGGCCCCTGCCCAGGCGCCCCAGAACACACCGACCACGCTGGCCATTTTCAGGAGCGGCAGGTTGAGCGGCAGCTTCGGGATTTCACCGGCAGCAAAGCCGATGACCAGATGTCGACCGCCCGCAGCAATGCCCCGGAAGGCAGTCTCGGCATAGTCGCCGCCGACAGGGTCATAGATCACATTGACGCCCTTGCCGCCGGTCAGTTCCTTGATCCGGGCCTTCAGGTCCTCGGTCGAGTAATTGATCAGCTCGTCGGCACCATGCTCCTTGCAGACCGCCAGTTTCTCGTCGGTCGACGCGGCCGCGATCACCCTGGCGCCCATGGCCTTGCCAAGCTCGACCGTCGCCAGGCCGACACCGCCCGCCGCACCGAGAACCAGCAGGGTCTCGCCCGGCTTGAGGTCGGCGCGCTGTTTCAGGGCATGGTAGGAGGTGCCGTAGACGATGGTCAGGCCGGCGGCCGCATCAAACGGCATGGTGTCAGGGATCGGCGTCACCGACGCCGCGGGAACCACCGCCTGCTCGGCGAAGGCGCCGACTGGTGTATTGAACAAGACCTTGTCGCCGACCGAGAGACCTTCAACGCCCTCGCCCAGCTCACTGACCACCCCGGCGCCCTCGGTGCCCGGGACGAAGGGGAGTGGCGGCTTGAACTGGTACTGGCCGCGCACACACAACAAGTCGGGGAAGTTCAGCCCCCCGGCCTTCACGTCAATGCGGACATGGCCCGGCTGGATGGCCGGTGCATCAATTTCGTCAACGACGAGCTGGTCCTCAGGACCGAACTCCTTGCAGATAAGCGCTTTCATGGCGGTACCCTCGTGTTTCGTGGTGTTCGACTGTCGCGATCGGAAGCCCCGGGACTAGCCCAGCTTCACGCCCATGTGGGTTGCCGCCTTGGTCAGGAATTTGACGGTCTGCTCACCGCCGGCCTGCAGTTCTTTCTGGTCCGCTGCATTGCTGATGTCAGCGAAGCGAGCGGCGACATTCTCCGGGGTCTGGTCCTCGGGCGACAGATAGATTCCATCGGTCTCATAAATCTTGGTGACGGCATATCCGCCGGCACCGGCGCAGAGGATGGTCCGGCTGGGCCCCTCTTCACTGACCAGATAAACCAGACCGGTAGACACCGATTCCGGGGTCATCAGATCGAGCGCAGCCGGTGGCAGCAGACCTTCGGTCATCCGCGTTGCCGCGGTCGGCGAGAGGGCATTGACCCGGATATTGTATTTCGCGCCTTCCAGATGAAGCGTGTTCATCAGACCGATCAGGCCGAACTTGGCGGCGCCGTAATTGGACTGGCCGAAATTGCCATACATGCCCGAGGACGAGGTCGTCATGGCAATGCGACCATATTCCTGCTCGCGCATGATGTCCCAGACCGCCTTGGTACAGATCGCCGAGCCGTTGAGGTGGACATCGACCACGGCGCGGAAATCATCGATCTCCATCTTGGCGAAGGACTTGTCGCGCAGGATGCCCGCATTGTTGACCAGGATATCGACCCGGCCCCACTTGTCCCTGGCTTGGGCGACCATGTCGGCGACTTCGTCCGGCTTGGTCACATTGGCCCGGTGAGAGATCGCCTCACCACCCGCCGCGCGGATCTCCGCCGCAACGTCCTCGGCCGCCGAGCCGGTCCCGGTCCCGTCGAGCGAACCACCGAGATCGTTGATGACCAGCTTGGCGCCACGCGCCGCCAGCCCGAGGGCATGGGTGCGCCCGAGGCCCTGGCCCGAGCCGGTCACAATGGCCACGCGGCCGTCAAAACGAATTTCACTCATGACGTCATCATTCCCTGATTGAGGTGTGTGGTGATCAGCCGAGGATCTGGAGGGTCAGCCACTGCGCCATCAGCGCCGGCTTGTCCTCGCCCTCGATCTCGACCGTCACATCATATTTGAGCATCCACTGGCCGGGATTGCGCTCGACCGCATCGGCCAGTTTGAATCGCCCGCGGATCTTCTTTCCGGCCCGGACCGGGGTCAAAAAGCGCACTTTCTCGAAGCCGTAATTGATCCCCATCACGATGCCATCAATGACCAGCGTGGTATCGGCGGCCAGCGAGGACAGCATCGACAGCGTCAGAAAGCCGTGGGCGATGGTCCCGCCGAACGGGGTTTCCCTGGCCGCCCGCTCCGGATCGATATGGATGAATTGGTGATCATCCGTGACCTTGGCAAAGGTATTGATCTGCTCCTGGGTGATCTGCGTCCAGTCAGATACGCCGATTTCCTGGCCAATCTTGGCCGCCAATTCGTCTTTCTTGAGCACCGGCATCAGGCCGTCCCTCCTTCGGTCAAAAGCATTTTCCGCAAGCCCGGCTTGTCGATCTTGCTGGTCCCACCGCGCGGCAGCGGTCCATCCATGCGCCAGACATGGTCCGGGATCTTGAAGGGCGCCAGATGCGGCTTGAGAAACGCCTTGAGGTCCTCGTCCGACACGGTCGCGCCGGGACGAACCAGGATGGCGGCGCCGACGCGCTCGCCCAGACGTTCGTCCGGAATGCCGATCACGGCTGCTTCAAGGATGTCGGGATGGTGCGCGAGCGCACCTTCGACTTCGAGGCAGCTGATATTCTCACCGCCGCGAAGCAGCATGTCCTTGATCCGGTCGACAATGAACAGGAAGCCGTCCTCGTCGATCACGCCGACATCACCGGTCTTGAACCAGCGATCCTCGGTCAGCACATCGGCGGTCGCCTCGGGCTGGTTGAGATAACCGCGGAAGACCGCCGGAGACTTGATCCACACTTCGCCCGGCTCGCCGGTCGGGGTTTCATTGCCCGCCTCGTCCACCGTCTTGATGAAGGTCACGGCCGGCAGCGGCGCACCACACGAGCCCGGCTTGGCCTGATACTCACCAAGGCCGTTATAGGTGCCCAGCGCGTTGGTCTCGGTCAGGCCATAGCCCGACGACGACCAGGCCTGCGGGAAGACCTCGTTGATCTTCTCGACATGGGCCTCGGGCCGCTTGGCGCCGCCGGTCCCCATGGACTGAAGGGTTTCGAGCACCACGCCGCGGCGCTCGGCCTCGAGCGTCAATTCATGCGACATCGTCGGCACACCGACCATGTCGGTCAGTTTCTCGGCCTGGATGATCTCGACGGCTTCGCCGGCATCCCATTTGCGCATCAGCGCCATCTTGCGGCCGGCGAACAGCGACATCATGAAGACCGCATGAGATCCGGTGCAGTGGAAGAGCGGGAGGCAGACAAGAACGCCAGGATCACCGTCGACGAAATCCTCGTCCCCGTTCGCCAGCTTGAGCGCAGCACCGAGCAGGGCGAAGGACAGAACCGTTGTGACAGCGCCGCGATGGGTCAGCCGGGCGCCCTTCGGCTTGCCGGTCGAACCGGACGTGTAGAAGATCGCGAAATCGCTGTCAGTATCAATGATGAGCTCGGGCGGCGCCTTGCCGGCACTGGCGGCCACCATGCTGTCGAACGTGTCAGCAACACCATCGATCTCGCCGCGCCCGGCGATCAGGGTCAGCCCCAGACGATCGGCATGCGGGCGGACCCGCTCGATCTGACGGGCGCCGGCGATGACGACCTTGGCGCCACTGTCTTCCAGACCGAACGCCATTTCCTCGCTGGTCCACCAGCCATTCAGGGGCACGATCACCCCGCCGGCAGCGATCACCCCGAGGAAACATGCCATCCATTCCGGCGAATTGCGCATGGCCAGCGCCACCCGCGTGCCGGGGGTCACGCCGTGACGGTCGATCAGCGTATTGGCGACGGCAACCGACCGCGCCACCAGGTCAGCAAAGGTCCAGCGCTGGTTTTCGAAGACCACCGCTGTCTTCTCGCTATGCTCCATCGCCTTGAGCAGAAGAAAGCGCAGGTCGGCCGGCGCGTTGACATAGGCCAGCTGACGCGTGCCGAGCACATCGGTCTCGGCAATGTTGAGCACCTCTTCCGCTTCGGTCACCTGGCGCGCGATGTGTTCGATGACAGCCCGCGGCGGGGCGGGTTTACGCTGAGCCATGATCAGCCCTCATTGGCATAGGGCTTGAGTTCCTTGCGACCGATGACCATGCGGTGCACGGCATCGGGGCCATCGGCGAAGCGCAGGGTGCGAAGTCCCGTCCACATGGCAGCCAGCGGCGTATCCTGGGACACGCCGGTGCCGCCGTGCATCTGCATGGCTTCGTCGACCGTCTCGAGGGCGACGCGCGGGGCGACGACCTTGATCTGCGAGATCCACGGCGCAGCCGCGCGCGGATCGCCCTGATCCATCATCCAGGCGGCCTTGAGGCAGAGCAGGCGCGCCTGCTCGATCGCCATGCGGCGCTCGGCGATGATGTCGTAATTGGCGCCCAGCTTGGCCAGGGGCTTGCCGAAAGCGGTCCGCGACACGGCGCGCCGACACATCAGTTCCAGCGCCCGCTCGGCCTGGCCGATGGCCCGCATGCAGTGGTGAATCCGCCCCGGCCCAAGACGGCCCTGGGAAATCTCGAAGCCACGGCCACGGCCGAGGATCAGACACTCCTTGGGCACCCGCACATTGGTGAAGCGGATGTGCATGTGACCGTGCGGCGCATCGTCATGGCCGAAGACCGTCATCGGGCGCAGGATCTCGATGCCCGGAAGATCGGAATCGATCAGGAATTGCGAGTGGCGACCGTGACGCGGCGCGTCATCGCCTTCGGTACGGGTCATCAGCACGTAGACGGCACAGCGGGGGTCACCGGCCCCGGAAGCCCAGTATTTCTCGCCATTGAGGACCCACTCATCACCGTCCTCGACCGCCGAGAAGGCGATATTGGTGGCATCCGAAGAGGCCACGTCCGGTTCGGTCATCAGGTAGGCGGATCGCATTTTGCCCGCGAGCAGCGGCTCGAGATATTTCTTCTTCTGCTCGGCATTTCCGTAGCGCTCGATGACTTCCATATTGCCGGTATCCGGCGCCGAACAGTTGAAGGTTTCGGCGGCCAGGTGGGACCAGCCCATTTCCTCGGCAAGATAGGCGTATTCGACAGTCGAGAGGCCGTAGCCCCGGTCGGAGCCGGTCAGCCAGAAGTTCCACAGGCCGCGCTTGCGGGCTTCCGCCTTGAGGCTCTCCAGGATCTCGGTCTGACGATCAGTGAAGGCAAAGCGGTTACCGGCCTTGCCGATCTCCGCATGGTATTCCGCCTCAACCGGCATCACGACATCACGCACCATGGCGCGGACTTGTTCAATGAGCGGCTTGACGCGCTCCGACATACCCAGATCCATGTTTCTCCCCTTTATCTCGTTCCGTTTGATTTGTTTTAGGCGTTGAATTTCGTGTGTTGGCGCTAGACCGGGCGGCCGCGCTTCTCGACCATCATGCGACGAAACTTGCGCATGCCGCCGAGCCAGCGATCGCGCTGGCTGGCCCGCGCCAGCTCGTATCCGGCGACGGTATCATGCGGCAGCGCCAGAAAGCGTTTTTCCGCAATCGCTGCGAGTGTCTCGGCGGCCACGTCCGACGGTTCGACAATCCCGTCCGCGCCGGCAATCCCGCCGTCCTCGCTGCCGCCAATCATATCCGTCCGCACCGCTTGCGGGCAGACGCAGACGACCTGAAGACCCTCATCGCCATGGGCAATGAGCAGGCTTTCCGCAAACGAGACAGCGGCGTGTTTGGTCGCCGTGTAGGACGCCGCGCCGATCTGGGCCAGAAGCCCGGCCGCGGACGCGACGATCACGAAGACCCCGCCGCCACGCTGTTTCATGCGCGGCCAGACCTGGCGCGAACTGCGCACCGCGCCCATCACATTGACCTCGAAGCTGTCCTGCCAGGCCTTGTCATCGGCGCCCATGGCATCCCAGCTCGGCTCGTCGGTCCTCAGGATGCCGGCATTCGAGACGAACACGTCGACCGATCCCAGCTCGCGCTCGGCCCGATCCAGAAAAGCGCCGATCTCGGCTTCATTCGTCACATCGACCGTCATGCCGAGACCGCCGAGCGCCCTGGCGGCCTCCTCGGCTCCGGACAGGTCAGCCAGCGCAACCTTTGCGCCTTTCGCATGAAAGGCCTCGGCCATGGCCAGACCAATACCGCGTCCAGCCCCGGTGATCGCAACCACCTTGCCCTGATAATCCATCAAGTCTCCTCCCCCGCGATTTGCGCGGATCAGTACTGACGCATGCGTGCGAATTTCTCGGCGTGGAAGTTGGCATCGCCATAGAGCGCCTCGGCGACCCGGATCCGCTTCATGAAGAAGCCGATATCGTACTCGTCCGTCATGCCCATCCCGCCATGCATCTGCACACCTTCCTGGGAGGCAAGCTGGGCCACCTGACCCATCTTGGCCTTGGCCGCCGAGACCATCATCGCCGCGTGATCGGGCGCCGCATCAAGCGTCTGGAGTGCTTTCAGCACGATCGATTTGCCCAGCTCGACCTCGGAGTAGAGATGTGCCGCCCGGTGCTGCAGCGCCTGGAATGTGGCGATGATCTCCCCGAACTGCTTGCGTTCCTTGAGATAGGACACCGTGCTTTCGAGGCAGTGCTGTGCCGAGCCGGACATCTCTGCCGACAAGCCCGCGCGGCCCGCGTCCAGCACGGCTTCAAGCGCCTTGAGACCGCCATCGACATCACCGAGCACAGCGTCCGCCGTCACTTCGACGCCATCGAGCGTGACCGTCGCGAAATTTCGGCTGTCGACGGTCTGGATGCGCTCAACCGAGACCCCGGCCGCGTCGCGTGGCACGAGGAAGAGCGAGATCCCTTCGGCTTCGCTCTCGCTGCCAGCCGTGCGGGCCGAGACAATCATCATGTCGGCAACATGACCTTCGGCCACAAAACCCTTCTTGCCGCTCAGCTTGAAGCCGTTGCCGGAGCGCTCAGCGGTGGTGGTCACGCTCGAGGGGTTGTGCTTTCGGCCTTCATCAACGGCGATCGCTGTGATGGCGTCGCCCGCCGCGATGCGCGGCAGCCATTCCGACTTCTGCCCCGCGGACCCGAAGCGCGACAGCGCGGTTGCGCCCATGATGGCGGTCGACAGGAAGGGCGAGGCGGTCAGCGTCCGCCCCATTTCCTCGGCGATAACACCGGCCGCGACATAGCCCATTTCCACGCCGCCCTGGTCTTCCGGGACAAGCACGCTGGTCCAGCCCATCTCGGCCATTGCGGCCCAGGTCTTGCGGTCAAATCCGTCTGCATCCGCCCGGTCACGCAGCTGGCGCAACTGGGCGATCGGCGCACTGTCCGCGAGAAAGCCGCGGGCGGCATCCTTGAGCATGCCGGCTTCTTCATTCAGCACCATGGCCATGGTGGTCTCTCCCCTTATGGTGCGTCGTTACGCGGACGGCATTTCGAGAATGCGCTTGGAAATGATGTTGAGCTGGACCTCTGACGTACCGCCCTCGATCGAGTTGCCCTTCGAGCGCAGCCAATGGGCGGCGACATCATCATCCGAACCCCATTCCAGGCCGTCCTGGCCGGCGCTGTCCATCATGAGTTCCATGCGGCGCTTGTTCAGTTCGGTGCCGTAATATTTCAGCATCGAGGAGTTGGCGCCCGTGCCCTGCCCGGCCTTGGCCTCGTCGGCAACGCGTTCCATCGTCGACATGAAGGCCAAGCCATCAATCTCGAGACGAACCACGTCGGTCCGCAGGAAGGGATCCGCCAGACGGCCCTGCTCGTCCTTGCCAATCATCTGGACAGCGACATCGCCGGCCGGACGCATGACATTGGAGCCCATGCCGCCGATCATCTCGCGCTCGTGAGTCAGGAGATACTTGGCGACCGACCAGCCCTTGTTCTTTTCGCCGATCAGATTGTGTTTCTCGGCGCGCGCGTCATCGAAGAAGGTTTCGCAGAAGGGCGATTTTCCGGAGATCAGCTTGATCGGCTTGGTCGTCACACCCGGCTGATCCATGTCGACCAGGATGAAGGAGATGCCTTCATGCTTCTTGGCGGCAAAATCAGTCCGGACGAGCGCAAAAATCCAGTCCGCTTGGTCGGCATAGGAGGTCCAGATCTTCTGGCCGTTGATCAGATAGTGATCACCCTTGTCCTCGCACTTGGTCATCAACGCTGCGAGATCGGAGCCGGCATTCGGCTCGGAATAGCCCTGCGCCCAGCGGATCTCGCCACGCGCGATGCGGGGCAGATGCTCGAGCTTCTGCTCATGCGTACCATATTTCAGAAGTGCCGGGCCGAGCATCCAGATGCCGAAGGATTGCAGCGGAACGCGCGCTTTCAGGCGCTTCATCTCATCGCGCAGGACCTTGGCGTGGGCCTTGTCGAGCCCGCCACCGCCATACTCGGTCGGCCATTCCGGAACCGTCCAGCCCTTCTCGGCCATCCGGTCCAGCCACAGTTTTTGCGGTTCGGTGAACTTGAAGTTCCGACCACCCCAGACGACGTCGTCTTCGCCCTGCATCGGCTGACGCATTTCCTCGGGACAATTGGCTTCGAGCCAGCCCCGGACTTCTTCGCGGAAGGCTTCCAGATCGGACATGATCTCCCCTTTATCGACTTTATCGAGCATACGGTATGATGCACTTGCGAAGACGCTAGCGCCGAACCGGGGTCAGGTCCATGGGCAGAAGCGGCGATTTCAGTGAAATCTCGGCATACATTCCCGCATGAAAAAGCCCCGGCCATGAGGCCGGGGCTTTGGAATGTCCGCGCTCAGCCTCGACGGGCAATCACGCAAATTGCGGCGCGATCTGGAGGTTCTTGGCAAGCCCCAGTCGACGCATCACCAGAAGCGCGGTGCCGTTATAGTCGACGACCCGGTTCCAGAAGCCTTTCTTGGGCAGGTGCAGGGCCGAACGCGGGAAGTCGTGATGGTGATCGTGCAACGCTTCGCCGCCGGTCAGAAGCGCCAGCAGATAGTCGAACCATTTCGGCGTCTTCATGTGACCGAACACGTTCACGCCCAGCGTGGTGGCGTGGAATTGCAAGCCGCGGCCAATGATCACGCTGGCATGAAGCAGGGCCGTCAGGATGAGCGAGCCGCCGGTCAGCGCAACAGCCACGTAGACGGCGGCGGGGATGACCAGGTGCACAACCAGCGATAGCGTGATGTGGAAACGGTCAGCGAAATGAACGACCGGGTTGTCCTTCAGCCACATCGGCATCGGGCGGGCGAGGTCATTTTCGTCCCGCCACAGGATCCAGCCGACCCAGGCCCAGACCTTGGATTCGAACGGATTGTGCGGGTCGCCCGGCTTGTCGGCAAAGCGGTGGTGCTGGGAGTGGTAATTGACCCAATCCTTCAAAGTTCCCTGCATCGCCAGGATGCAATTGATCATGATGATGACCTGGCCCGGCCATTTGATCTCGCCGGCGCGGTGTTGCCAGATCCGGTGCAGCGGGCCGATCCCCATATTGCACAGCACGATGGTCAGCGCGGTCACGCCGAAGCAGAGCGGCGCGTACCACCAATGCAGGGTCAGGCCGCTCAGGGCGAGGCCGAGGATGAGCATGGTGGTCAGCAACGCGACGCCGAGCGCCGGGTAGATGATCGCGGAAAACGCGCTCGCCCAGTTGAGCGTCCGCCAGGATTTCAGGATCGCATCGGAGCGCGCCATAAGACGGGATTCAAGGGTCATGAATGGATACTCTCAAAGAAAAACAAAGGAACCGGTACGGAGTTCACCTGAAGTTTCAGCCGACACGCGACCGTCGTCAAATACTCTATGTAGGGTGATTTATGCCGGAGTGCGGGGGTTTGCGACCAGTCATAACCAAATAGCCCCCGTTCGGGCGCGCGGTAAGGCAATCGCAAGACCTGGCACCGTCGCGATCAGGACGCAGCTCCCTCTGCGTTTTTGAAATTCGCCGAGGATCGGGTTCGGTTTGGCGCCTGACGGGCGGAATGGCAAAGAAACAGCCCGAATTATCGATTGTCGGGATGGACGCCGGTCGTTTCTTACGCTTTCGTAAGGTTACTGGAAATTCGATTCAGGGCTGGGGAGCGATTGATGAGAACACAAGCGATCATTCTGGGAAGTGCCGTAGCGGTTTCGCTGGTCGCCCTGAGCTGTCCGGCCTCGGTGCGGACTGCTGTCGTCGAGCGCACGCAGATCCCGGACCACGTCTATGTAGAGGCCGAGCGTCAACTCGGGGTCTTTGTCGCCTGGGCACGCAATGACGCGGCCGTTCCCGACTATTCGCCGCGAGACATCGCCGAATCCTGAAATCTGCCAGATCCTGACCTCAGCCGGTCCTGAGCGTCTGTCAGAGCGCCCGTGCTAGGGCTCCGCTGACCCCGCTTCGGCTTCGGCCGCCGCAATCCGGGCCTCGACCATGCCCAGATAGGCAGCGCCGTCCGCCGCGCCGTCGATGATTGCCTGCCATTCCTGCATCGCTGCCTCCCGCTCACCATCCTGGTAGCGGGCCTCCGCCATGAAAAAGCGTGCGCGGATATCGTTGGCATCGATGTCGAGGGCCCGGGCAAAGGCTTCGCGGGCTGCCGGCGACATCGTGCCACCGCTCTCGAACAGGCGCGCCTGTCCCAGAGAGCTGAACAGGAACGCCGATCCCGGCTCCCAGTTGATGGCATTCTCGAAGGCAATGGCGGCTTCACCAAACCGGCCAAGGCGCAGATAGGCTTGCCCCAGAACCGCCCAGCCCTGGGGATTGTCAGGGTTGGTGGCCAGGTCCGTCCGGAGATTGTCGAGTTCCGCCATCACGGCCCGCGCCTCCTCGGGAATCGCCGGCATTTCAGCCGGTTGCCTGCCAACGAGCTGCGGGCTGCCGATCGCCATGTAGATCGCAAAGGCGGCGATCACGGTAATGCCGGATCCTGCCACCAGAGCCTGCCGCAGGACCTGTGAGGGCGCATGGGCCTCGACGCTGTCCTCGTCCATCCGGGCATTGGCGAGACTCATCCGGCGACGGATGTCGAGTTCCGCCTGGCGGGAAGCCTCCGCATCGATGAAACCCAGCTCTCGATCCCGCTCAAGCTCCGCCAGCTGGCCGGCAAACACCTCGCGCCCGTCGGACACCTGTCCCTTGACCCCGCGCATTACCGGCAGAGCCAGACCCAGAGCGACGATGCTTGCGAGCAAGGCAATCAGAAACCAGATCATGACAACCCCTCCTCCTCGCGCAGGCGCGCCAGTTCCGCTTCGTCTTCAGGGTCGAGACCGGCCGAAAGGCGGCGCGACTGGGCCCGGATATAGATGACAACCAACACGCCGCCGCCAACCAGAAGAATGGCCGGCAACAGCCACAGAAGCAGCGTATTGCCCTGCAAGGGCGGCGTCATCAGAACGTAGTCACCATAGCGGGTCTGCAGCCAGGTGCGGACCTCGGCATCGCTGTCACCGGCGAGCAGTCGCTCGCGCACCACGGCGCGCATGTCGGCAGCCAGCGGCGCATTGCTCTCATCGATACTCTGGCTCTGACAGACAACACAGCGCAGGTCGCGGTAAAGCGCCCGTGCCCGCGTCTCCATCACCTCATCGGCCATCTGCTCATCCGGCTGCGGCGCCGCCAGGGCATTCGGCGCGGACAGCAGCAGCGCGAGAACCAGAACACTGAAACGAACCAGCCGGGTCATTGGGCTTCCAGCTCCTCGATCACCGGCAGCAGCGTATTGCGCCAGACGTCTTCATCGATAATGCCGACATGATGGAAGCGGACACGGCCCTCACGATCGATCAGGAAAGTCTCCGGCGCGCCGGTAATCCCCAGATCGATTGCCAGGCGGCCCTGGGCATCATCGCCGACGCGCTGATAGGGATTGCCATTGCGCTCGAGCCAGGCGGCGCCGGCTCCGGGCGGATCGCGCCAGTCGACGCCGTAGATCGGTACCCGTCCGGACCGGCTGATCTGCATCAGCATCGGATGCTCGATGGCACAGGGCGGGCACCAGGAGCCGAACACATTGAGCAGCGAGACCTGGCCCAGCAGATCGGTGTTGGACAGGCCGGGCTCACCCTCAACCACGCCGGCCAGCTCAAAATCAGGCAAGGCACGGTCGATCATCTGGCTGGGAATCTCGGACGGATCCTCACGCAGGCCCAGTCCGAAATAGACCAGCATGACGGCGAATATCGCCAGCGGCAGGAAGAGGAAGACCCGGTTCATTCGGCAGGCTCCGCGGCCGCGGGGGCGGATACCGGCGCCGGTTTTGCGACCAGCGAGCGGCGACCGCGATCCGCAATCGACAGCAGGCCGCCGAGGCCCAGTATGGCGGAACCGATCCAAAGCCAGACAGCGAACGGATAGAGATAGACATGGACCGGCCAGCCACGACCGGGGCTGGCCTGCCCGATGGTGACGTAGATGTCACCGCTGGCATGGGCATGGATCGCCGACTCGGTCGTTGACATGCCGCGGATCGAGTAGAAACGGCGCTCCGCTGTCAGGTTGCTGATCACCTGCTGGTCCCGCCGCGCTGTCAGATAACCGCGCTCGGCGACATAATTGGGGCCTTCAACCTGCTCCACGCTGTCCAGCGTGATGGTCAGGTGCCGGATGTCGAGATGCTGGCCCGGCATCAGGAAAGCACTGGTTTCCTGCTTCCAGGCGCTGACCCCGGTGATCGCGAAGACCACCACGGCCAGACCCAGATGGGCGACAGCCATGCCCCAGATCGCCAGCGGCAGACGGGCGGCGCGCGCCATCGAGGCCTTGAAGTCGATCTGCCCCAGCTTGAAGCGCTTGCCGAGATCGATCAGGACACCGACCCCGATCCAGATCGCCAGCGCCGTCCCGAGCGCACCGGCCACCAGGCTGCGGTCGGCAATCCAGAAAGCGGCCAGACCACCCGCCACAGCGGCAATAGCGGCAGGCGCCAGATCCTTGAGCACCGGCATCAGCCGTCCGCGTTTCCAGGCCAGCAGGCCGGCAATCGGCACCAGCACCAGCAACGCCCCCATCATCGGGTTGAAGGTCTTGTTGTAGAAGGGTGCGCCAACGGTCACCGTGGCATCGCTCACCGTCGTGATGAAGAGCGGGTAGAAGGTCCCGAAGAAGACCAGTCCGCACGCCGCCGCCAGCACCAGGTTATTGACCAGCAGCATGCTCTCGCGGCTCATCGCGGAGAACACGCCCGTCGGCTTGAGCAGGCCGGCCCGCAAGCCGTAGATCAGCAGCGATCCGCCCACCAGCGCGATCAGGATGGCGAGGATGAAGACACCACGCTCGGGGTCGACCGCGAAGGCATGGACCGAGGTCAGGACGCCGGAGCGCACCAGGAATGTGCCGGCCATCGACAAGGCAAAGGTCAGCAGGGCCAGAAGAATCGTCCAAGCTTTCAGTGTATCGCGCTTCTCCATGACCCGCAGGGAGTGGATGAAGGCCGTCCCGGCCAGCCACGGCATCAGGGACGCGTTCTCGACCGGGTCCCAGGCCCACCAGCCACCCCAGCCCAGCTCGTAATAGGCCCAGCTCGCACCCAGCGCGATGCCGATGGTGAGGAAGGTCCAGGCCGCCAGCGCCCAGGGCCGGACAATACGGGCCCAGCGCGCATCGACGCGGCCGTCGATCAGGGCGGCCACGGCGAAGGAGAAGGTGATCGAGAAGCCGACATAGCCGGCGTAGAGCATGGGCGGATGCGAGGCGAGCCCCGGATCCTGCAGCAGCGGATTAAGGTCCTGGCCGTTTTCCGGTCCGGGCCACAGCCGGGCGAACGGGTTGGAGGTGAACAGCAGAAAGGCCGTGAACGCCGCCGTGATCAGGGACTGCACCGCGAAGGTCAGCGAGATCAGTCGCGCCTCGACCGGCTTGGCCGACCAGGCGAGCGCGCCGGTATACGCCGTCAGGATCAGGCCCCAGAGCAGCATCGAACCTTCGTGATTTCCCCACACGCCAGTGAGCTTGTAGAGCATCGGCTTGTCGGTATGCGAATTGTCGGCGACCACCAGGGCGGTGAAGTCCGCGACCGCAAACAGGTAGGTCAGGCAGGCAAAAGCCGCGAGCACCAGCGCGAATTGGGCGATCGCGCCCATGCGCGCAAATCCGTGAACCACAGCGTCGCCCGTCCGCAGCCCGGCGAAGATGGCGACGGACTGGAAAAGGGCGACCACGAAGGCGAGGATAAGGGCGAACTGCCCGAGTTCTGCAATCATGCCGCCGACTTGTTACGGGATGAGCCGCAGGTCAAGGCGCGAGGTGTCGCAGGCACGCCTCATGCCGCCCCCCTGACCCGTCCGAACCACAGGATCGACAGTGCCGGCAGCCAGGGAAAGACGCGTTCGAACGGGTCGCCCGGCAATTGCGCCCATTGCGCCAGGACGGCACCGGGGCCTGACAGGGTCGAGCCGTCGAGGGCCCCCATGGCGTTGAAGAAGACGGTCAGCCCGAAGCCGGCGATCATTGCGGCCAGCACCGCCCGATGGCCGGACTGCACGCCAACCACCCGCATCACGATGATCGGACCGAAAGCCGCTCCCAGGGCCGCCCAGGCGAACAGGACGCGGGCGAAAATGGATGATGGCAGTGCCAGGGTCATCCAGACGGCGACCACCGCGATGGCGATCATGACGATCCGGGACACCAGCACTTCACGGCCCTTGAAGCGGCGCGACACACCAAGGTCCCGGCTGACCGCAGAGGCCGCGACCAGCAGGATGGAATCAACCGTCGACATCACCGCCGACAGCACCGCTGCGATCACCAGACCGCCGACGATCGGCGGCAGATAGTCACGCGCCACCTGGTAGAAGACCGCCTCGCCGTTCGACCCGGCCCCGACCAGCGCACGGCCCGACAGGCCCAGCACCGTCATGCCGGTGAAGACCAGCACCGCCCAGATGATGGCGATCTGGAAACCGCGGCGGCGCGCCGCCTCATCCTTCACGGCCATCAGGCGGGTAATCAGTTGCGGCTGGCCGAGTGCGCCCAGACCGACACCCCAGACGCCGACCACGAAACCGAGCAGCACCATGACCGGCATCTCACCGGACAGGCTAAGATAGGCGGCGCTCTCATTGGCCTGCAGGGTGGCCATCACGCCGGACGGGCCTCCCGCAGCAACCAGGGCAGCAACCGGCAGCAGGAGGGCGACGAGCAGCATAAGCGCACCCTGCAGCATGTCGGTCACGCTGACCGCCCAGAAGCCGCCGAGCAGGGAGTAGATCAGCACTACGCCGGCACCGACCAGCACCGACTCGAAGCGCGGCAGGGCGAACTGGGTCTCGAAGGCCACGGCTGCGGCGCCAAACTGGGCGGCAATGTAGAAGATGAAGCAGAACAGGATCATTGCGGCGGCAATTGCGCCGATCCAGCGGCGTCCGGTCGGAGATTGTCCGCCGGAGAGGAAATCGGCAGTGGTGACATGACCGGCCTCGGCGGTCTCGGCCCGCAGGCGGCGTCCGAACCACAGCCAGACGGCGACATAACCGCCCCAGATACCCGGCACCATCCACAAGGCCGACAGGCCGCTCAGATAGACAAATCCGCTGAAGCCCAGCAGCACCCAGGCCGAGGAGGTCGAGGCGGCATAGGACAGGCCGGCGACCCAGGGGCCAAGCCCCTGCCCGGCGATGAAGAAATCCGCCTCGGTCTGATTGCGCCGCGAGGCCCACACCCCGACCCCGATCAGCAAGAGCTTGTAGCCAATCAATGTGGCCAGAACGATCAGGCTTTCCTGCGACATCCATCCCTCCCCCGAACAGCGTCTGCGGCGACAACATCGCCCCGGTACAGGCCTTCCTTATCCGTGTTTGCGATATCACGCCAAGCCGAACCGCTCCGCTGACTTGCCCCGGATGCCCGGCGCGGCTACTTCCGAAATCCAGCACACTTCAAATGACCGCCGGGAGATTGCCCCTCATGACTGACACGCCGACGCTGAAAGCCAAGGATGCTCCGGATCTGGGCCGTTTTGACTGGCAGGATCCCTTCCGCCTCGATGATCAGCTGACCGAGGAAGAACGCCTGGTTCGCGACACCGCCCGCAATTACGCCCAGTCGCGCCTGCAGACCCGTGTCATCGACGCCTTCCGTGACGAGCACACCGATCCGGACATCTTCCGCGAGATGGGCGAGCAGGGCCTGCTCGGCTGCACCCTGCCGGAAGAATATGGTGGCGCCGGCCTTGGCTATGTCGCCTACGGCCTGGTCGCCCGCGAAGTCGAACGCGTCGATAGTGGCTATCGCTCGATGATGTCGGTCCAGTCCTCCCTCGTGATGTATCCGATCTACGCCTATGGCTCGGAAGAACAGCGCCGGAAATACCTGCCCAAGCTCGCTTCGGGCGAATGGATTGGCTGTTTCGGCCTGACCGAACCCGATGCCGGTTCCGATCCGGCGGGGATGAAGACACGCGCCAGCAAGACGCCGACCGGCTACAAGCTGACCGGTTCGAAAATGTGGATCTCCAACTCGCCGATCGCCGATGTCTTCGTGGTCTGGGCCAAGTCGGAAGCGCATGACGGCAAGATCCGCGGCTTCGTGCTCGACAAGGGCATGGCCGGTCTCTCCGCCCCCAAGATCGGCGGCAAGCTGAGCCTGCGCGCCTCGATCACCGGCGAGATCGTGATGGACGGGGTCGAGGTCGGCGAAGACGCCCTCCTGCCCCACGTCTCCGGCCTGAAAGGCCCGTTCGGCTGCCTCAACCGCGCCCGCTACGGCATTTCCTGGGGCGTCATGGGCGCCGCGGAATTCTGCTGGCATGCGGCGCGCCAATATGGGCTCGACCGCATCCAGTTCGACCGGCCTCTGGCCCAGACCCAGCTCTTCCAGAAAAAGCTCGCCGACATGCAGACCGAGATCACGCTCGGCCTGCAGGGTTCGCTGCGCGTCGGTCGCCTGATGGACGAAGCGGCCGCCGCGCCGGAAATGATCTCGCTGATGAAGCGCAATAATTGCGGCAAGGCGCTCGACATCGCCCGCATGGCGCGCGACATGCACGGCGGCAACGGCATCTCCGAGGAATACCAGGTGATGCGTCACATGGTGAACCTGGAAACCGTCAACACCTATGAAGGCGCCCACGACGTGCACGCCCTGATCCTGGGCCGTGCCCAGACCGGGCTGCAGGCGTTTTTCTAGGCCACGACCGACCTGACAGGCTAGCCGCTCTCCGCGCGAGGACCTCGCCTGGGGAGCGCGCAACCATGCCTGACCGGCACCGACGCGACAGTGCCCCCGCTTGCCGTCTGCAATCCGTCGTCAAAACGCCGCAACTCGCACTTGATGCCCACGCCGCCGCATTCTAAACCGGTCAGTGGAGAGGTGGCCGAGTGGTCGAAGGCGCTCCCCTGCTAAGGGAGTGTGCGCCAAAAGCGTACCGTGGGTTCGAATCCCATCCTCTCCGCCATTCCTTCCCTGAAATCGAGATGCGTGCGCTCCGGAACTCCCGCGGCGTTTCCATGGCGTCGCGAAGGCTGGCCCGAACCCAGACCGCGACGTTCCGGCGCTGGAAAAGCGGGGACGCGTACCGTTTTTCACTTGTGCCCCTCAACTCGTGCGCACCGCGCGCTCACCCATCCATGAACCGCTTGCCGGGATCCCGCCGTATCCGGGTCTTCAGGTCAAGGGCGGCGCCGCCGCCGCTTCGCGGTTTCACCCTTGAGCTAAAGACCCGGATACGGCCTGCTGGCTGACAAGCGATCCATGGATCGCCCTGCGCCGGGTGGCGCGGCCGGGTCACATCCCTGTTCCAGCCGTGGTCGCCCGGACCGGCCTCGCCCATCCGGTCCCGACCCTTGTGTCGCGCGCCTTTCAGCGCGCCCACGGCTATTGCTCTCCGCACGCTGTTGCGCCGAAGGAGTGGGAGGGAGCGGGTAAGTTTTGAGTTCAGGCGTCGTTGTCATCCCGGCCGAATGGCCTGCGAAAGCAGGCCGCAGAGCCGAGGTGACAGTTGAAACCAGACTTGGATGAACAGGGTGGTGGGACACGTGATCAGGGGGCAATGCGAGAACGCGAACAAGGCGACCGGTCGGCCTCACCTCACCTCACCTCGACATACACGACCAGCGCAATCAAAAATCCACTCAGAACGGCAAAGGACACACAAACACAACACGCGACAATCCAGAAGTTTCTGATCATCAGATCATGATCGGTCGACGTGTGGGTGATCGCCGGAGTTTTTCGTTTGGTCCAGATGCTGCCAATAACCGATATGACCAATATGGACACCAGTGTGCCGAACCCTAAAAATGCAGCCATATTTCTTCGACTCAATCCACCGGATCGATGCGCGGTGTGATCCCGACGGCTTCGACCATCGCGGCGATGCGATCGATCACCGTGTCTAGCTGGCCCTCGTCGGTGGCGCGGGCGACCAGATGGGTGCCGCGCTTGATCTCGCCGGCGGTGACTTCGAGGAAATAGGGATAGGAGCCGATCGATACGTCCGGGAAATCGTTGGCCAGGGCGCCGAGCGGTTCGGCAATATCGCCTTCGCGCAGATTGTCGCCCTTGACCGAGCGGGATTGTGTGACGGCCCCACCCTCTAGCCGGTGATCGATGTCGTTGAGCATGCCGGCGACGATGGACGGCACGCCGGCCAGGGTGAAGACATTGCCGGTCTGGAAGCCCGGCGCGCCACTGACCGGATTGACGATCAGGCTGGCCCCGTCAGGAATGCGCGCCATGCGCTTGCGGCTTTCAGTCACCGGCGTCCCGGTCTTGGCGTACCAGTGCTCGATGATCTCGAGCGCGTCGGCGCGGACATCGATGCCGACCCCGAAGGCCTTGGCGACGGCGTCGGCTGTAATGTCGTCATGGGTCGGGCCGATCCCGCCGGTAGTGAAGACATAATCGCAGCGCGCCCGCAGCGTGTTCAGCGCGTCGACGATGATATCGGTCTCGTCCGGAACGACCCGGCATTCCACGACATTGATCCCCAGCGGAGCAAGAAAGCGGGCGATCTGGTTGAGATTCTTGTCCTGGGTCCGGCCCGACAGGACCTCGTCGCCGATCAGGAGCACTGCCGCCGTCACCCGTTTGCCTGTCGTCATGAGAATCGCCCTTAGCTGTGCCGTGTCTGACCGGATATATGTGGCGCCAGCAGGGAAGTCCAAGACATGAAATTCGCGACCGAGCTCGTCCGCGGACGGCTGATCAAACGCTACAAGCGCTTCTTCGCCGATGTTGAGCTGGAGAGCGGCGAGACGGTGACGGCGCATTGCGCCAATACCGGCGCCATGACCGGGATCAAGACGCCGGGCCTCACCGTCTGGCTGTCGCGCTCGGACAATCCCAAGCGCAAGCTGAAATACACCTGGGAGCTGGTCGAGGCCGAGGGCACGATGATCGGCGCCCTGCCCAATCTCGCCAACGCGCTGGCCGAGGAGGCGGTTGAGGCCGGCGTGATCGCCGAGTTGGCCGGCTACGACAGCCTGCGCCGCGAGGTGAAATATGGGACGAATTCCCGCATCGATCTGTTGCTGGAGGGCGGCGAGCGGCCACCCTGCTGGGTCGAGGTGAAGAATGTCCACTGGCAGCGCGGACCCGGCATCGCCGAATTTCCCGACGGGGTGACCTCGCGCGGCGCCAAACACCTAGTCGAGCTGGCGGGCCAGGTCGCCGCCGGCGAGCGCGCGGTCCAGCTTTTCATTGTCCAGCGCAGCGATTGCGATGTCCTGCGGCCCGCCGCCGACATTGACCCGGTCTATGCGCAAACCCTGCGTGAGAGTGCGGGTGCCGGGGTTGAAGTCCTCGCCTATGCCTGCGACGTGTCTCCCGAGGCGGTGACGATTACCCGCCCGATGCGCGTGGAGCTGGGATCATGACCGACAATTGGAATGGCTGGGACCTGCCGGACGCCTATATCCATCGCATCACCGTCGAGGCGAAGGATATCGACAGTTTCGGCCACGCCAATAATGCCCGCTATCTGGAATGGGCCGACGAGGCCGCCTGGACGCACTGGTTCTCCAAGGGCTACGCGATGGAAGCCTGCGCGGCCGATGATCGCGGCATCGCCATCATCCGCACCGAGGCCGACTATCTCGGCCATGTCCGCCTTGGCGACGAGATCGACTGCGCGGTCTGGATCAGCCAGTCCGATCGCCGTCTGCGGGCCGAGCGTCGCTACCAGTTTCGCCGCGTCACTGACGGCGCCACTGTATTCAGGGCCCTGACCAAGGTCGTCTGCTTCCAGCTCTCTACCGGCCGACCGGCCCGGATGACGCCAATCTTTTCAGACCACTACTCGGTCCTGCCCTCGGTAGCCGCGGCGCTTGTGACTGAAAGTTAACACGCCGCCGAGATTGTGCCGCTCGCCCTGCCCCTTATAGTCCGCACCAAATAAATCACCTCTTTGGGGGAGGCTCCCATGAAATATCTCGTATCGGCCCTTGCCGGCTTGGCCCTTGCGGGCTGCAGCGCCGCGACTGACACCGACGCCACAGTGGCGCCGGGCGCCGCTGAAACCACATTCATGCCAGATGTCAGCGCAACCAATATCGAAGCGCATATCCGCTTCCTCGCCTCGGACTATCTGGCCGGCCGCGATGCCGGTACGGATGGCTACGAGATCGCCGCCAATTATGTCGCCGCGCAGATGCGCCTGCTCGGGCTTGAACCGGCTGGCGATGACGGCACCTATTTTGCCGCGGTGCCAATGCAGGAAGTGCTGGCAGACGCCGACTACAACCAGCTCACCCTGGATGGCGAAACCTTCGCCCACGGCACCGAGGTGCTGGTCGGGACCAATCCGAGCGTTCTGGAATCCACCGTCACCGGCGAGCTTGTCTTTGTCGGCCATGGCGTGTCGGCGGCCAATCGCGGCCATGACGACTATGACGGCCTCGATGTCGAGGGCAAGATCGTGGTCGTGATGGGCGGCGTGCCCGAAGGCGTTTTCGAGGGCCTGTCGGAAGAGCGCGCGCACCACAATTCCGGCACCACCAAACGCAATGTCGCGGCCGACCACGGCGCAATCGGCATGATCTCGATCACCGGCTGGACCAGCGAACAGCTGGCCGGCTTTGCCTCCGGCTTCGGCTCGCGCCCCACGGTGCGTCTGACCGCAGCCACCGGCCCATCGAGCTATGACACGGTCGCCGCCGCGGCCAATGTCACCGTGGAACTCGGCGCGCGCCTGTTTGAAGGCGCCGAAATGAGCCTGGAAGAAGTCCAGGCCGCGATGTCGGCGGAGGAGCCGAGCTATCCGCGCTTTGCCCTGCCGCACACGGTGACGATCCGCCAGCGCACCCTGTCGGAGCCGTTCGAGGACCCCAATGTCGTCGGCATGATCCGTGGTACCGACCCGGAACTGGCGGATGAGATCGTGGTCCTGTCGGCCCACTTGGACCATATCGGTTCGGTCACTGACCACATGCGCTCGGGTGGCTCCTGCCGCTCGTCCGACGAGACGGATTCGGTCTGCAACGGCGCCGTCGACAACGCCTCCGGCGTGTCGATCATGCTGGAAACCGCGCGCACCTTCCTCGAACAGGGCGCCCCGCGCCGCTCCATCGTCTTCGTGGCGCTGACGGCCGAGGAAAAGGGCCTGCTGGGCTCCGAGCACTTCGCCCGCAATCCGAGCGTCCCGGCCGAGCAGATCGTCGCCAACGTCAATCTCGACATGCCGGTTATCGTCTATGATTTCGCCGACGTGATCGCCTTTGGCTCGAACCACTCCAATCTTGGCCCGATTGCCACCCGCGCCGCGGCCCGGATGGACATCATGGTCAGTGAAGACCCGCTGCCCGAGCAGTCGCTCTTCGTGCGCTCAGATCACTACAACTTCGTGCGTGAGGGCGTTCCCTCGCTCTTCCTGATGACCGGCTTCTCCTCGCCGGATCCGCGCTGGGACGAGGGCGAAGGCTTCATGGGCTTCCTCAACACCCATTACCACCGCCAGACGGATCAGCTCGATGGCGAGCTGGAAGTCCTGTTCGAGCAGGGCGCGAAGTTTGCCAACATCAACTACCTGATCGCCCGCGAAATCGCCGACAGCGACGAGCGTCCGGCCTGGAATGATGACAGCTTCTTCGGCAACCTGTTCGGCCACGACGGCGAATAGATCCACCCGACTTCGCTGAGAAATGCAGGCGCGCGCCGTTCCAAACGGCGCGCGCTCTGTTTATATAGGGTCGCCAGAGGAGACATGCCTTGACGACTGCCTACGAGACCGTGACCGATACCGAGACCGCCAGCCCGCGCGATGGCCGCATCAAGCTGCACGGGCCGGAGGCCTTCGCCGGCATGCGCAAGGCCGGACGTCTGGCTGCGGAAATCCTCGACATGCTGGTCGAACATGCCCGGCCGGGCACGACCACGGAAGCGCTCGACAAGCTGGCGCGTGACTATGCCTTCTCCAATGGCTCGATGCCGGCGACGCTGTTCTATCGCGGCTACCGGCATTCGGTGTGCACCTCGATCAACCATGTCGTCTGTCACGGCATTCCCGGTCCGAAACCGCTGAAGAATGGCGACATCGTCAATATCGATGTCACCGTCGTGGTCGATGGCTGGCATGGCGATACCAGCCGCATGTACATGATCGGCGAGCCGCGCCGGAAGGCCGAACTGCTGGTCGACACGACCTATGAAGCCATGATGGCCGGCATCAATGCGATCAAGCCGGGCGTCACGCTCGGCACCATCGGCGCGATCATCCAGGAATACGCCGAGGAGCGTCGCTGCTCCATCGTTCGCGACTTCTGTGGCCATGGTCTCGGCCAGCTCTTCCATGACAGTCCCAACGTGCTGCATTTCGGCACCCGTGGTGAAGGCGTCGAGCTGAAGGAAGGCATGCTGTTCACGGTCGAACCGATGCTCAATCTCGGCCGGCCGGATGTGAAGGTGCTGGCCGATGGCTGGACCGCCGTCACCCGCGACAAGTCGCTGTCGGCGCAGTTCGAGCATTCCGTCGGTGTCACGGCGGACGGGGTGGAGATTTTCACGTCCTCGCCCAAGGGCCTCGACAAGCCGCCCTATTCCCTGCCCTGAGCCATGAACGACCTGGCCTCGCATACAGGTCATCGGGACCGGCTGCGTGAAAAACTAACCTCAGCGGGTGGTCTGGCACTTCACGATTATGAATTGCTCGAGCTTTACCTGTTCCGCTGCATTCCGCGCCGCGACGTCAAACCCATCGCCAAGGACCTGATCGCCCGTTTCGGGGATCTGGGTGGCGTCGCCTCCGCCAGCGTGGTCCAGCTCACCACGGTTCGCGGCGTCTCGGAAAAGACAGCCGCCGAGCTCAAGCTGATCAAGGCGCTGTCGGAACGCCTCGCCCGCGAGCAGGCGATCGGGCGCCCCGTCATCACCTCCTGGTCCGCCCTGGTCGCCTATTGCCGGACCGCCATGCAGCACGCCACGACCGAACAATTCCGCGTCCTCTTCCTCGATCGCAAGAACAAGCTGATTGCCGACGAGGTGCTCGGTGAAGGCACGATCGACCACGCCCCGGTCTATCCGCGCGAAGTGGTCAAGGCCGCCCTCGCCCACGAGGCCTCCGCCATCATCCTGGTGCACAACCACCCGTCCGGCGACGCCACGCCCAGCCAGGCCGATATCGAGATGACCCGCACGCTGATGGAGATCTGCAAACCGTTTGAAATCGCGGTCCATGATCACCTGGTGATCGGGCGCGAGAATACGGCGAGTTTCAAGACTTTGGGGTTGATGTGATCATTACGCCATTCCGCACACTTTGCCTGGCACTGGCGGTGAGTGCCGTTGCCAACTCGGCTCAAGCCGAGTCTGACGGGCCGGGCTGGAACTTTTGGGACCAGGGCACTGGCGCCGGCTCACTGGCCTTTGGCTGGAGCGAGAGCGAGGCGGTCTTCGTGATGCGATGCGAGCCAGCAAGCTACATCGTATCGATAAGTGGTGAAGTGGCATGGGACCAGCCATACCCGCCTCACCCTGACGGGCGAGGTGGCTATGATGTGTCCGCCTTTCCTGTCTTGCTCGACTTCACACTCGGGCTTCCGCCCCATCAATTTAGAACCGAGGTCGAGGGTTGGCCGAATGACGTAACCGGCAGTGGCTTGACCGTCGACTTCACCATTCCCGTGAACGACCTGTCGCTGATGACCATAGGCGGCGCGTCGTCGGATCGAATATTGCGCCATGCCGCAAACGGCATCGAAACGCGTATTTCCTTCAGCGACGAGGAATTTGAGCTTCTGGAAAGTTTCTGGCGCAACTGCCGCGCCGAATAGGAAGCGCACGACGCGGAACCGTCCATAAATCGCTTGTCAGCCAGCAGGCCGTATCCATTTCTTCCGGTCAAGGGCCCGAAGGGCCGCGCAGCGGGCATGCCCCTTGACCGGAAGAAATGGATACGGCGCACTCTCGGCAAGCGAACAATGGTGGGGAGAGGCACAAAATGCCCTCCCCCTCACCAGGCAAGTACATTTCCCCCGGACGCAGCCCGGCGAAAGCCGGGCGAAGGTCCGGGGCCAACCGAACCCGACACCAGCCTCTGCCCCAGTCCTGCTGCGATAAGCCCAACGTCGATCCCGGATCGCGCTCTGCGCGTCCGGGAAAAATTGTGCGGCGCGCGTTGGGGAAAGACTCCCGGAACGCCGACCCTACCCCTCCGGCTCGATCGGCTGCCAGAGCTCGATCTTCGTCCCGTCGGGATCCATCACCCAGGCAAAACGCCCATAGCTGAAATCCTGCGGCTCGCCTTCCAGCGGCACGTTCTTCTCGGTGAGACGCGCCAGCATCGAATCCATGTCGTCGATCATGAGATTGATCATGAAGGGCTTGTCGGACGGCTTGAAGTAATCGGTTCCGGTCTTGAAACCGGAGAAGATGGTCCGGGCGCTCTTCGGGAAGGCCTTGCCGGCCTCGGCATGCAGGAAATCAGCGCCTCCATAATCATTGAGCGCGAGCCCCAGCTTGTCAGCATACCAGGCCATCAAGGCCGATGGGTCCGGGCTGTGAAAGAAGATACCCCCGACACCAATGATTTTCGCCATGCTCGCCTCCCAGGTCAGCGGCAAGGATAACCGGAACAGGCGGTCAGGCCAGCAGTTTGTCGATCTTCCTGAGGACCGCCGTGCGGGCCTGGGCGCCGAGGAAGTGTGAGGGGATGCGCAGCAGATAGCGCCACCAGACGCTGGCCTTGCCGATCGCATTGCGATCCGCGCCGGCAGCAATGAAGCGTCGGATCTCGGCCATCATCTCGGCGTCCTTGGCCCACAGGACCTGGCCCTTGTACTCGATGCGGAACCAGGCCTGGCCCGGCCAGTCGAGCGTGTGCGCGGCGACATGGTGGCAGGCAGTACAGCGCACCTGACCGTCCTGGTTGTTCGGCGACACCGTGCCGTCAGCCTTCCTGACCGTGACCGGCAGTGCCTTGTTGTGACGGGTGGTAAAGACCGCGCGTCCCTGACAGCGCGGGCAGGCAATATCCATCGGGGCGCGCAACAACGCGTGTTCGTAGATCTCGGTCATGCCCCAGCTTAGCGAGAGCCCTGAGCGACGCCCACATGAAAAGCGGGCTGGACGCAGCGCGCCACTCGCCTAGCCTCTGGGCCAAGCCAGAAGGAGCCTATCCATGATGCAAGCCCCCGCGAACTACTTCACCCATCTGGAATGTTCCGAGACCGGCGAGCGCTATGAGGCCGATCAGCCGCACAACCTGTCCAAGGCCGGCAAGCCACTGCTCGCCCGCTATGATCTCGAGAAGATGAAGGCCGAGACTGATCGCGGCGCGATCTGGGCCCGCGGCGGCGGTTTCTGGAAATGGCGCGAGCTGCTGCCGGTCGCCAGCGATGACGATGTCTGCGCCTTGGGTGAACTCGACACCCCGCTGATCGACGTTCCGGCAACGGCCAAGGCCTCCGGCGCGACCGGCAAGGTCTGGGTCAAGGATGAGGGCCGCCTGCCGACCGGCAGTTTCAAGGCCCGCGGCCTCGCCCTCGCGGTCGCCATGGCGCACAGTTATGGCATCACCCGCATGGCGATGCCGACCAATGGCAATGCCGGCGCGGCGCTGTCGGCCTATTGCTCGCGTATGGGCATGGAGAGTTTCTGCTTCGCTCCCGAGGACACGCCGGAAGCCAATCTGCGCGAGATGGCGCTGCAGGGCGCGAAAGTCTTCAAGGTCAATGGCTATATCCACCATTGCGGCGCGCTGGTCGGTGCCGGCAAGGAGGCGATGGGCTGGTTCGACACCTCCACCCTCAAGGAGCCCTACCGGATCGAAGGCAAGAAGACGATGGGCCTGGAACTCGCCGCCCAGCTCGGCTGGAAACTGCCCGACGCGATCTTCTACCCGACCGGCGGCGGTACCGGCCTCATCGGCATGTGGAAGGCCTTCGACGAGATGGAAAAGCTCGGCTGGATCGGTTCCGAGCGCCCGAAAATGTTCGCCGTCCAGGCCGAAGGCTGTGCCCCCATCGTCAAGGCCTACGAAGACGGCGCTCGCCACGCCGAGGAATGGCTCGACGCCAAGACCGCCGCCATGGGCATCCGCGTCCCCAAGGCGATCGGTGACTTCCTGATCCTCGACGCGGTCCGGGAAAGCGGTGGGGCAGCGCTTGCCGTCTCGGAAGAGGCGATCGAAACAGCGCGAACACGCTGTGCGCGGGAGGACGGACTGCTGCTCTGCCCGGAAGGCGCGGCAACCCTCGCGGCGATGGAAAAGGCGATGGGCGACGGCCTGCTGGCGCGCGACGCCGAATCCATGCTGTTCAATTGCGGATCGGGGCTGAAATACGCGATGCCGGATGGGGCGAAGGCGCTGGATCGGCATGGGGATGTGGATTGGGGTAGTTTGTGAGCCATAGGGACATGTACCTCTGGTACGTGTCCCGGTCAGGGAACTACATTTTTCCGGGACACGTACCGCAGGTACATGTCCCTAGGCTGTGTCATGCATCCGGATCAACCGCGTGGAGATATTCGTCCCAGTCGGCAACTCGATCCTGCATGGGGGCAACGCGAACGACGCCATCATCCTTTCCCGCCAGATGCGCATGCACGCTCGACCAACGCCAATCTTCGGTGCGTGCCACCAGACCGGCACGAACCGGGTTGAACTCGATATAGCGGCAAGCGGCAAAGAGGCGCGCCTCGTCCATGAACGAGGATTTGAAGCGGCCCTGCCACAGCAAGCCGGCACCTCCTGCACCCCGATTGTAGTACTGCGTGTAAAGGCGATGCGTTCGGCCGACTGCCCGCGACAGGCTTTGCCCGTCCTCTGGTACCAGGACCAGATGAACATGATTGGGCATCAGGCAGTAGGCCCAGCACTGGACGTTCTCGCTCCGGCAGGATTCGGACAACAGGACGAGATAGTGGGCGTAGTCGTCTTCGGCGAAAAAGACCTGCTGCCGACGGTTGCCCCGCTGGGTGACGTGATGCGGGGCGCCGGGGTGTATGATGCGGGCGGATCTGGGCATGAAGGTGATAGGATCAAGTGGCGCACGCGTTATACGAGCAGTTTTCATTATATACAATCTAAAGAATACCCCATTTCCGGGACACGTACCGCAGGTACATGTCCCTCGGCGCCGCTCCCCTTGACCTTTCCGCCCCCGTGTCGCATCCCCCGCGCTTCTGTCACGCATCGCGCGGAGCCCGCTCATGATCCCCCGCTATACCCGTCCTGAAATGGCTGCCATCTGGTCGGACCAGAACAAGTACAAGATCTGGTATCTGATCGAGGCGCATGCGACGGAGAAGCTGGCGGAGCTGGGTGTGGTGCCGCAATCGGCGGTCGACGCGGTCTGGAAAGCGAAAGACGTCGAGTTTGATGTGGCGCGGATCGACGAGATCGAGCGCGAGGTAAAGCACGACGTCATCGCCTTCCTCACCCATCTGGCCGAGCATGTCGGCGAGGAGAGCCGGTTTGTCCATCAGGGCCTGACCTCCTCGGACGTGCTGGACACCTGCCTGGCCGTGCAGATGAAACAGTCCGCAGACCTCCTGCTGGAGGGCATGGACCGGGTGCTGGCGGCGCTGAAGACGCGCGCCATGGAGCACAAGTTCACGGCCTGTATCGGTCGCTCGCACGGCATCCATGCCGAGCCGACGACGATGGGTCTGAAGTTCGCGCGCTTCTATGCCGAGTTCGACCGCAACCGAGCCCGCCTGGTGCGCGCCCGTGATGAGATCGCCACCTGCGCCATCTCCGGCGCCATCGGCACGTTTGCGAATATCGATCCGGCCGTGGAAGAGCATGTCGCCGAGCAAATGGGTCTGACCGTCGAGCCGGTCTCAACCCAGGTCATCCCGCGCGACCGCCACGCCAACTATTTCGCCGTGCTGGGCCTGATTGCCTCGGCCATCGAGAATATCGCCATCGAGGTGCGCCACCTGCAGCGCTCGGAAGTGCGCGAGGCGCAGGAGTATTTCTCGCCGGGCCAGAAGGGCTCGTCGGCGATGCCGCACAAGCGCAATCCGATCCTCACGGAAAACCTCACCGGCCAGGCCCGCCTGGTGCGCTCGGCCGTGGTGCCGGCGATGGAGAATATTGCCCTCTGGCACGAACGCGACATCTCGCACTCCTCGGTCGAGCGCGGCATCGGTCCGGACGCCAATGTCCATCTCGATTTCGCCCTGCACCGCACGGCCGGCATGATTGAAAAGCTGATCGTGCATGAAGACCGCTGCCTGGAAAACCTGCAAGCCTATGGCGGCATCCATAACTCCCAGCGTGTCCTGCTGGCCCTGACCCAGGCCGGCGCCTCGCGTGAGGACAGCTATCGCCTCGTCCAGCGCAACGGCATGAAGACCTGGGATGAGGGCGGCATGCTGGTCGATCACCTCAAGGCCGATGAGGGCGTCACCGCCCTGCTCTCAAACGAGCAGATCGAAGCCTGTTTTGACGAGGCCTATCACATGAAGCATGTCGACACGATTTTCGCGCGGGTTTTTGGCTGACTATCGCGAAGTCCAGCGCAGGGCGGCAACCAGCAGGATGATATGCCAGACGGCATCGATCCCCAGATAGACGGTCCCCAGGAGCATCTCGCCCAGCACACCTGGGCCCATGACCGTATAACTTCGAAACGTGTCTGATGCCGCATCGCGCAAGGCATTGCCGCTGTCCGAGCGCTCCATGAGGAGTACCTGCAGGCCAATATCCAGGAATCCGGCGACCGTCGTCGCCAAGAATGACAGAACGATCCAGGCCGATACCGCACCACGTTTCTTGCGGATCAGGAACCAAAGGATGAGGATGTCAATTGCCGCGCCAGCTACCATGACAGGCATGAAGCCCGAACCGCTCAATCCGGCTATCGGCACAAAACCCAGCACGTCTGCCTGGCCGCCGGCATGCATGAACGCGATACCGGCCCATTTCAGGCCCAACAACAGGATAACTGTGATCATCGCTTCCCCCACCAGCAAGCGTTGGCAACCAACCTCCAGCAGCCTCCCCGAACCTGCAAGTCAAATTACGATGACACGGACCGAAGACGATCCGTCAGCTTCCCCGGCTGGCGATGAAGGGCTACCGTCCCCCCCATGGCCAAGACTCACCCCCATATCGACGACCGCATCCGCAGCTTCATCGAGGCCCAGAAGATGTTTTTCGTCGCCACCGCCCCGTCCGGTGACGGCGGTCATGTGAACCTGTCGCCCAAGGGCTATGACAGTTTCCGCATCCTGGGACCCAATGAGGTCGCCTATCTGGATCTGGGTGGATCCGGGATCGAGACGCTGGCGCATGTGCGCCAGAATGGCCGCATCACCTTCATGTTCTGCGCCTTCGAGGGCACGCCGAACATTCTGCGGCTTTACGGCAGGGCGGAGGCGGTGTCGTTTGACGAGCCCGGCTTTGCCGACAAGCTGGCCCTCTTTCCGGACTTCCCCAAGGCGCGCAGCATCTTCACTGCGAAAATCGACCGCATCCAGGACAGTTGTGGCTGGGGTGTGCCGTTCTACGAGCATGTCGGCGAGCGCGACCAGCTGGTCCGCGTCAATGCACACCGCAGCGACGAAGACTGGGCGGCGCGGCGCTATGAGAGCAATGCCAGCTCGATCGACGGCCTGCCCGGCCTCGCCAAACCCGACGCCGCGGAATAAGACTTCGCCCCCAGCTTCAGCAAGCGAGACCCCATGCGTACCAGCCTCATCCTTGTCGGCCTGCTCGCCGTCTTCATGGCCCCCAATTTCTTCCGCGCCAGCTGGGACGGCGCCGCGCAGGCCGAGATCACCGAAGCCGCGGCCGAGCCGCGCCTGGTCGCGGCCATGTTCCGCTCCTCCTGGTGCTCCGCCTGCCGCGTCATCGAGCCGCGTATCGAGGATGTCCGCGGCGAATATGAGGACGCCGCCATCGACTGGGTGAAGTTCGACTTCACCCTGGGCCGCCGTGACAGCCTGCGCGAGATGGCCGAGGCCGAGGGGCTGGCTTCGATCTATAACGAAGCGGCCGGATCGACCGGCTTCATGCTGCTGATCGACCGCGACACCAACCAGGTCTTCGAGATGATCACAATGGATTATGGCCGCGACCAGATCCGCGAGGCGCTCGACCGCTGGCTCATCGTGGTCGAGCGGCTCGAGGCGGAGGGGGTTTAAGACCCCTCACCCGGCCCGGCCGGCGGCCAAGGAATGCCCAGAAAAAAGCCCCGGTTGGACCGGGGCTTTTTCCTGTCAGCTCTGAGCTGCCGGATCAGCTGCCGGAGCGGATCTGCTCGAGCGCCGTTTCCATCAGATCATCCATCTGCTTGCGCAGGAGGTGGTCGGACAACTCGACATTCTTGGCGTCGAGATCGGCGCGCACCTTGCGGAACACATCGTCGTCACCGGCTTCCTCGAAATCGGCGATGACGACCGACTTGGCATAGGCATCGGCCTCTGCGCCATCAATACCCATCAGCCCGGCAGCCCACAGGCCGAGAAGCTTGTTGCGGCGGGCCGTCGCCTTGAACTCGTTCTCCTGCTCGTGGGCGAACTTGTTCTCAAAGCCTTTTTCGCGATCATTGATGCCCGACATGGGTCTCTCCTCGAGGACGGTTGTGTTGCTAGTTGAGTAGCTTGGCGGCGGCGCCAAATCAATCTCCGTGCTGAGGCCCGGCTGCGACAGGACGGGCCCGCGGAGCCAACCCGCCCCGCACCGCGACAAGTGATTGCGCTGCAAGGCTGCGAAGGATATTTTCGCCCCTCGTTACGCGGTCCGGTCTTCGATTCGGGCCGCGTCATGCTTTTTCAAGGCCGGGCGTCCGCTGGGGGCTTCCGGGCCCGTCGCTGGAGCGTCGCTCATGTCCCGTCGCAAGATGATTTACGAAGGCAAGGCCAAGATCCTCTATGAGGGCCCGGAGCCGGGAACGCTCGTCCAGTATTTCAAGGACGATGCGACCGCCTTCAACAATCAGAAACATGCCACGCTGGAAGGCAAGGGTGTGCTCAACAACCGGATATCCGAGCACATCATGCTCGGGCTCGGCCGGATCGGCATCCCGACCCACTTCATCAAGCGCCTGAACATGCGCGAACAGCTGGTCCGCCAGGTCGAGATCATCCCGCTGGAAGTGGTCTGCCGCAATGTTGCCGCCGGCTCGATCAGCACCCGCCTGGGCGTGCCCGAGGGCGAGCAATTGCCGCGCTCCATCATCGAATTCTACTACAAGAAGGACGAGCTCGGCGATCCGATGATCTCCGAGGAACACATCACCGCCTTCAACTGGGCGACCCACCAGGAGATCGACGACATGATGGCGATGACCCTGCGGGTCAACGATTTCCTGAGCGGTCTTTTCACCGGTGCCGGCATCCGCCTGGTGGACTTCAAGCTGGAATTCGGCCGCCACTATGAGGGCGACATGGTCCGCACCGTGCTGGCCGACGAGATCAGCCCGGACAGCTGCCGCCTGTGGGATCTCGAGACCAATGAGAAGATGGACAAGGACCGCTTCCGTCGCGACATGGGCAATGTCACCGAGGCCTATGCCGAGGTTGCCCGCCGTCTCGGCATCATGAAGGAAAGCGGCCAAGGCGCCGCCGGTGGCGATGTCGGTAAAAGCGACGCGCCGAAGTAGGTCCTCACCCAGACAAGGCTAGGCGGGGAAGTAACATTCCGCGCGACCGCATCGTTTTGTCCCGGAAGCGCGCAGCGCCATCTTTTCCCGGAGGCGGGCAGCGCCATCCGGGACCAACGGGAGACTCATCATTTGCCGGATGGTCGGGTAGGTCCCGGCTCTTCACCCCGCTTTTGCGGGGCTCCGGCCGGGAAAAATGGTGAGGGTGAATTGAGTAGAACGTGCGCGCCAGCGCCAATCAGCCATTCATGTATTGCCCGAACTTCGCCTCAGCCAGTTTTCGCGCTCAAGGGTGAAACCGCGAAGCGGCGGCTCTGCCGCCCTTGACCTCGAAAACTGGCTGGGGCCCGCGGGCTGACAAGACCCCAATGCCGTGTTCACAGCGGGCCCGGATTTCTGACGACGTCTGGCCCGAAATCACATCTCGCATCGCCACCCTGCTGAATCCGCACGTCGCGTCAATTGCGCGCGGGGCGACTCCGCTTTATGCAGGGGCGAAATGTCGTGACCAGCACAAGCGAGTCGAGCCCGTGAAAGCGAAAATCCACGTCTATCTGAAACCCGGCGTCCTGGATCCCCAGGGAGCTGCCGTTGCCGGCGCCCTGCACAATATGGGTTATGACGAAGTCACCGCCGCCCGCCAGGGCAAGCTGATCGAGCTCGATCTGACCGGCGATGATGTCGAGGCCGCCCGCAAGCGCGTCGACGAGATGTGCGCCAAACTCCTCTCCAACCCGGTGATCGAGAGCTACTCGATCGAGCTGGCGTAGGGAGAGGCCGCGCTCATGAAATCCGCCGTCATCGTCTTCCCGGGCTCGAATTGCGATCGTGATGCCCACGACGCGATCGAGAAGGTCACGGGTCAAAAGCCGGCCATGGTCTGGCACCAGGAAAACGAGCTGCCCGAAGGCACCCAATTCGTGATGGTGCCCGGCGGGTTTTCCTATGGCGACTATCTGCGCTGCGGCTCGATGGCCTCGCGCTCGGCGATCATGCCGGCCATCATCGCCCATGCCGCGACCGGCGCGCCGGTTCTGGGCGTGTGCAACGGATTCCAGATCCTCACCGAGAGCGGTCTTCTGCCCGGCGCGCTGATGCGCAATGCCGGGCTGAAATTCGTCTGCGAGAAAGCCCCGCTCACCGTTGAGAACGCCAATACGCGCTTCACCTCGCGCTATGAGGCCGGGGCCCAGCTGCTGGTGCCGATCGCCCATCATGACGGCAATTACTTCGCCGACGACGCCACGCTCGACCGCATCGAGGGCGAAGGCCAGGTCGTCTTCCGCTACGGCAAGAACCCCAATGGCTCGGCCCGCGACATCGCCGGCATCACCAATGAGCAGGGCAATGTCTTGGGGCTCATGCCCCACCCGGAACGCGCCGTGGACATGGGCCATGGCGGCACGGACGGGCTGGCGCTGTTTGAATCTCTCCTTGGGAGCGCTTGACGATGACCCAATACGCTGAAGGCATCACCGCCGAGATCGTCAAGGAACACGGTATCAATGACGCCGAATACGCCGTCATCCTGGACCGTCTGGGCCGGGCGCCGAACCTTGTGGAGCTGGGCATTTTCTCGGTCATGTGGTCCGAGCACTGCTCCTACAAGTCCTCGCGCGCCCATCTCGGCAAGCTTCCGACCAAGGGCGAGAAGGTGATCCAGGGGCCGGGTGAGAATGCCGGTGTGATCGACATTGGCGACGGCCAGGCCTGCATCTTCAAGATGGAGAGCCACAACCACCCCTCCTTCATCGAGCCCTATCAGGGCGCGGCGACCGGTGTCGGCGGCATCCTGCGCGATGTCTTCACCATGGGCGCGCGTCCGGTGGCGCTGATGAATGCGCTGCGCTTTGGGGCGCCCGAGCACAAGAAAACCACGCATCTGGTGTCTGGTGTGGTCGCTGGCATTGGCGGCTACGGCAATTGCGTCGGCGTGCCGACCGTGGGCGGCGAGACGAATTTCCATGCCGGCTATAACGGCAATATCCTGGTCAATGCGATGGCCGTCGGCCTCGCGGATGCCGACAATATCTTCTATGCGCGCGGCGCCGAGCCGGGCCAGCCGATCGTCTATGTCGGCTCCAAGACCGGTCGCGACGGCATTCATGGCGCGACCATGGCCTCGGCCGAATTTGACGACCAGTCCGAGGAAAAGCGTCCCACCGTCCAGGTCGGCGACCCCTTCACCGAAAAGAAGCTGATCGAGGCCTGCCTCGAGCTGATGGCCACCGACGCCATCGCCGCGATCCAGGACATGGGGGCCGCCGGCCTCACCTCATCCTCGGTCGAAATGGCCGACAAGGGCGGAATCGGCATTGCGCTCGACATGGACAAGGTGCCCCAGCGCGAAACCGGCATGACCACCTATGAGATGATGCTCTCGGAAAGCCAGGAGCGCATGCTGGTCATCATGAAGCCGGGCCGCGAGGACGTCGCCTACGAGATCTTCAGGAAGTGGGAACTCGACGTCGCCGTGATCGGTGAGACCACCGATACCGGCCGCATGGTCCTCACCCACAAGGGCGACGTGGTCTGCGACATTCCGGTCGCGCCGCTGGCCGATGATGCGCCGAAATACGAGCGCCCCTATTTCGCGCCGGAAGTGCGCGCCCAGCTCAATGCCAAGGACGTCGCCCAGCCATCGCACATGGGTGAGGTCCTGTTGAAGATCATGTCGAGCCCCGACATGGCCTCCAAGGCGTGGATCTGGAAGCAGTATGACCGCCACGTGATGGCCGACACGACCGCCTCCTCCGAGGACCCGTCGGATGCCGCCATCGTGCGTGTGCACGGCACCAACAAGGCGCTGGCCATTACCACCGATTGCACGCCGCGCTATTGTTTTGCCAACCCGTTCGAGGGCGGCAAGCAGGCCGTCGCCGAAGCCTGGCGCAACCTCACAGCCACCGGTGCCGATCCGATCGCGATCACCGATTGCCTGAACTTCGGCAATCCCGAGCGTGAAGAGATCATGGGCCAGTTCGTTGGCTGTATCGACGGCATGGCCGAGGCCTGTGCCAAGCTCGACTTCCCGGTCGTGTCCGGCAATGTCAGCCTCTACAACGAGACCAATGGCGTCGCCATTCCCCCGACCCCCGCCATTGGCGGTGTCGGCCTGATCCCGGACATCACCAAGCGCGCCCATTTCGGCGGCATGCGCGAGGGCGACATCCTGCTGGTGGTCGGCGAGACCGAAGGAGCTCTGGGAGCCTCGGTCTATCTCAAGGTCATTGAAGGCCGCGAGGATGGCGGGGCCCCGCTCGTTGATCTCGACGCCGAGAAAGCCCATGGCGACTTCGTCCGCGGCCAGATCCGTGCCGGTCGCCTGTCCGCCTGCCATGACTTGTCAGATGGTGGCCTGGCCTGTGCCGCGGCCGACATGGCCCTTGCCTCCCGGGTCGGTATCAAGCTCGCCCATGAAGGCCCTGTGCCGATGCATGGCTATCTCTTCGGGGAGGACCAAGGGCGCTATCTCCTGGCCGCCGCCAAGGAGGACGCCATTGCCATCCTGCAGGACGCCAAGGCCGACGAGGTCCCCGTCCAGGTTGTCGGCCTCGCCGGCGGCACCGCCGTCACCGTCAACGGCGCCCACCCACTCGAACTCGACCGCCTGCGTGCGGCCTGGGAAGGCTGGATGCCAGGCCTGATGGACCAGCTCGTCGAAGCCGCCGAGTAGAGACATCGCGGCGCTACGGATACAAAAAGGCCGCCGGCTGCCCGGCGGCCTTTTCCTTTGGCTGAAAAGTCCTGCCTACCGCCCCGATGCCTCACCGATGGCGTCGAGGCGAGCGTCGGCCTGGCGTGCGAAATCCACCACGGCGACGCTGGCGTCCTGGAAGAAATCCAGCGTCATGTTCTCATAGGTATCGGTCGGCTGGTGGTAGTGCGGGTGATAGTCGACCCCGAGATAGATGAAGGGGATGCCGACCGCGTGGAAGGCCCCGCTATCGGTGAGGTTGGTCCAGTCAGCCCCGGGCTCCTGGCTTGGCTCGTCATAGCCCATCGGCATCGACACCGTGGCGCGGCTGGCGACGTCGTCCACGATCGTCGTCAGGAAGGGGTAGTGATAGGTGCCAACGGCCCACAGGATGCGGTCGGTCGACATCGCGACCATGTCCATGTTGAGGTTGAAGGTGATGTTCTCGACCGGGATGGGCGGATTGGCGACGAAGGCGTGCGCGCCCTGCAGACCGCGCTCCTCGGCGTCGACAAAGGCGATGATGACATCATGCTCGGGCGGTTCGGCGAGGAACATCTCGGTGACCGCCAGAACAGAGGCCACGCCGGAGGCATTGTCATCGGCCCCGTTCCAGATCTGCCCGCCCCGCATGCCTTCATGATCATAGTGTGCCGTCACGACCATGGTGCGATCACTGTCGCTCGTGCCGGCGATGAAAGCCAGAATATTGACGCCTTCGACCTTCGCGCCGGTCCGCCGCTGCTCGAAGGTGAAGTCATGCTCAAAGCTGTCACCCATCGGCGCCGCGCCCATCGCCTCAAGGCGGCCGATGATGTAGGCGCGAGCCCGGGCATTGCCTTCGGTCCCGACCTCACGGCCTTCCATGTTGTCCGCCGCGAGCACGTCCAGATCGGTCAGCAATTGGGCCCGGTCGAGCGTCCATTCGCTCACCGCGGCTGTCGCTTCAGGCTGGATTGCCGCACAGGCCGTCGACAGCAAGGCAATGGACAGAACGGATGACGCCAGTATGGCACGCATGGAAAACCCCCGATTTGATAAGTCGCGCCAATCCTGCCATGCGTGGCCACGCCGCCCCACTTAAATTTCCGTGGGGTTCAGAACCAGCGCCTCGGACGCGCGGCAGGTGCGCTCTCAAGCGCGGGCCAATTGGCCTCCGAACGCTCCAGATAGCCCGCGATATCCCGTTCCCAGCGCGCCTGGATTGACGGCGAGAAATTCATGTAGAGCACGCCGTCCACGATGCGGTAGGCGAGCGGGTCGCTGCGCACCTTGCGGCCATCCGCCAGCGCATAGGCGCAGTGCCCGTCATAGGCCGGGACATAGCGCTCCGGGTCGGCGACGAAGCGGGCACGATTGGCCTCGGTGGCAAAATACCAGGTCACGCCGTTATGGTCGGCGGTAAGGCTCTCCAGCCCCTCGAGCGGGACGTCCTCGGTGTGGTAGCTGACCACGTCATGGCCACCGACCGGCCGCCCCTCGCGATCGCGAAAGGGCTCGCCGGCGGCGGCCGGACCGGTCAGGGTCAGAATGGAAAGCCCCAGCATGACAAGGCACAGAGCCGTTCCGATCAGAGTTTTGGCAGTCAACAGGGCGGTCATGGTCTTTTCCCGTGCAGCGGTCACGATTAGCGTGTCCGGCCTATGGGCCGATACGGCCCGGGGCGATAGTCCAGCTCGCGACACATCCGGTCACGCTTTCGACGGCGCCCCGTGATGACGCGTGAGCTGACGCTGCGCCCATGACGCCACCCGCCCTGGAGACCCACCATGCCCATGCCCGCCGACGACATCATCGCCCTCATCAAGGCCGGGATACCCGACGCCGAAATCGAGATGACCGATCTGGCCGGTGACAATGATCACTGGAAAGCCGTCATCACCGCCGAGAGTTTCCGCGGCAGGTTGCGCGTCGCCCAGCACCAGATGGTCTATGCCGCCCTCGGCGACAAGATGGGCGGCGAGCTTCACGCGCTGGCGCTGGAAACGCGCGTGCCCGGCTGATGATCGAGGCAGCGGCCCTCTCGCGGCTCGGCTTGGGCGTCACCGGTCCGCATGCCGGTCTCGGCGCGTCGCGGGCGGCCACGACCCGGCTGATCCATCAGGCGATCGATCTCGGCGTGACCCTGTTCGACACCGGACCGGCCTACGGCAGGGGCGAAGGCGAATATCGGCTGGGTGCCGCTCTGGGCAGTCGCCGACGCGATGCCGCTTTCATCGCCACCAAGGCCGGTATCCATGCCGGCGGGCACCGGGACTTTTCCGCCGGCGCGGTGGAGATGTCGCTGCGCGACAGCCTCAAGCGGCTGCGCCGCGACCATGTCGATCTTCTGCTCCTGCACGGCCCCGCTCCCGAGGAAATGACGGACAAGCTGATCCGCCGCCTCGAAGCCTTCAAGGCGCGCGGAATGATCCGCCATATCGGGGTCTGTGGGCGCGGAGCGGAGCTGGACCGGGCCATCGAGCTGGGCGTTTTCAATGCCCTGATGGCGCCGGTCAATGATCAGCTCGACGAAGCCGCGAGGCAGCGCCTGGTCCGCGCACGCGCGTCCGGACTGTCGGTGATCGGCATCGAGGTGATGGCCGGCGCCGCGCGCCCGTCCGGTCCACCGCGCTCACGCGGCGACCTGTGGTATCTGGCCCGCCAGATCAAGCGCCGGCTGCGACGTGACCCGCCGGCCGCGGCAGGCGCGGCCCCGGCCGAGGGGCTGGCCTGGGCCCTCTCCCAAAGCTGGACTGACAGCGTGGTCTGCCTGACGACACGCCCCGCTCACCTTTGCGCCAACGCAGCGCTGGTTGACGCTCTTGAACAGCGCCCGGCGACGTCCTAGCTACATGCCATTGTCAATCGAGGAGAACCGCCATGTCCGCGACCGCTCACGACACCATCAAGTCGACCATCGAGAGTCATGACGTCGTGCTCTTCATGAAGGGTACGCCGGTCTTTCCGCAATGCGGCTTCTCCTCGGTCGTGGCCCGCGTTCTGGATCACCTCCAGGTCGACTTCCAGAGCGTCAACGTGCTCGAGGATGACGGCGTCCGCCAGGGCATCAAGGAGTTCTCGAACTGGCCGACCATTCCCCAGCTTTATGTGAAGGGTGAGTTTGTCGGCGGATGCGACATCATCAAGGAAATGTTCGAGACCGGTGAGCTGCAGGCCTATTTCAAGGAGAAGGGCGTGGTCAACGCCGCCTGATCCATGGCCTGGGCCGAGCACCCGCCCCCACTCTGTCGAAGGTAAACCGGGCGGGCCGAGCGGCACGACCGCAGATTATCGGCGTGACGCCACATAGCTGCGGTTTTCGTTCCAGTCCCAGGGCCGCTCGGTGTCAATCGGGTTGAGGACGATCACCTCGCCGCCGATCGGCACACCCAGCTCTTCAAAACCGAAGCCGAGCTGGATTCCCCACGGCGTGGCGACATCACAGCGGTCCTCGACCTGGCGTGTCAGGCGGACCGTGTAGATGTCGTCATAATACTGCTCGACATTGACGAGGAAGTCCGCGCGCGACGTACAGCCATTGGTGTCAGCATGGACAATCAGGATGTCGTCCTCGATCACCCGCCAGTAGATCATCGCCTCCAGCGACGGATCGACGGTCGGCGCCTGACGGTCCGTCCCCGGTATGCGCATGTCCGAGATGTTGATGGTCGGCAGGGACGGCATGGCGGGCATGGGCGGCAGGCTGGGCAGGAGACTGCGCCTCGCCTCGACTTGCGGGTCCCCGCTCGTTGCACATGCCGAAAGAAAAACAGCCAGCCCCAAACCAGCCACTACGCCCCGCCAACGCCCTGTCATGCTTGCCCCCAAGACAGCCCTCAACCACACACAACGACCCTGATCTTTGCCCCACAGGATCGGCTTCAGCGTCATGAAAACAGGAATTAGGGTCTGATCAACCAAAGACTCGTGTGTGGGGAAATATGACGGGGAGATGCTCCAGAATGCAGCACGGGCCCGGCACGCTGCATCGCAGCAGAGCGGTCCGCATCGCCCGCCATGAAAAAAGGCCGCCCCGGTGTCCCGGAGCGGCCTGTTTCTGGTCGATTGTCGTCCCCTTACGAGGAGTAGAATTCGATAACCAGGTTCGGTTCCATCTGTACCGGATACGGCACTTCAGAGAATTCCGGCATGCGCGTGAAGGTGGCCTTCATCGCCTTGGCATCGAGATCGATGTAATCCGGCAGGTCACGCTCCGGGCTGTCCAGGGCTTCCAGGACCAGGGCCATCGAACGCGAACGCTCGCGGACTTCGATCACGTCACCCGGCTTGCAGCGGTAGGACGCGATGTTGACCTTGATGCCATTGACCTTCACGTGGCCGTGATTGACGAACTGGCGGGCGGCGAACACGGTCGGCACGAACTTGCAGCGGTAGACGATGGCGTCCAGGCGGCTTTCCAGCAGACCGATCAGCAGCTCGGCGGTGTTACCCTTACGGCGAGAGGCTTCGTCATAGGTACGACGGAACTGCTTCTCGGTGATGTTGCCGTAATAGCCCTTCAGCTTCTGCTTCGCCATGAGCTGAAGACCGAAATCGGACATCTTGGTCTTGCGGCGCTGACCATGCTGGCCGGGGCCATAGGAGCGCGAGTTGACCGGAGACTTCGGACGGCCCCAAAGGTTTTCACCCATGCGGCGATCAATTTTGTATTTCTGCGAATGACGCTTCGACATGTTCTCTCTATTCGATGCGGCCCGGCGCGCCTTCCCTCAAAGGCGTGCGATCTAAACGGCGGTTCTCGCATCGTCCCGTTGGTGTTGAACGATCCGGGGTCATGCCCCGGCGAGGGAAGCGCGGGTTTTACCTGTGTGGACTGGGAAGTCAATGGGGGCTGTCGGTGAACCAATCCCATTATCCAGGGATAGAGTTGCGCCACCGCTTCGATAACGTTGCCAACTTCCGCTGCGCCTCGTCCAACTGCTCACATGCCTCTTCCCGCGCAATGCGCGAATGCCAATACAAAATTTGAGGAAAGACCTAGCCGCGCGTCAACAGACTGCCAAGACGCTCATGGAAGCCGCGATTGCCCCATTCGGACGTGTAGGCGGTCGCCTTCGACTTGGCTTCGCCGACCGACACGCCCCAGAAGTCTGCAAGCGTGTTCGCGTCGTCAAAATCCAGCCCGGTGTCGACCCAGTTGCACGCCACGCTCCGGCTGGTCGAGGCGATATCGGCATCGACGAGATCGGTCAGGCCATTGGCGATCTTGCTGCCGATGATCGCCTTGGCGGCCCCGACATCGGTGCCCCAGACATGCGCCACCTTGAGCGCGTCGCAATAGCCGTAATCGCTGGTGAAGAAGAGCTGCAAATGGGCGTCATTGGTCTGTGTGACCTGGCTGTCGGCCCGCGCGATCACCGCGCCCATGGATTCCATGAAGCGGCGATGGCCAACACTTGAGGCCATCGAGCTGGCCGTCGCCTTGGCCTGGTCGGGCGAACCGCCCCAGAAGGCCGCCAGCGCCTCGGCGTGATGGTAGTCCAGACCCAGATCGGCCCAGTCGCAGCTGACCGATTGCGCCGTGGAGGCGATATCGGTGTCGAGGAGATCAGTAATCCCGTTGGCAATCTTGCTGCCGATGACCGCCTTGGCGCTGAACACGTCGGTCCGCCAGACATGTGCCACCTTCTTGGCGTCGCAATAGCCGTATGCGCTGCTGAAGAAGAGATCGAGATGGCGCTGCGTGTCATCGAGGCCGAGGCCGGTCCCGGCCGACATCGCGGCAGTGATAACCGTCAGCTCGGATGTCGCCAGCGGCGCTTCAGCGAAACCGGGCGCACCGGTCAGTGATACGAGCGCAAAGGCGCCCATGACGGAAAGCTTGGACATTTCATCCCCCCGGAAAAGACAGATACAGGCTTAATCGGTACCGAGCCCGGCCGCAATGACCCAGACGGGTGAGCCTGAGCGGCGCCGGACAAAAAGCCTGCTACCGCGCACCGGCGAACTCTGCCAGCCTGTGTCGGACACCTTGCGTTCGATGAGCGCCCCGAAGTCCGGTCCGAAGACAGGAACAGATCGAAAGATGACCGCCACGCCCTGCCCCCGGCCCTGGAAAAAAGGGTTCGAGATCGAGCTGCTCGCCCCGCCGGGTCGCAGCCGCAAGGATCTCGCCGACACCATCGCGGCGCGAATCGGCGGCACGGTCCGCGTTTGTTTCTACCCGCAGTCCGAGCCGAGCCTGGTGCCCGACCTGCCGGTTTTCGAGACGCTCGTCCTCGGCTTCGAAATTCTCGATCCGGCCGGCGAGCGCGTGGCCCTGTGCGTTGACGACCTCACCCTTCGCGCCGACCTCAATCGAAACGCGCCCGCCCGGCCCGGCTGGTACCGCGTCTTGAGCGATGATGCCCGCCTGCTGGCACTGGTGGAACGTCATTGCGATCCGCAGGCGCCGCTGGAGCAGGTCCTGCAGCCGCTCGCCGACCTGTTCGGCACGCGCGTCGAGCTCACTGAGGGCGGGATGAGCAAGGCGGTCGACCATCTGGCGCGCTCCATTGCCATGCTCGCGCCGATCCCCGGCGAACGAGAACGGCCCTGCGAGCTGATCACCGCGCCCTTCGCGGATGATCCCGGTCCGGCGCTCGCCGCCCTGCTCGCCGATGCCCGGGCGCTGGGCTTTACCGTACCGGTCGAAGCCGCCGTCCACGTGCATTACGACGCCGCACCGCTGCGCTCGGCCCGCACCCTGTCCCGCCTCGTCACCTTTCTGGCCCGCCATGGCAGCCAGCTGCGAAACCTCGTCGGCACAAATCCGCACTGCGTCCGGCTTGGACCTGTTGCCGACACCCTCGTCGATCTGGTTGGCTCCGAGGCTTTCCTGGCCGCCGACTGGGATGACGCCCGCGCCATGCTGATCGCGGCCAAACCAACCAAATATGCCGACTTCAACCTCCTCAACCTCGCCCATGAACTTCCGGGCAAGACGACCTTCGAAGCCCGGATCTTTCCCGGCTCGATGGCGGTCGAGGACATCCTGCGCAATGCGAGGCTGATGGAAGCGGTACTGGTCTGGGCGGTCGGCGATGACTGCCTGCCGGATGATGCGGATCTGATGGCGTCACTGGCGCTTTCCCCCGCGGACCGCACTGTCTGGGCCTCCCGCACTGTCCAGGCCTGAGGGGGTGTCCCGGTCCTGCCTACCGGCGCCTTGATTCCGCTCGGCCGCGCCGGGTTGCCCGGAGCGACAAACGACCCGATCGGGGCTTGCTTCACCGGATGGGCCTCCCTAACTGAGCGGCATGCAACAGCTTGTTTCCGGCCTCCTCGCCGCGCTCATTTCCACCGCCGCCCTCGCGCAATCGGACACCGAGTCGATATTGCGCGCCCGGATCGATGCCGCGATGAACGAGGCGCTCGCCCCCGGCCTCTCCGCAAGCATTCTGCTGCCCGATGGTACACGCATCGACCATCAGGCCGGTCAGGCCGATCGGCAGCGCAATACGCCGGTTGATCCGGACACCCGCTTTCTGTCCGGAAGTATTGGCAAGACGATCACGGCGATTGTCGCCGTCCAGCTGGCCGAGGAAGGTGTGCTGGATCTCGATGCGCCTGTTGAACCCTGGCTGTCCGGCCACGACTGGTGGCCCGCGCTGGCCAATCATGAGGGGATGACCATGCGTCACCTGCTCAATCATTCGGCGGGCGTACCGGACTATCTGGAAGATATCGACTTTTTCCTGGCCAACCTGACACGCGGTCGTCGCGGCTTCACGCCGGACGACACGATCGGCTTTGTCGCCGGCGACCAGGCTGAAGGCCCGCTGGGCCGCCATTTCTCCTATTCCGATACCGATTACATTCTGGTCGGTCTGATCATCGAAGCCGCGACCGGGGAAAGTTTCTACGAGCAGGCCCGGCGCCGCGTCATTTCACCGCTCGGCCTGTCGCGAACAGAACCCTTGCAGGGACGAGACTTTGCCCACCTCGCAAATGGCTATCGACGCAGCCTGCTCGGCCTCACACCGACGGCCCGCAACGGGCGTCTGCGGCGAAATCTCGACCATGAATGGACCGCCGGAGGCTGGGTGACCGCACCGCAGGACCTGGTCAGCCTCTACCGGGCGCTCGGTACGGGCGGCCTGTTTGAGGCAGAGGGGCAGACCATGCGCACAGACTACAATGCCTTCGAACCGGGTGGCGCCGCCGGTTACGGGCTGGGTATCTATGTACGGGTCACCGGCGATGAACAGTACCGGATATCCCACGGCGGTGATTTCGGCGGCTACCGGTCCGCTGTCCTCTATGACAGCGCCACGGGGCTCACCGTTGCAACCCAGGCGAATGCCAAGGCGTTCGAGGCACCCGACTTCAACTTTGCCCTCTGGCAGTCGGTGGCGCAGACGCAGTAACGGGACACCCGTCCCGTCGGGACACGCTAGTCCTCCCGCACGATCCGCGCCTTGCCGCGGCCCAGCGCCAGCGCCTTTACGGCGCCGCGGAAGGTGCGGACTTCCTGTTCGGTCCAGCGGCCGCGGATGAAGGCATTGCGCAGGTTCTGGACCATCAGCGGCGTCTTGGACGGCGGATGGAAGAAGCCGGCGCGGTCGAGTTCGTATTCGAAATGCTCGAACATGCGCTCCAGATCCTCGCGTTTGGCGACATCGCTGACCGGCTCGAATTCAGCCGGGGCGCCCTCGCCTGCCGTCCATTCATAGGCGAGCACGGCGACAGCCTGGGCGAGATTGAGCGAGGAGAAGGAGCGGTCGACCGGCAGGGTAATGATGACGTCGGCCATGTTGACCGCCTCATTGGGCAGGCCGGACTTCTCGCCGCCGAACATCACCGCGATCCTCTCACCCGACGCAATGGCAGCCTTCATGTCGCTGACCGCCTCGCGCGCCGTCATCACCGGCTTCTCCATGCCGCGCGGCCGGGCGGTCGTCGCGTAGAGCCGAGTATGATCATGAATGGCGTCGCCCAGCCGGTACTCGACGCGGGCATTGCCCAGCACGGGCGAGCCGGCCGACATGGTCACCGCCTTGTCATTGGGCCAACCGTCACGCGGGTCGACAACGATCAGCTCGGGCAGTCCGAAATTCCCCATGACACGCGCCGCGGCCCCAATATTCTCGCCGAGCTGGGGCGTGTGGAGTATGAATGCCGGCGTAGCGGAAATCTTGGGCATGGAACGGGGCCTTCACCTTGGCGCGCACCGATGCTAGAGAGCGCGCGAATTGTCTATCCGCGCTGTCCTAGCGCGTCTTCAGTCCGTCCGAAAAGAAAGCAGAACACCCATGGCGAAGATCAAAGTCGATACCCCGGTCGTCGAGCTCGACGGCGACGAGATGACCCGCATCATCTGGCAGCTGATCAAGGACAAGCTGATCCTGCCCTATCTCGACATTGATCTGAAGTATTATGACCTCTCGGTCACCAAGCGTGACGAGACGGACGACCAGATCACGATCGATGCTGCCGAAGCGATCAAGCATTACGGCGTCGGCGTGAAATGCGCCACCATCACCCCGGACGAAGCCCGCGTCGAAGAGTTCGGTCTCAAGAAGATGTGGCGCTCGCCGAACGGCACGATTCGCAACATCCTCGGCGGCGTTGTCTTCCGTGAGCCGATCGTGATCTCGAACGTGCCGCGTCTGGTGCCGGGTTGGCAAAAGCCGATGGTCATCGGCCGTCACGCCTTTGGCGACCAGTATCGCGCCACCGATTTCCTGGTCCCGGGACCGGGCAAGCTGACCATGACCTTCGAGCCGTCTGACGGCAGCGATCCGGTGACCCGCGAAGTCTTCGACTTCCCGTCCGCCGGCGTCGCCATGGGCATGTACAATCTCGACGATTCGATCCGCGACTTCGCCCGCGCCTCGCTGAACTATGGCCTGCAGCGCGGCTGGCCGGTCTACCTGTCGACCAAGAACACGATCCTGAAAGCCTATGACGGCCGCTTCAAGGACCTGTTCGAGGAAATCTACCAGGCCGAGTTCAAGGACGCCTTCCAGTCCAAGGGCATCTCCTACGAGCACCGCCTGATCGACGACATGGTCGCCGCGGCCATGAAGTGGTCCGGTGGCTTCGTCTGGGCCTGCAAGAACTATGACGGCGACGTGCAGTCCGACACCGTGGCCCAGGGCTTCGGATCGCTCGGCCTGATGACGTCGGTGCTGATGAGCCCCGATGGCAAGACGGTGGAAGCGGAAGCCGCCCACGGCACGGTCACCCGTCACTACCGCCAGCATCAGCGCGGTGAGCAGACCTCGACCAACTCCATCGCCTCGATCTTCGCCTGGACGCAGGGCCTTAGCCATCGCGGCCGCATGGACGGCAATGAGGACGTGATGAAGTTTGCGGCCACGCTGGAAGACACCATCATCAAGACGGTGGAAGCCGGCTTCATGACCAAGGACCTCGCCCTGCTGGTCGGCGAAAGCCAGGGCTGGCTGTCGACCGAAGGCTTCCTCGACAAGGTCGATGAGCGCTTCAAGGTCGCGATGGCGAACTGGAAATAAGCGCCACCATCACGGCGACAATGACAGGGGCGGCTCCGACGGGGCCGCCCTTTTTCTTGCGTGTGAGGGTCAGGTCAGTGATGTGCGGATAGCGCCCGGCGCGCACCCCGCCATAAATCCCTTGCCGGGAGAAAGCCGTATCCGGTTCTTGAGCTCAAGGGGCCTGCCCGCGAAGCGGCGGCTGCGCCGCCCTTGACCTCAAGAACCGGATACGGCCCGCTGGCTGACAAGGAATCTATGGATCGCTGCGCGCGTGGCGCGGCAAAGTTCAATCGCCCCGATCCCGTCCAATTCGTGCCTTGCTACCGCCGCGAGACGCCCCCAACCTCTCCGGATCTGGGGGACACAGCATGAAAAGACGCTATATCGCACTCAGCCTTCTCGGCGTCGCAGGGGCAGCGCTTTATCTCAACAACGCGTCCTGGCTAGCGACGCCGCACCGTGAGGCACCCTATTTGATCTCGCATCGCGGCGTACACCAGACGTTCGATCCGGTTGGCGTCGGACCGGATGACTGCACCGCCACCCTGATCGATCCACCGCAGCACGGCTTCATCGAGAACACGCTGCCGTCCATGGAATCCGCCTTTGCGGCCGGGGCCAGTCGGGTCGAGATCGACATTCACCCGACCACGGATGGCGAATTCGCCGTTTTTCACGACTGGACGCTGGACTGCCGGACCGATGGCACCGGCGTGGTGCGCCAGCACTCGATGGCGACCCTGCGGACCCTGGACGCCGGTTATGGCTATACCGCTGATGGCGGCGAGACCTGGCCATTGCGTGGCACGGCGGTCGGCGCCATTCCGACGCTCGGCGAGGTGCTGGCCGCCTTCCCCGAGCGTGATTTCCTGATCAATATCAAGAGCAATGATGCCGATGAGGCGGACTGGCTGCTGCGCTATCTGGACGCGCGGGCGGTTGATACCGATCGCCTGATTGTCGTGGCCGCGCCCCGATCGGACGCCCGCCTGGCCGAGTTGCGGCCAGAGCTGCGCCGAATGAGCCGGGCCCGGGTGCGCGCCTGCGGCCTGTCCTACCTGGCCTGGGGCTGGAGCGGGCATGTTCCGGAAGCCTGCCATGACACGGTGCTGGTCCTGCCGGCCAACTATGCCCGCCTCGCCTGGGGCTGGCCGACCCGGCTGGAGGCGCGCATGGCCTCCGTCGGCAGTGAGGTCTGGGTGATGGGCGATCTCGACCGGACCACGATGAACTCGACCGGTATCGACACGGTGGACCAGCGCGACGCCCTGCCCAGCCGTTTCCGGGGCGGCATTATGACCAACCGGATCGAACGGATCGGGCCGACATCGCAGGGCCGGACGGACGCGGAATAGCGCCCGGCAGAAAGAGGCGTCGCAAAACAACTTGAAACGCGGTTCAACAGGTCGATATTGATGCAGAGGGCACCGTCCACGCTGGCGCGGCCCCGGTCAAAGTGCGCATCATGGATGTAAATTTCGAGTTCGAACCTGACAACAGGCTTTGCGTCTACCGGATTGGCGGCCCCATCACCGTCAGCGACATGATGTAGGTCTTCGCCAAGGCTCGCGCGCACCCGGACTGGTCAGACAGCTACGACTTCCTGACCCTGCTCGACCAAGCCTCACTGGCGGCCATGCCTGCCGAGGCGATGACCAAGCTTCAGGCGCAGATGGCTGCCGCAGATCCGGTCCGCGACGGACCATGCCGACGTGCGGCCATTGTCTGCAATGACGAGCTTTCCCGGGCAATGCTGGCCTACTGGGAAATGATCGCGGGCGGAACGCTGACCACGGATGAGCGGGTCTTCATGGACGAGGCGGCGGCCCGTAACTGGCTGGCGCAAGCGCGCTAGAAGGTCTGCCCCAGCGCCTCGAGAATACCGGGAATTTCACGCTTCAGCTTGAAGAAGCCCTTGCTGGCATGTGGCCAGCTCAGACGATCATGGCGACGGGTCGGCAGCGAGATCGAGACCCCGGCCTCGCGCAGGCTGGCGACAAGATCGGGAACAAGATCGCGAACCGGACCGATGGTGGTGTAGGGCAAGACCACCGTCTCCAGCGCCTCGGCGCGAACCCAGTTGCACACCAGCTCCAAAACCCCGGCAGTATCAGGCGCCAGCCCGACCGGCCGCGCGCGCTGACCAAACATGTCGGCCCTCCCGACAAGTGCCGCCTGCTCAAAGGCGATCACCGCATCCGACACACGCCCCGGCGAGCGCAGAGCCGGGACGGCCAGGGCCAGCACGCTTGCCGGCGGCTCGGCGGCCGGCCAGCCCTCGTCATGGCTGTCACAGGTCAGCAGCAAGCCCACGCGGCCGGTCAGTGGCACGGCGTCGGGCCAGGCAAGCGGCACGGGATCGAAGTGGCGGCTCTCCTCGAGGGGGGCCGCTGACTCGTTGAGCTGGCCAACCGGATTGAAGCGACCTTCGGTGAAGCGTTCGATATTCTCGGCGCGGGCGAGATAGTGTTTGCCCTGGGTATGCAGACCGGCCACCCAGCGCCAGCTGCAGGTGTTGGACGCCGGATCACCATCGATGAGCTGACGCAGGAAAAAGTCGGCGCCCAGCTGCCAGGGCAGGTCCAGCGTGAAGATCCAGATACTCGCGAACCACATGCGGGCGTGATTGTGCAGATAGCCGGTCTCGACCAGTTCGCGGGCCCAGTGGTCAAAGGCATCGATCCCGGTGGTGCCGCTGACCGCTGCCTGCCAGTCCCGCCGCAGCGCCGCATCTTGCTTCAGCCGGCTTGTCAAAGCCCGCACATCGGTTCGGTAGGCCTCCCAGACACCCGGCCGGTGCTCGAGCCAGCCCTTGAAATAGCTCCGCCAGAACACCTCGCTGACAAAGGCACCGGCATCGGCCGGGCTGTGCACGGACAGGACGGTCTCGAGAACGACGCGCTCGCTGATCACCCCGTTCCGGATCCAGGGCGACAGGGCCGAGACATTGGAGCGGTCCGCCGCACCGAGGTCATGATTGCGGCGTTGGGCGTAATCCCGGCCAAGTCCGGGGAGAACGACATCAAGACGGGCCTTGGCGGCCGTGAACGAGGCATCGGTAAACATGGTAGATGTCCGGCTGACTACTACCGGGCAAACTAGGTCGCGCCGCGCGCGGGAACAGGCGTCCGATGTGTCAGGGGACAGGCCTCAGCCGAATGCCCCGCCCGCCCGCTTCAGTGTGACGAAGGTTTCGGCCTCGATCTGCCAGACGCCGTCGACGCTGCGCCACTTGGCGAAATACCGGCCGGAATAGCGGATCGCCAGACCCTCGCTGGACCAGGCGCCCTTCCAGCGACCGGTCTCGGCAGCCAGATGGCTGTCCTCGCAGACCTCGATCCGGGCCGGGGTGCGGACATAGCTGACATCCGGCATCTGGCTGAAGATCGAGGCCCAGGCCTCCAGCTGCGCATCGCGCCCGGTAATCAGCTGGGCCTCATCGCCCGGCACCAGAACGGCATCCTCGGCCAGATGGGCGGCGATTGCCTTCAGGGCCCGGGCTTCGAGCGCGGCGTTGAAATCGGCGCGCGCCGCGGCTATCGCCCGCGCTGCCGACTTGTCACCAACCAGCTGGATATCGAGCCGCGAGGACCGCGCCATCAGCCGGCCAGCACGTCACGGATCGCCGCGAGACCGGCGTCGGCCTTCGATCCGTCCGGACCACCGGCCTGGGCGAAGTCCGGTCGGCCGCCGCCGCCCTTGCCGCCGACAGCACCGGCCCCGGCCTTGACCAGATCGACCGCGCCGAAGCGGTCCTTGAGATCATCGGTAACACCGACCGCCAGCGCGGCCTTTCCGTCATTGACGCCGATGAAGGCCGCTACGCCGGAGCCCATCTGGGCCTTGGCCTCGTCGATCAGGCCGCGCAAATCCTTGCCGCCGACCCCTTCGACCACCCGGCCAATGAAGTTGACGCCATTGATCGTCTCCGGACCCGCCGGTGCGCCCGAAGCGCCTCCGCCCATGGCGAGCTGCTTCTTCGCCTCGGCGAGCTGGCGTTCCAGCTTCTTGCGCTCCTCCATCAGGGACGAGACACGGGTTGCCAGGTCAGCGGTCGGGATCTTCAGCGCATCGGCCGCGGCACGGCCGAAGCCCATCTGCTCTTCCATGTAGAGGCGGGCGCCCTCCGCGGTCATCGCCTCGATACGGCGGATGCCGGAGGAGACGGCGGTCTCGGCGACGATCTTGAACAGGGCGATATCGCCGGTACGCGCGACATGAGTGCCGCCGCACAGCTCGACCGAATACGGCTTGTCATGGTCGCCGAGCGCCTCGCCCATGGTGAGAACGCGGACCTTGTCGCCATATTTCTCGCCAAACAGGGCCAGCGCGCCCGCCTCGATGGCAGCGTCCGGTGTCATCTCGCGGGTCGAGACCGGGCTGTTCTGGCGGATCACCGCATTGACCTGGGCCTCGATCGCCGTGATCTCGACCGCTGTCACCGACTTGTTGTGCGAGAAGTCGAAGCGCAGACGGTCGGGACCGACATGCGAGCCCTTCTGGGTCACATGCCCGCCGAGCACGTCGCGCAGGGCGGCATGCACGAGGTGTGTGGCCGAGTGGTTGGCGCGAATGGCGGCACGGCGCGGCGCATCGGCATCCAGCGTCGCGCTGTCGCCAAGGGTGATCTCGCCCTTGGTCAGCACACCGATATGGGTGTGCATGTCACCGCCACGCTTCTGGGTGTCCTCTACGATGAAGACGGCCCCGTCGGTGAAACGGATTTCACCGGTATCGCCGCACTGGCCGCCACTCTCGCCGTAAAACGGTGTCTGGTCGAAAACGAGCTCGGCGCGTTGGCCGGCGCCAAGCGCCTTGGTTTCCTGCCCACCCGAGACGATCGCCACCAGGCGGCCCTCGCCACCGGCTCCGGCATAGCCGGTAAAGGCCGTCGCACCCGCCTTGTCGCGGACCGAGAACCAGACCGCATCCGGAGCGGCATCACCGGAGGAGAACTTGCTGGCCCGCGCATCAGCGCGCTGCTTGTCCATCGCCGTCTCGAACCCGGCCTCGTCGACCGTCATGCCCTTGGCGCGCAGGGCGTCCTGGGTGAGGTCGAGCGGGAAACCGAAAGTGTCATAAAGCTTGAACGCCGTCTCACCCGCAAGGGCATCGCCCTTGGACATGCCGGCGGTTGCCTCTTCAAGCAGGGTCAGACCGCGGCCGAGCGTACGCTGGAAGCGCTCCTCCTCGACCTTCAGCGAATCCTCCAGCAGGGCCTGGGCACGGCCGAGCTCGGGATAGGCCTCGCCCATCTCGGCCTGCAGGGCCGAGACCAGCTTCCACATCACCGGCTCATGGGCACCGAGGATATGGGCATGGCGCATGGCCCGCCGCATGATCCGGCGCAGCACATAGCCGCGGCCCTCATTGGAGGGGCTGACCCCATCGGCCATCAGGAAACAGGTCGAACGGAGGTGGTCGGCGATCACCCGGTGGCTGGCCAGCGCCGCCCCCTCGGCCTTCACACCGAGCACCGCCTCACCCGCCGCGATCAGATTGCGGAACAGGTCGGTCTCGTAGTTGTTGTGCTTGCCCTGCAGGATGGCGGAGATGCGCTCCAGCCCCATGCCGGTATCGATCGACGGCTTGGGCAGGTTGATGCGCTCGTCCGGGCCGAGCTGCTCGAACTGCATGAAGACGAGGTTCCAGATCTCGATGAAACGATCGCCATCCTCGTCCGGCGAACCGGGCGGTCCGCCCGGGATCGACGGGCCGTGATCGAAGAAGATTTCCGAACACGGACCGCAGGGGCCGGTATCGCCCATTGACCAGAAATTGTCCGAGGTGGAGATGCCGATGATGCGGTCATCGGAAAGACCGGCAATCTTGCGCCACAGGGCGCGCGCTTCCTCGTCCTCGGAATAGACCGTGACCAGGAGCTTGTCGGCGGGCAGTTCGAATTCGCGGGTGACCAGCTGCCAGGCGTGGGCGATCGCCTCTTCCTTGAAGTAGTCGCCGAAGGAGAAATTGCCCAGCATCTCGAAAAAAGTGTGGTGGCGGGCCGTGTAGCCGACATTGTCGAGGTCATTGTGCTTGCCACCGGCACGCACACATTTCTGCGACGAGGTCGCGCGCGGCAGGGCTCGCTTTTCCTGACCGGTGAAGGCGTTCTTGAACGGGACCATGCCGGCGTTCACGAACAGCAGGGTCGGATCGTCCTGCGGCACCAGCGGCGCCGATTGCACCACCTCGTGGTCGTGTCTGGCGAAATAGTCGAGGAAAGTCGCACGGATGTCGCGCAGGCTGGCCATGATGTCCGATCCCGTCGGCTGGAGTGTCGCGTCTCCGCAGGATCTGCGGACACAAACCGGTTTCTGTTGAGTGACATATAGAAACGGGTGCCCGGCCTAGCCAAGCACCCGTTCATAATCAAGCTGCGATTGTCGCCTCACCGTGGCGTTGAGGCCGCGTGCCCCGGCACCGACTCGCTTCTGACCACCCGGCAAGGCCGTTCTGGACAGGCCCGCCGCCGGCTGGAGGGTCCCGGCGGTAGCCGCAGCGGGTTGGCGATGTTGACGGCAGGCCACAGCAGGCCGGAGAGGTGCTGCGAGGCGCTCCGACCCGGGCGATCAAGCCGACCGCCTGCCAGAGTCCCCGCAACAGCCGCGCCCAACTCAGCCGGCGGCCGCGTCGTCTTCCACGGCATCCGGACCGGTCAGGATCTTGTCGGCAATCAGGCCCGCATTGGCGCGCACCTTGGCTTCGATTTCGCCAGCGATATCGGGATTATCCAGCATGAACTGGCGCGCATTCTCGCGGCCTTGCCCGATCCGCTCCGAGTTATAGGAGTACCAGGACCCGGACTTCTCGATCACCTCGCCCTTGACCCCGAGATCAATCAGCTCGCCCATCTTGGAAATCCCCTCGCCATAGAGGATGTCGAACTCGACCTCGCGGAAGGGCGGAGCCACCTTGTTCTTCACCACCTTGACGCGGGTCTGGTTGCCGATCACCTCATCGCGATTCTTGATAGAACCGATCCGGCGGATATCGAGACGGACCGAGGAGTAGAATTTCAGCGCATTGCCGCCGGTCGTGGTCTCGGGAGAGCCGAACATCACGCCGATTTTCATGCGGATCTGGTTGATGAAGATGACCAGGCATTTCGACTTGGAGATCGAACCGGTCAGCTTGCGCAGCGCCTGGCTCATCAGGCGAGCCTGCAGGCCCGGCAGGCTGTCGCCCATCTCGCCTTCCAGCTCGGCGCGCGGCGTCAGGGCCGCGACCGAGTCGATGACCAGGATGTCCACGGCCCCGGAACGGACCAGCGTGTCAGCGATCTCAAGAGCCTGCTCACCGGTATCCGGCTGCGACACCAGAAGCTCGCCGACATCCACGCCCAGCTTGCCGGCATAGATCGGGTCGAGCGCGTGCTCGGCGTCGACGAAAGCGGCCACGCCGCCGGTCTTCTGGGCTTCGGCGACCGTGTGCAGGGCCAGTGTGGTCTTGCCCGAGCTCTCCGGACCGTAGATCTCGATGATCCGGCCCTTGGGAAGCCCGCCAATGCCCAGCGCGATGTCGAGGCCGAGCGAGCCCGTGGAAATCGTTTCGATCTCCATGGCCGGCTTCTGGCCCAGCTTCATGACCGAACCCTTGCCGAAGGCCTTGTCGATCTGGCTCAGTGCCGCCTCGATCGCCTTTTCCTTGTCGCTGTTCTTTTCATTCTTCACGAGTCGAATCGCGCCCTTGCTCATAGCCTTCATCCCTTATTTCATGCCCCTCAGGTGCGGGCAACCAGATGCTGATGTACCAATTTTGTTCCGGGAACACAAGCGGAACATTTATGGTTAACAAAACGGAACAAAAACCGATCACGAGTCATAATTGCCAATTTGAATTCCACAGACACAGCCCCTAACTTGGGTAGATGACAGATTTGCTTCGCCGAATCGGCCGCCGACTCAAACCGGCCCTTGCCCTCTCCCTCGGTCTGACTGTTCTCGCCAGCTGCGGTGGACCACCCGAAGGCCCAAGCCAACCCGATACACTGGCGCTGATCCGCGAGCGCGGCGAGCTGGTCGTGCTGACCCTGGAGGGTCCGACCAGCTACCAGGCCGGCGAAGACGGGCCGACCGGCTATGAAGTCGATCTGGCCCGGGCCTTTGCCGACAGCCTCGGCGTCACGGCCCGCTTCGAGCCGGTCCGCTCCATTCCCGACCTGCTGGACGCCCTCGCCGCCGGCGACGGCCACATCGCCGCAGCCGGGCTGACCCAGACCAGCGAGCGCTCGGCCGATCTCGACTTCGCCCCCGTCTACAAATCCGTGACGGAACAACTCATCTGCCGCCGCGACGGCGTCCGACCGACACGGCGCGCCGGCCTGGCCGGAATCGACATCGTTGTACTTGAAGGGTCCAGTTACGAGGAGACCCTGCGCGGCCTGCAGGCCGACATCCCGGGACTGACCTGGCGCGCACGCCCGGGCGGCTCGGCGATGCCCCTGCTCGACATGGTCGATGAGGGCCGTGCCGATTGCACGGTGTCCGACTCCCATCTCGCCGACTTTGCCCGGCGCCGGCATCCCGAGCTGGTGGTCGCCCAGGACCTGACCGACGAGCAATCGCTCGCCTGGCCCTATGATGCACGTGTCGACGGTCTGGGCACAGCCCTGACGGCCTGGTTTGCAGAGGCCCACACCAGCGGCTTGCTGGAAACACTGGATGAGACCTGGTTCGGGCAGTTCGGGGATTATGACTATGTCGACATCGCCCGCTTCGTCCGCCGTGTCGACGACCGCCTGCCGCAATACCGCCCCGTGTTCGAGCGCGTGGCCGAGGACCTGCCCTTCGAGTGGGAATTGCTGGCGGCGCAGGCCTACCAGGAATCCCACTGGGATCCCGATGCCGTCAGCGCCACAGGCGTGCGCGGCCTGATGATGCTGACCCTGTCCACCGCCGAGCGGGTTGGCATCGAGGATCGAACCGACCCGCACCAGAGCATTCATGGCGGCGCCGCCTATCTGGACGAGCTCTACGAACGGGTCCCGGCCAGCGTCACCGGCGACGACCGGCTCTGGTTCGCCCTCGCTGCCTATAATGTCGGCATGGGCCACATGTATAACGCCCGCCGTCTGGCCGAACGTCTCGGCCGCAACAAGGACAGCTGGGACGATCTCGCGGAAACCCTGCCCCTGCTGTCGGACCCGCAATATTATACCACGCTGCGCTACGGCTATGCCCGCGGTCACGAACCGGTTCGCTATGTCGCCAAGGTTCGCGAATACCGGGCCCTGCTCAACGCGCAGAACCTGTAAGGCCTCGCGCGCCGTCAGCTCTGCCCGGTCAGCCTGGCCCGCAACAGTTTCTTGTCGATCTTGCCGACCGGCGTGAGCGGGATTGCCGCGATCAGGTGAATGTCCCGCGGCACCTTGTAAGGCGCCATATTGGCCCGGCAGAAGGCGAGAATGTCCCGCTTCATGACCTCGGGATCGGCGTCCGGCTCGGCCGGCTGCACAAAGAGATGGACCACATCATTGCCCGGACGGGCCGTATCCGGCGCGCCGACTACGGCACTCGCGGCAATCGAATCGAGGGCGGCCAGCTTGTCCTCGACCTCGACCGAGAACACCTTGTAGCCGCCGACCACGAGCATGTCCTTGGCCCGGTCGCACAGGAAGACATAGCCGTCCTCGTCCATGTAACCGACATCACCGGAGAACATCCAGCGCTCGCCGTCGATGCGGCGCAAGGCGTGGGCCGTCTCTTCGGGCAGGCCGAGATAGCCCTTCATCACCTGCGGACCGGCGCAGATAATCTCTCCCGGCTCGCCGGCGGGCAGGGTCTGCGTCCCGGTCTCGACATCGACAATGCGGACATCGGCGCCGGGTACCGGGATTCCCACCGCTCCCGGGCGGCGGGCCTGTCGCGGATGGAAGAGGTAGCACGGGCTGGTCTCGGTCATGCCAAACACATCGACCAGCTTGCCCGCGCCGATCGTCGCGTCCAGCGCGTCGCTGGTTGCGGTCGTGATCGGCGCGGCACCGGTCACGGCCGTCTTGAGGCCTGAAAAATCGCAGGCTGCAAAGGCCGGATCGGCCAGAAGCATGTCATAAAGCGCTGGAACCGCCGCGATCCGGGTTGGTGGCATCGCGGTCATCAGGGCACAGATCTGGGCCGTGTTGCGCGGGTCCGTCACCACGGCCAGACAGCCCCCGGCCTCGGCCCCGAACAAGCATTGCGACAGGCCGGCCACGTGGAAGAAGGGAAAGGCGCTGGTGGTCACCTCGCGGCCGATCTCGATCGGATCGGCAGCCGTGTATTGCGCCACATTATGCATCAGATTGCGAACGGTCAGCTCGGCCCCCTTGGGCTTGCCCGTCGTGCCTCCGGTATACTGGATCATGAAGACATCATCCGGCCCGACCTCGGCCTGGGCGCAGGTCTCCGCCTGCCCGTCCATGACATCCTGCCAGCGCTGAACCGGAATACTGTCCAAGGCCGCGAGCTCGGCCGGCGGCAGACCGAGCAGCTCGGCGGCGCCGGTTGCGACAATCGTGTCGAGGCTGTCCCCAAGCGCCGGCCCAAGGGCGGCATAGGCGGGCAGAAGATCGCCGAGGGCAATCACGGTGCGGGCGCCGCTATCGGCGATCTGGTCGGCCAGCTCGGGCGGCGACAGCAGCGGCGAGAGGCCGGTTCCGATCGCACCCAGGCGGCTGATGGCCGCCAGCGCGATCGGATATTGCGGGATATTCGGCATATGAAGGCCGACCACGTCGCCACGCGAAACCCCAAGCGCAGTCAACGTGTTGGCAAGCTGACTGGCGAGCCGGTCATAGGTCGAGAAATCGATCAGGCGATCGAAATACTGCAGCGCCGGCCGGTCGCCGCGCTCGGCCGCGTGTCGCGCGATATGAACCGCCATCGGCCGATCATCGAAGGCCAGCGGCTGGATGCCGAGCTGGTCATAGATGGCCTGCCAGGGCCGCATCATCCTGTCGGTCTTTGTGATGGTCATGGTCATCCTCCCCGTTTTTCGGCCCGCTTTTCGGCTCTCTTTTTGGCCCAGTTTTCCGGCCCGGTTTTCTGGCGTCATCGTGGCCGAGTTCGCCGGGCGCGGGAAGACGGGGTGGGCACCAAAGAAAAAGGCGCGCCCGGCGGACGCGCCCTTGTCTGTTGATCCGGTCGTCGCAGCCTAGCGGCGGCGGCGGGCGACCCGGTCGATCTCGGCCTGGACCTTCTCGTCGACGATCGAAGGCAGGTTCGAGTCGAGCCACTCCTTCAGCATCGGACGCAGCAGGGCCCGGACAACGCCTTCCAGCGTGCGGCCTTCCTCGTCGGAAATGCGGATATTCTCGGCCAGCGTATGGAAGGAGCCCATCGCAGCGGCAGCCGCCGGCTCGCTCATGATGCCGTCCGCGGCTTCATCAGCCAGCGCGTCGAAATCGATTTCCGGTTCCGGCTCGGGGTCGGCCATGAACGGCTCGTCGTCGATCTCATCCTCGCGATCAACGATCATCAGGTCATCATCGACCGCGAGCGGCTCGGTGCCCTCATCGGAAGCGTCAACGCGCTCGGTCAGCTCGAGAACATCGTCACCGCCTGCGTCGACATCCGCCATCGGCTCGTCGAACAGCGCGTCGACATCGTCCTGGCTTTTGGGACCGTCATCGACGGGAGCCGCCTCGGCTTCCGCAGGCGCATCATCATCGTCTTCATTGATGATGCGGCGGATCGAGGAGAGGATTTCCTCCATCGACGGTTCGTTTTCAGCGGCATCGGCCATGAGCGCCCAAGTCCTTGTTTTGGTCCGGCGTGGCAGTTCCCTGCGTCACGCGGATTCCCGTACCACGCGAATAAACCGGGCCGAAACTCGCCTGTCCAGCCCGCGACTCTGCGAAAACCCTAATTCCAAGGCGTTAAGTCAAGGTTAGGGAAACGCGATTCGCGCGATTCACCCGCAGCCGCGTCATAGATTTCCACGTCCAATCCCAGACTTTCGGCCGAGGCCAGACCCATCGCCTGCAAGAGACGATAGCCCGCGACAAAGCTGTCACGTTCGGCCGTCACGAATGTCAGACGGGATTCGAGCAATTCCTGCTCGGCATTGAGCACGTCCAGCGTGGTGCGGATGCCGACGAAGGCTTCCTGCTGCACCCCGTCGAGCGCGATCTCGTTGGCGCGAACCGCCTGGCGGCTCGACTCGATCACGGCCAGCGATGCGACATAGGAATACCAGGCATTGGTCACCGCTTCGGTGACCTGGCGACGGGCCTCGCGGACCTGGTAACGCGCCTGCTCTTCCTGGGCCACGGCCGAGCGCACGCGCGAGCGGTTGAGGCCACCGGTGAAAATCGGCATCGAGACCTGGCCGACAATCGAGGCGCTGTCACGCACGTCACCGGAGAAGCTTGAGTCGCGGGCCGACGAGGCCGAGGCGGTCAGCGAGACTTCCGGACGCAGGGCACCGCGGGCGATGCGGATGGCATGTTGGGCCGCTTCTTCGCCATAACGGGCGGCCAGCAATTGCGGGCTGTTGTCGAAGGCGAACTCGGCTGCATCGGCCAGATTGTCCGGCAGCGGCGGCAAGGCCGGCGGCTCGCTGAGCGAGGCGGCAGGCTGACCGGTCACGCGCTCATAGGCCGCGCGGCTGGCGGCCAGCTGGGCCTGGGCGGAGGCCAGCTGGGTCTGTGCCAGCGACAGGCGCGCCTCGGCCTGGGAGACATCGGTGCGGGTGATCTCACCGACTTCAAAGCGGTCCTGGGCCGCGCGCAACTGCTGGGCCAGCACTTCGACATTGTTCTGGCGGATCTCGACCACATTGCCGTCGCGGCGCACATCCATGAAGGCGGTCACGGCGTCCACCAGAACCGCTTGTTCGGTCGCCCGCAGCGTCTCGCGCCCGGCCATGACAATGGCGGTCGCCTGATCGATCGCACCGTCGATGCGGCCGCCGCGATAGATGGGCTGGCTGGCCGAGAGACCGTAATTCTTCGGCGTCGCGTCGGCTTCGAAACTGTTGGTGGCATTATTGATCTGCGAGAAGCTTTCGCCTTCGCTGTGCGAGCGCGAAATCGAGGCCGACGCCGAAACGGTCGGCAAGCGACCGGCCTCGGCCTGGACACGGCCTTCGTCAGTCGCGCGCAGTCGCGCCCGCTCGGCCTGCAGCGTCGGGTTGGAATTATAGGCGAGCGCCAGCGTCTCTTCGAGCGTCTGGGCCTGACCGGCCCCCGCCAGGACCAGCACCGACGCGCTTGCAGCCAGTGCCAGCGCCATGTTCTTCAGTCGCGACATTACGAACCCCTCTTGCAGCGACAGGCCAGGAGCCCGCGCGTCCGCCTTACACTAGCGCGTTACGCCATCCGATCCAGTACAACCGGAGCGAAAATGCCTATGCACCACGCCAATAGCACGTGTGCATATAGGCACGCCAACCCAAAAAGTGAACAGCGTTCACAGTGACAATCTGATGACCCGAACGGTCATGCGAAACCCGGATACACCGGCCTGCCTGTCCTGTAACGCGAGAACAGCGCCGATCCCGTCCCGCCGGGTGCAAAAAATGTCAGAGGACGAAGCCGGCCTCGGCCTGGAAGCCGGGCAGCGGCGCCACATGGGCGTCGAACACAACCCGCTCGCCAATGCCTGCAGCCGAGCGCGTGAAGACCGTCGCCTTGCCGATCGGCCCGTGACGAACCACCGCGACGAGACGGCCGCCATCGGCGAGCTGGTCGAACCAGGCCTGCGGAACGGCATCCACCGCGCCATTGACGAAAATCACGTCGAACGGGCCCTGTTTGGCGACACCGGCAGCGAGATCCCCTTCGATCACGACCGCATTGTCCGCACCGATATCGGCGAGCAGACCGGAGGCCCGTGACAGGCTGTCCTCGTCTGATTCGAGGCCAACCACCGTTCCGGCCATGCGGGCCAGGATCGCCGAGGAGTAACCGCGCGCGCAGGCAATATCGAGAACGAGTTCGTCGGGCTGGATATCAGCCGCATGAACCAGCTTGGCGAAGTCACGGGGGCGCATCAGGACGCGGGCATCACCGACCGGGACCTGCGAGTCGGAATAGGCCGAGGCGCGTCGTGCGCGCGGCACGAAGATATGTCTCGGAATATCGAGAAAGGCAGCGATCAGACGCCGATCGGTGACATCGGACGGCCGAATCTGGCTGTCCACCATCTGCTTGCGCGCCGTTTCGAATTCGCTCACGAGGCTCTCCCTGACTGGGCCCTGTCCGGTTACGGTTTGGCGCTGATATATCCCGGCATCGCGCAGCGCGGCAAGCATGACACTGCGTGCGCGTCGAATTGCCCCGCTGTGCGTCGCACAAGCGACCTGTATTGAAGCTGAGAAAGCCGGATTGCTCGCGCCGCGCGAGAGCGCTATAGCTCCCGGCTCACAAGGCTTGGCACCGTGGCGGAGTGGTGACGCAGCGGATTGCAAATCCGTGTACCCCGGTTCGATTCCGGGCGGTGCCTCCAGCCTTTCTCCCGACATTCCCAAATCAGGCGGCCTGCGCGCCCCCCGCCATCGGCCGGGCTCAGAACGGGATCGGCTCGCCCTTGTGGTCGAAGAAGCCGCCGGTTTGCGCCGGGGTCAGACCGTCAATCACCGCCATGATCTCCGCCGCTGCCTGCGGGGCCGGGCGCACATCCAGCCCTGATTTTGCAAAAGGCTGCGAGAGCGGCGTATCGACCGTACCGGGATGCAGGGCGACGCAGACTGCCGACTTGCGCTTGCGGCCCAGCTCGATGGCAGCGCCGCGCACAAACTGGTTCAGGGCCGACTTGGAAGCCCGGTAGCTGTGCCATCCGCCGAGCCGGTTATCCTCGATCGAGCCAACGCGCGCTGACAGCGTTGCAAAGACGGACCGACCCTCGCGAGGCAGCAGCGGCAAGACATGTTTCATCAGAAGAGCCGGCCCGATCGCATTGATCGCAAATGCTTTTTTCATGTGCTCGGGATCGAGGTCGCGCAGGCTGCGCTCCGGGCTGAACGTGTCATCATGGAGGAAGCCGGTCGCGTCGATGACCAGGCGAACCTCGCCCGGCTGGTCGGACAGCCACCCGGCAGCGATGGCAATCGACTCCGGATCGGCCATGTCGATAGCCGGTGTCGAACGGCGGGACAGGCTGATCACGCGGTCATAATCGGGGTGGCTGAGCAGCGCCTCGCCGAGCGCAGCGCCGATGCCGCCCCGGCCGCCGATTATCACCGCCAGTCGCGATGTATCCATGTCCGCTCTCCTGTCATGAAGACTGGTCTGTTCCGGCATGGGCTACGTATGCGTGAGGCAATCGGATGATGGGACATACTGTGACCGACCTTGTGCTTGTACTCGGTGACCAGCTGTCGCCGCACCTGCCCAGCTTGCGCCAGACTTCGCCGGGCGATGCCGACATCCTGATGGTCGAGGCGATCAGCGAGACCGAATATGTCTGGCATCACCGCAAGAAGATCGCCCTCATCTTCTCCGCCATGCGCCATTTCGCCGCCGAACTGGAAGCGCAGGGTCGGCGCGTGATCTATCACCGGCTGGACCAGGACGAGCCGTGCACCGACTTCGCCGATGGGGTCGCCCGGGCCCTTAAGGCCGGGGCCTATGAGCGCCTGATCGTGACCGAGCCTGGCGAATGGCGCCTCAAGCAGGCGTTCGAGACCTGGCAGGACCGCTTCAACCTGCCGGTGACCCTGATCGAGGATGATCGCTTCCTGTGCTCGCACGAGCGGTTCGAGCGCTGGGCCGAGGGTCGCAAGCAGTTCCGGATGGAGTATTTCTACCGTGAGATGCGGCGAGAGACCGGCCTTCTGATGGAAGGCGACAAGCCGGCCGGCGGGCAATGGAATTACGACGCCGAGAACCGCAAGCCGGCCGCCGGCAACCTGTTCATGCCGCGCCCCTTCCGGGTCGAGCCCGATGCCATCACCCGGGACGTGCTCGACCTTGTCGCAAACCGGTTTGCGGACGGGTTCGGGGATATCGAGCCCTTCCACTTCGCCGTGACCGCCGCTCAGGCGGAGGACGCCCTCGATCACTTCATCGAGCACGCCCTCGCCGACTTCGGCACCTATCAGGACGCCATGCTCAAGGGCGAGGCCTTTCTCTATCACTCCCTGCTGTCGGCCTACATGAATATCGGCCTGCTCGACCCGCTCGAGGTCTGCCGCCGGGTCGAGGCGGCATGGCAGGCCGGCGATGTGCCGCTCAACTCGGCCGAGGGCTATATCCGCCAGATCATCGGCTGGCGCGAATATGTGCGCGGGATCTACTGGCATGAGGGGCCGGACTATGTCCGCCGCAATGCACTGGGTGCCTCACGCCCCCTGCCCGACTTCTACTGGACCGGAAAGACCGACATGGCCTGCCTCGCCGATGCGATCGGTCAGACCCGCCGCGAAGCCTATGCCCACCACATTCAGCGCCTGATGGTGACCGGCACCTTCGCGCTGATCGCCGGCATTGATCCACATGCCCTGCATGAATGGTATCTGGCGGTCTATATCGACGCCTTCGAATGGGTCGAGGCACCGAATACGGTCGGCATGTCGCAATTTGCCGATGGCGGCCTGCTGGGCTCCAAACCCTATGCCGCGAGCGGCGCCTATATCGACCGCATGTCCGATTATTGTGGCGACTGCCGCTACAAGGTGAAGGACAAGACCGGGCCGGACAGCTGCCCCTTCAACTCGCTCTACTGGGACTTCCTCGACCGCAATGCCGAGACCCTGCGCGGCAATCCGCGGCTGGGCCCGGTCTATCGCAACTGGGACCGGATGAGCGACGAGAAGCGCCAGGCCTATCTGGACCGGGCCAGGGACGTCCTCGCCGACCTCTAGTTCACTCTGGTTCAGCGCGCGCGTCGGCAGCGGTCGGAACAGTACTTCACCTCGTCCCACACGGCTGCCCATTTGCGGCGCCACTCGAAAGGGCGGCCGCAGGCGGCGCAGGTCTTGGTCGGCTTGGGTTGGCGCGAGGCGTGACGGGCCATGTCAGAGATCCAGCTGCATCTGGTTGGCGGGCGGCGGGCTTGCCACCTTCTTGCGGGCATGGCGACGTCCCGGCGGTGTCGCACGGCTGCCATGGCGGACCAGGACATCCCTGGAAGCCGACCTGAAGCCCGCCTCGCGGCGACGGCCGAACACTGCCTCCCGGGCCGTGCGCGCCGCCTCGACCAGATCGATGATGGGCTCGGGATAGATCCGTCCCAGCACTTGCCCTGCGCCTGACCACAGCCAGGGTTGTTGCAGCCAGCGGTCGGGTACCGCCTCCAGCTCGGGCAACCAGCGCCGGGTGAAAGCGCCGTCCGGATCCTGGTCCTCGCCCTGCTTGACCGGGTTATAGATCCGGATCGCATTCACCCCCGTGGTGCCGGACTGCATCTGCACCTGCGGCCAGTGAATGCCCGGCTCGTAATCGGTGAATTTGCGCGCCAGCACAGTCCCGCTCGCCTGCCAGGGCTGCCAGAGATGATAGCTGGCAAAGGAGACCAGCATCGCCCGCATGCGAAAATTCATCCAGCCGGTCTCGTTGAGACAGCGCATGCAGGCATCCACAAACGGGACCCCGGTCTCGCCGCGTGACCAGGCCTCAAGCCGGACCGGGTCCGGTGCGTCGGGTCGAAGGCCCGCCAGTCCGGGATGCATGTCGGTGTTCTCGAGGCGCGGTTCGTCCTCGAGTTTCTGCATGAAATGATCGCGCCAGTGCAGCCGGCTGACAAAGCTTTTCATCGAGCCCGCCCAGGGTCCCGACCGGGCCTGTTGCGCCAGCCCGGCCTGCCGAGACCAGCCGGCTTGGGCGACCTCGCGCAGGGACAGCGTTCCCAGTGCGATATGGGGCGACAGGCGGGAGCAATGCAGCGCGCCGGGACCGGGCGAGGACATCGCCTTGCGATAGGGCGCGCCGCGGGTCTCCAGAAAGCTGCGGAGCCGTTCCAGTCCGGCGGTACGCCCCCCGGGCTGGCGTTGCGGACAGGGATCCTCGGCCAACCCCAGCTGACGCGCCGACGGCCAGGGATCGCTGGCCACCACCGGTCCGTTCAATCGCTCCGGCCGGACCGCGCCGGGCCGGGCCATCCATCGGTCCCAGCGCCGGGCCCAGCCATTGCGCGAGGTCGCCCCGCGCTCGACGCCGCACTGGCGCAACTGGGTCCAGACCACGCCGGCCTGGCGCGCCCACGTGGCGACCACACGGTCGCGGGCAAAGGTCCAGCCATTGCCGGTCTCCTCATGCGACCACAGACGGAACGGGCCGAGCGTCTGGCGCAAGGCTTCAAGAACGGTCTCCACGGCGCCGACGCGAATCACCAGCGGCGTTCCCGCTGCGGCCAGCTGGTCGGCCAGCTCGGTCACGCTGTCGCCGAGGAAGGCATGCTGGCGCGCGGACATGTCGGGCTGGTGCCAGTAATCCGGTTCGACGACATAGAGCGGCACAACCGGCCCTGCCCCCGTCGCGGCCATCAGGGCAGCGTGACCGTCAAGCCGCAGATCGCGCTTGAACCAGACAATCTGGACCGGGGTATCAGGGCTGAAGGACGACATGTCCCCACAGATAGCCTTCCGGAGCGGCGGGGAAAGAGAGACCGGCTGCGACAGTGCCCGACCGCGGGTCGGCGCCCTGTCGCGCGATCTCAGCCCTCGTCTGCCTGGCGTCCCGTCGGCACACCGGCCTTGTCGAGCTCGGCGTCCAGCTTGCCCGCGAGGAAGAGGCCATACATGCGATAATCGCCAATCAGCGACCAGAGCGGATAGGTGAAGGTCGCCGGCTTGTTGCGCTCGACAAAGGCGTGACTGACCCAGGCGAAGAAATAGCCCGAGACCGGCACCGCCGCGAGCAGCCACCAATTGCGCGAGACCAGCGCGTAGATCAGCACGAAGATGGCCAGGGTCGAGCCGACAAAATGCCAGGCCCGGGTCCACGGCTTGGCGTGTTCCTGGAGATAGAAGGGCCAGAAGGACTGGAAGGTCGCGTGCTCGCGCATGGTCAACTCCGGTGATTCGCCAGCCGATTCAGGGGCTCGGCGGCTTTGTGGCCCGAGATCGGGCAAAGATCATGGTGAATGAAATCTACCGACTTATCCACGCATTTCCATGATTCCATTAGGAATCCGGCAATGACAATAAACCAAATCCCCAATTCTTCCGATCCCGTTAACCCAGCTTTAAGGGTTCGGGCCCGATTTTAGGTGCGTCTTCCCGTGAAGACACCCCACCATCCACCCAATGCCTTTTCGGGAGCCCCAGCGGCTCCCGATTTTTTTTGCACACACTTCCGGCTTCTTGCGCAGCAGGGTGCTTGCGCCCCGAGCAAAAGCTCTGATAAAAGCCGGTCCTCGCTTGAGAGCACGGTATTCCTCGGTAGCTCAGTTGGTAGAGCAGGTGACTGTTAATCACCGGGTCGGCGGTTCGAGCCCGTCCCGGGGAGCCACTCTCAAGAGATCGCCAGTCCGCTGGCACGACAGGCCCGCTTCCGAGCGGGCTTTTTCGTATCCGGATCCAGCGAACGGGCTGCGCCCGCGCCTAGTCCCAGAAACTGGGCAGGAGCAGGACGAGGAAGGTGAGCACTTCCAGGCGCCCGAGAATCATTTCCAGCGACAACAGCCATTTGGCGGCGTCCGGCAGGCTGGCAGAATTGCCCGCCGGTCCGATGATCTCACCGAGACCGGGGCCGACATTGGTGATCGCGGTGGCGCTGCCTGACAGCGCGGTGACAAAGTCGAGACCCGTCAGGCTCAGCGCGATGGCGAACATGATGAAGGTCACGAAGAAGACCACGACCATGACAAGGACGCCGATCCAGGCATCCTCTTCCATGCGGCGGCCATCGAAGGTCCGCGACACCACCCGCGACGGCATCACGGTGCGCATCAGATAGCGCCGGATGACCTGGTAGAGCACCAGCAGGCGGTAGGCCTTGATCCCGCCGCTGGTTGACCCGGCACACCCGCCCAGAAAGGTCAGCGCGAAGAACACGGTGATCGCCGCCCCGCCCCAAGCGGTATAGTCCGTGCTGGCATAGCCGGTCGTCGTGACCACGGAAACGGTATTGAAGGCGGACGCCAGCAAGGCCTCTCCAAAGCCCGCCGCCGATGTCGATGCGTGCCAGACCGCCAGCGAGACCGACGCGAACAGCAGGATAATGAGCAACGAGCGAACCTGCGGGTCCCGCAGGAAAATGGTGCGGTCGCCGTCGATGAATTTCAGATAGGCGACAAACGGTATGGCGCCGGCAATCATGAAGACGATCGCCGCCAGGTGGAGACCGGTCTGCTCGAAATGGCCGAAGCTGGCATCATGGGTTGAATAGCCACCGGTGGATAGCGTCGTCAGCGCGTGATCGATGGCGTCAAACCCGCTCATGCCGAGGCTTGAATAGACAAAGGCGCACAACAGGGTCATGGCCGCATAAATGGTCAGGATCCGCAAAACGAAAACATGCGCCCGGGCCTCAAACTTGCCGGACGGGTCAGAGCTTTCCGTACTGAGCAACTGCATACCGCCCACCCGCATGAAAGGCAGAAGAGCGACCGCGATGACGATGATCCCGACCCCGCCAATCCATTGCAGGAGAGAGCGCCACAAAAGAAGGCTGGGGTGGAGCGCGTCGAGATCGCCGATCACGGTCGACCCGGTTGTGGTCAGGCCCGAAGCGGCCTCGAACACCGCATCGGTCCAGCTCATGCCGTGGAAGGTGAAGGGGATGGCAGAGACCAGAGGCATGATGAACCAGCTCGCGCCGGTAATCAGGAAAGCCTGGCGATGATCCAGAACAAGCTCGAACGTCGACCGGCTCGCGCCAAAAACCAGACCACCGACCGCCAGGCTGCCGAACATCGGGACGGCGAACATCAAGACATTGCCGTCCGCCTCGCCCATCTCCATCAGGAAAGGGACCAGCATCGCCGCCCCGCTTCCCATGACGAGAAGCGAGAGGATGAAAACAACGGGGAAGCTGTGCATTTGGGGGCGTCCTGGAAAACGGGTCTTGATCGGGACCGGGTCGGGACTGACGCTCATCACCCGCCTCCTGAGACAGTTGGCCTGACGCCTGATTAGCCAAAAGCCCGACACCGCCCAACCGGTTTTGGCGGCCGCCCCTACTCCAGCCGCGCGTCCAGCGCCCGCGCCGCTTTGAAAAAGCGGGCCCGTAGGTCTGCCGCATAGGGGTTGTGGCGCTCGATGGCGCGGAAGAGATCATCGCTGTCGCCGGCGACCAGATCGGCGGCCTGCTTGAGCAGGTCATAGCTGCGCGTCGTATAGGGCGCAGATGGCAGGTCGAGATCGGTGATGACCTTGGACACCAGATGGGTCAGCGCCTGCACGCTGGCCATGGTTCGGTCATGGGTGTCGGCATCGGACAGGTGAACCTCGAGCCGCAGATCATCACGCAGCACATGCGCCACACAGGTCGGATCAACGCCGGGATCGGGACACAGGACGATGGATTGTCCCTCCAGGCCGTCCGCCGCGCTCTGGGGACCGAAAAGCGGGTGGGTGCCAAGGATCCGCGTCCCGGCCGGCAGGTTGTCCCGCATCGCCGCCATCGGCTGCAGCTTGACCGAGGCTACGTCGACGACCAGCGCCCCCTCACTGAGATGCGGTGCGATCTGTTGGCAGACCGTCGCCATGAGCTGGACCGGCACGGCCAGGATCACAACGTCGCGCGAGGCTGCCTCCGCAAGCTCGACACAGCGCACATCCTCCAGGGCTGCGACCGCCGGGTCATGCGCGACCAGATCGAGGTGCGGGGCGAGATGGGTCGCGGCGAGCCGACCGAAGGCGCCGAGTCCGATCAGGCCGACGAGCGGGGTTGCGGTCATGATTGCTCACCGGTGAACTCGCCGGCCTCGGCACGCTGCAAGCGGTCCTCATAAAAGCGGATCCATCGATCAATATTGGGCATTCCACGCCACACGCGGTAAATCATGTAGCCCGCCGCCGCGGTCACCGCCCCGGCGGCGATGCGGTAAATCACGATCATCCAGGAAATCACGGCATTTTCGGGATTATTGCTGATCGGGGTGAGCCCGAGTCGAAACACCTCCGGGACATCGGCAAGAGCACCGCGGAAAATCTGATCAATCAGAAAAACTCCGATCTCGCCGAAGGCCGGCGCGCCGGAACCACCACCGTCCACCAGGATGGGCCGCGCGTAATCCGGCAACAGCCAGTCATGCAGCCAAACCGAGCAGAAGACGACACCCCCCGGGACGACCAGGCCCAGCACGACCAATCCCCCAAGGCCTGCCAGATCCCCCCGATGATCGTGGCGCGACGATCCCGATAGCGTTGCAGGCGGTCACGGATTGTTTGTGGACGGGTGGGTATCGGTCCGGAGAGCTTTTCATCGGATTCCAGCTCAACGGCGCGAACGCCCTTCAGCAGACCGAGCTGGCGCTGTGCGGCGACGAGACTGACGGCATAGGTGAGCGCCAGCGCGGTCCACGCATAGATGCGCTGTGCCTCCACAGACGTGACCGCGCCGCCAAAGCCGCTGGCCTGAAAAGCCTGCCAGCCATCCACAATCAATTCCATTGAACGCCCCCACGCTATCCACCCAGACTAGGCGGCACGACCGCAAAGACAACGCCTATTCGGCGACAGACACCTTGGCGGCATCCAGGCTGGCCCCGACTGCCGAGACCGCCTCGCTCTGCCGGCGCCACATGTCGGCATAGAGGCCGCCAAGCGCGAGGAGTTCGTCATGGGTGCCGGTTTCGGCCACCTTGCCGGCATCGAGCACGAAGATGCGGTCGGCGCTGGCAATGGTCGAGAGCCGGTGGGCCACGGCGATGGTGGTGCGCCCCTCGGCGGCGTCACCCAGGGCGTCCTGGACTTCCTGCTCGGTCTGGCTGTCGAGCGCCGAGGTGGCCTCGTCGAGGATCAGCACGGCGGGGTCCTTGAGGATGGCGCGGGCGACACCGACCCGCTGCTTCTCGCCACCGGAGAGCTTGAGGCCCCGCTCGCCGACCAGGGTCTCCAGACCGTCCGGCAGGCCGCGCACGAAAGCCGACAGATGCGCCCGCTCGAGCACATCGGCGATCTCGGCCTCGCTGGCGTCCGGCTTGCCGTAGACCACATTGGCGCGCAGCGTATCGTTGAACAGGACGACGTCCTGCGGCACCAGGCCAAGCGCATCGCGCAGGCTGGTCTGGGCGATGGTGCGCAAGTCCTGGCCGTCAATCGAGACACGACCGGCCTCGGGATCATAGAAGCGGAAGAGGAGCCGCAGGATGGTCGACTTGCCAGCGCCCGACGGACCACAAATCCCGACGAAACTCCCGGCCGGAATGTCCATCGAGACGCCGCCGAGCGAGCGCGAGCGGCCGTCATGGGTGAAGGTCACGTCCTCGAAGCGGACGGCACCGCCTGCAAGGGTGAGCGGACGGGCGTCCGGTGCGTCGGCGACATCGGGCTTCAGCGCCAGCGTCTCATAGACGCGCTCCATGTCAACCGCGCCCTGCTTGATCTCGCGATAGGCCCAGCCGAGGATGTTGAGCGGCTGATAGATATTCATCAGCACCATGGTCACCGCGGCCACGTCGCCGGCTCCCAGAATGCCGTTATAGGCCTTCCAGCCCGCCGTCAGCGCCATCGCCAGCAGGCCGGCATTCATCACAAATGCCTGCAGGCCGTTGAGCAGGGCGAGGGAGGACTGCGAGCGCGCAGCGGCCTGGGCGTAGCGCGTCATCGCGTCATTATAGGCGTCACTCTCGCGCTCTTCCGCGGCGAAGGCCTTGACCGTCTCGAAATTGATCAGCCCGTCGACCGCCCGCGCGGAGGCCTCATTGTCGGCCTCATTCATCTGCCGCCGGATGACCACACGCCACTCGGTCATGGTCCAGGTCAGGCTCATGTAGATGACGATGGTGACCACTGCGATGACCGCGAACTCCCAGCCATAATTGGCGCTGAGCACGATGGCGGCGAGGGTCAGTTCGAACAGGGTCGGCGCGATATTAAAGATCAGGAAGCGCATCAGGAAATCGACGGCGCGGGCGCCGCGTTCAATGATGCGCTGCAGGGCGCCGGTGCGCTTTGACTGGTGATAGCCGATCGACAGGCGCTGGACGTGGGCGAAGGCGCGGACGGCCGTCAGCCGCTGGGCGTCCTGGCTGACAGGGGCGAACATCGCATCGCGCAATTGCGGCGCGCCGACCGAGAGGAAACGCGCCACGGCATAGGCGATGAAGGCGAGCGAAAACGTCGTCAGCACAGTCGGCCAGAGCGTACTGCCCGCCTGCTCACCCTGGGACGCGCCGCCGCCGCCGGTGGCGTCAACAATCAGGTTGATGCCGTCGCCGAACAGGATGGGCGCGCCGACCGAGAACAGCTTGGCAATGACGGTCAGCACCAGCGCCAGCACCATGCGGAACCGCCATTTGGCCATCTCCGGCGACGCCAGCAGCGCCGTCAGTCGCCACATGGTCAGCCCCAGCGAGCCTTGCGGCGCCTGCTTGGCCTCTTCCTCGCTATCGGGCTTGGTCGGTCTCATCGTGTCGAGAGATAGGGCGTTGCGCAGACAAGCGCCAGAGGGCGGGCGCGTGCAGACACACCGTCCGGCCTGAGCCCGACGCCCGGCAATTCCGGGTCAGACCTCCGGGCGCGCCTTGGCCGCCGCTGTCGGCGGGCCGTCACGACCGACCCGGTTCTGCCAGTCGCGCCAAAGCGCCGAGCCGGCCTCGAGAAGGCCCCAGCCCCCGGACAGCGCCATCGCCAGCTTCATGATCTCGTTTGCCGGCTCGGCGGCGAAGACGTCACCGGCGAGGACGATCTGCAACAGCGCCACCGACAGCACCAATGTCAAACCGGTATTGATCCGGCGCGTCAGCCGCGTCCAGCGACCGGTCATGACCGGCCAAGCCTGGCCAAGGATCGCGAGGGCGAGCAAGGCCCACAAGACAACGGACCGCTCGGCGGCGAATACGGCATCGTAGGCGAAGGCCGCCAGCAGCGGCGCTGGTGCGTCCGCCCCCATCACAGACGCGACCAGGGTCGAGGGGCCAACCGCCAGCATGGCGAGACCGGCGGCCCAGAAGGCGATGGCCGGGACCATCAGCGCCCGATTGACCGCATCGGGGTCGCGCACGGGCGGCAGGTTGTCGGGCGACCAGCTGCGGGGCGGCGTCCGTCGACGCAACGTGCCAACCACCCAGAAGACGAGCAGCAGCAGACCCAGACTCTGCAACCCTGTCTTCGTGGCCTCGTCGGTCAGGTGGCTGCCGAACATCGGATCGGTGCCGGCGGCCGGATCGGACAGCGCGACGCCGATCGCCAGAATGGAGATGGCCCCGAGTAGGATCACCGCAATCTTCCCGAACAGGCGTGTATCCCGGGGATCCAGCACGGGAGCGGGCGTGTGATAACGCAGGGCCATGGCGTCCGGCGGACCGTAATCGGCCAGCAGGTCGCGCGCAGCGGCCTCATCCGGTGCAGCATCTCCCGCCCGCGCCTCGACTTCCTCGGTCAAGAGCACCGTCAGCTCGGCACTGATATCGGCGCGCAAGGCCTGCGGCAGGCGCCGCACCACCGCATGGACGTAACGGTCAATCATCTCACTTGCGGTCATTTCGACACTCCATCGGTGATGAGATCATCCATGACCGCGCTCAGCGCCTGCCATGATCGGGAAAGTCTGGCGTAGAGTTCCGCGCCGGCCTCGCTGAGGGCGTAATAGCGCCGCGGCGGGCCGTCTCCGGTCCGCCATTCGCTGACCAGCAAGCCCTGCGCCTCCAGACGCCGCAACAGCGGGTAGAGCGTGCCCTCCTCGATCTCCATGCCCCGCGCCGCGAGGGCCTGGCGCAGGGAGTAGCCGTATTGGGCGCGGGTCAGCTGCGACAAGGCCGCCAGCACGATCGCACCGCGGCGCAATTCGAGTTCAAGTTTCGAGAATGGGTCTGAAGGCTCTACCATGCAGCACACTATACTGTGAGTCGCACAGCATGTAAGTGCCAAAAATCGGAACGGGCACCATTTTCCCTCCTGGAATAACCGGGAGAGACGCAATCACTGCCCCTCTCCGCCCGCGCGCCCGGCGCATACCCAACCATAAACCGCTTGCCGAGAGATCGCCGTACCCGCTTCTTCAGGTCAAGGGCCGCGAGGCGGCCGCCTCGCGGTTCCACCCTTGAGCTGAAGAAGCGGGTACGGCCTGCTGGCTGACAAGCGATCTATGGACAGCCCTTCGCGGGGCGCCCGTATCAGATCCAAAATGCAGGCAGCTCTGTACGGGTTGCGGAGCTTCCGCCCCGCTACCCGTCTTCCGTCGGCGCTTCGAGCACCTGGCCGGGATAGATCAGGTTCGGGTCGCGGATCTGTTCGCGGTTGGCTTCATAGATCACCGTGTACTGGACACCCTCGCCATAGAGGCGGCGGGCCAGGCGCCAAAGCGAATTACCGGGCTGCACGACGACCGAATTCGGTCCCATGTTGAGATTTTCGGCGGCGACGCGCTCGAAGGGCAGGACGATGACGGCGCTCACAAGCCCGTCCTCGCCGACCTGGTCAATCTGCAGATCGTAAATACCGGGCGCCAGAAGTGCGCCGGCCTGCAGCGTCCAGCGACCATCGCGGCCGACATTGGCCTCGCCGACCTGGGCGCCATTGGCATAGATGCGAACGGTGGTCCCCGCTTCGGCACGGCCGGAGAAGATGACCGCACCGGTATCGTCATAGTCGACGGTTTCCAGCACCAGCAGCCCCATCTCGCCATTCGAGCAGGACGGGCATTGCCAGACGCGGCTGGCCTCGCCGGGCCGACCGACCACGACCAGCGGCGTCGGACCGCGCTGCTCAGGGATCGACACCACGACGACCTGGTCCGAGCGCAACTGGCGCCCGTCCGCAGCGGTCATCATCAGTGACAGCTCGACCGCACCCGAGGGCAGCGGGTCGTTGAGAATGATCACCCACTCGCCGCGCTCATTGATCGGCATGCGATCAGTGCGGCTGTTGGCATTGTCGAATTCGAGAGCGACTTCATTGGCCAGCAGCTGGATCATCGCGCCCGGCTCGCCGCGACCGGCGATCACGGCCGTCCCGGCCGGAGCCACACGGACAATGTCAAAAACCGGGGCGGCCAGCATCACCGCACTCGGATCAGGCTGGGTGGTCGTGCCAGCCGGAGACACCGGATTGCCGGCGACCGGCACGCTCGCGCCGTCATCGGCCGGACCCGGGCGATACATGATGAAGGCCAGCGCGGCGGCGATCGCCAGCGCGGCAAGGGCTGCAGCGATAATAAACGACCGCGTGGCGGTCATGGCGGCTCTCCCGTCGTCAACTCGGCTCGGCGCGAATATGCGCTCCGTCATTGCGGAACTGGATGCAAGCCTCGCGCCGTCAGCCTTCGGCGAATAGCATCCCGGTCCGATAAAGCAAATATGAGTGATGTCACGATGGCGAAACTAAGGTCGATTGGTGTCTTCTGCGGATCACGTCTCGGCGAACGCGAAACCTATGCCGATGCGGCCGAAGCGGTCGGCAGGGCGATCGCCCGGGCGGGCTGCCGCCTCGTCTATGGCGGCGGCGATGTCGGCCTGATGGGGATTGCCGCCTCCACGGCAGCGGCCGAGGGCGGCCCGGTGCACGGCATCATCCCCGGCTTCCTGATCGCCCGCGAAGGGCATCTCGAGGGGGTCGACATCAAGATCGTCGAGACCATGAGCGAGCGCAAAAGCCTGCTCATCGCCGAGAGCGACGCCTATATCATCCTGCCCGGCGGGACCGGGACGCTGGAAGAAGTCTTCGACGTCATCTCGCGCCAGCAGCTCGGCCTGCAGGACAAGCCGATCGTGTTTCTCAACACGGACGGCTTCTGGTCGCCCTTCATGGATCTGATCTGCCATACCGTGACAGAGGGCTTCACGCCGCAAAGCCTGGCCGATCATGTCGAGCTGATCGACGATGCCGACACCGCCATCAGCCGCATTGTCACCCAGCTCGACGCCCAGCAGACGACCGACGCCGGGACCGCCAACACGGCGGACTGATCAGTCCGCCTCACCGGTCGGGTCGAACACCGCTTCAATGGTGAGATCGAAGGCCCCGGCCAGGGCGAAGGCAAGCGTCAGGGACGGGTCATGCTTGCCCGTCTCCACCGCATTGATCGCCTGCCGGGACACACCGACCCGCTCGCCCAGCTCGGCCTGGCTCCAGCGCCGCTCGGCGCGCAGCACGCGCAGCCGGTTCTTCACCGGTACACCACGTATTTCTGGAAGCAGCCGACCAGGCCCCAAAGCCCGATCATTACCGGGAAGATCCAGATCGTCGGAATGGGTGGCAGATCAAGCGCACCCTCGAGGAAGCCGTAGGCGAAGGTTCCGAACCCGGTCAGCAGCGCCGCGATGATCATCGCCTCGGCAATCAGCCGCTGCTTGAACTCGTCAAGCGAGCGGTAGAAGACCATCACCGCCCACAAGGCGACGAGGCCCGGAATGATCGGCAGCAAGGCAACGACGCCGCGGACAAGTGGCCCGGTCTCATGACCGTTCAGCCAGGCCACCGATCCGAACAGGACCACCATATAGGCCAGCATCGAGCCGCCGAAATGAAGCATGTAGCGTTTGGCATTCGCTTGCATCCTGGTCTCTCCTAGCGATCGTGCGCAATGATATCGGCCAGCATCGCCCGAAAGGCGTCGGGCTGATCGAGCATGATAAAGTGACGCGAACCGTCAACGCGTTCGAGAACGACCGACGGCAAATCGGAATACTGGTTTGCATAAACAGATTCGAGCTGTTCCGCGCTCATCGGTGCCCCTTCGCTCCACGCAAACAGCACCGTGACCGGAACACCGACATCGGGCAGGACCGGGCTGTAGTCGGTCCCCATCACCTCACCCATCGCGGCGCTGACGACCGACTGCTCGGCCTGCTCCATCCAGCCCATCACCTGCGCCTGCCCCTCCGGCGAGATCGACTGCACCGGGAGGCCCTGCCGACTGATCGCCAGGAACTGCTCGCGCGGGGCGGCTGCCATCTGGGCCGAGACACCGGCGGCGTAGGCTGCGGCCTGGTCGACAGTGATCGCCGGGTTGAACAGCCGGGCAAAGAACGGCGCACTGTCGACCACAACAACCGCGCTGACGCGCTCAGGCGCAGCCGCCGCGACCTGCAGGGCGATCTGCGCGCCCATCGAATGACCGACGAGGACAGCATCTTCCAGGCCTTCTGCGGCGAGCCAGGCGGTCAGGTCTGCCACCGCAGAGCCCACCACACCGGCCTCGCCGCGCGGCACCGCCGGCACGTCCCCGAACCCGGCCAGGGTCACCACATGGGCATCGACCCGCTCGCCGAGCGCGGCGATGGTCCCGTCCCAGATCTCGCCCGGGCTCGCCAGGCCCGGAATAAAGACCACATCGCGTCCCGACACGTCACCGGCGCGTTCCAGGCGCAGGGTGCCCAGAATCTGCGTTTCCGGCTCCGCGATCTCCAAGGTCTGCGCGTTGCCGCGCTCGGCCATGAGAGAGGCGAGAATCGCCACGATGATGCCGGTCCAGCCGGCGAGGCTCAGACCTCTATTTCCACAGGCTTTCATAATGCGCTCCATCAGCTATGCATGACTTAGTGTCACGCAAACCTGACATCCGATCGTGCAGATGTCAACACAACCTGACTAAGTGAAATGCATACATGTCATATGGTCAGGCTGTGATGGCAAACAGGCGATCGCGATGAGCCGCAGCGCTGGCCGCCCGACGGCTGGGAGGTCTTGCCCCAACTCCGTCAGACCGTGCTCACACGGGCTCACACAGGCGCTCACGGGCGCACAACGCCACCGACAGGGCGGGTCTACGAACAGGGTGAGAGCAATCGGGCGGCTGCCTGTCCCTCGGAACGGCAACCGCCGAAAGCCGGCAATAACGTCCTACGCGGCCTCGCCCGCCAGACGCTTGAGCACTTTCTCGCGACCGATCAACGGCAGCAGCACTGCCATCTCCGGGCCGCGTTCCTCGCCGGTCAGCATCTGGCGCAGCGGCATGAAGAGCGCCTTGCCCTTGCGGCCGGTGGCCTCTTTCAGGGCATTGGTCCAGGCCGACCAGCTGTCGCCGTCCAGCAAGCCTGCGGGCAGGTGCTGTGCGGCGGCGGCGGCGTAGTCGGCATCCTCGATGAGCGGGGTAACTGGCCCCTCGATCAGGACTGCCCAGGTTTTCGCATCGGCCAGGGTTTCAAGATTGGGACGCACCGCGTTCCAGACCGCCTCGCCGGTGTCAGCCCCCAGTTCGGCGAGTCGCGGCCTGGCGGTCTCGTAGGACATGGTGTGCAGCAGCTTGGCGTTGACGCGCTTGAGCTCCTCATCATCAAAACGGGCCGGCGAGCGTGACAGCTTGCCGAGGTCAAACCCTTCCAGAATACCCTCGACATCGGCGAAGGCATCAACCGGGTCCGAGGTGCCCAGCTTGGACAGCAGCGACATGATCGCCATCGCCTCGAGACCGTCCACATCGCGCAATTCGGCAATCCCCAGCGAGCCGGTCCGCTTGGACAGCTTGCCGCCGTCGGCACCGACCAACAGGGCCTGGTGACCGAACAGAGGCGGCGTGCCGCCAAGCGCTTCGAAAATCTCGATCTGGGCGCCGGAATTGGTGGTGTGATCCTCGCCGCGGATGATGTGGGTGATCCCCGCCTCGATATCATCAAGCACGCTGGGCAGGGTGTAGAGATAGGAGCCGTCCTCGCGGATCAGGATCGGGTCAGACAGGGAGGAGGTCTCGATCGTGACATGGCCGCGCACCATGTCATCCCACTCGACCGGATTGCCCGACAGCTTGAAACGCCAATGCGGCTTGCGGCCCTCGGCCTCGAAGGCGGCCTTCTCGGCATCGCTGAGCGCCAGGGCGGCGCGGTCATAGACCGGCGGCCGGCCATTGGCCATTTGCAGGCGACGCTTGCGGTCCAGCTCCTCGCCGGTTTCATAGCAGGGATAGAGCAGCCCCTTGGCCTTCAGCGTCGCGGCGGCGGCCTCGTATCGGTCGAAGCGATCGGACTGCTTGAAGGTCTCGTCCCAGGAAATCCCCAGCCAGGTCAGATCAGCCCGGATCCCGTCCTCATAGGCCTGGGTCGAGCGTTCGACATCGGTATCGTCAATGCGCAGCACGAAGGTCCCGCCGGCCTTGCGCGCAAACAGGTAGTTGAAGATCGCGGTGCGGACATTGCCGACATGAAGCTTGCCGGTCGGGCTGGGCGCAAAACGGACTTTTGTCATGGAACTACGAGCTTCCTGAATCTGAGGCGCAGGGCTTAGCGCTGTCATGGCTTGGGAGCAAGCGGGGGCTGCGGATGAGCCGTGCGGCGTCAGTCGACGATGTGTGCCGTCAGCGCGTCCTGTGCCGCATCGACCGGCAGACCGGGACGCCCGGCCAGGCGCCAATAAGTCAATCCGGCCGCGGCACCGGCAATCAGGAAGACTAGATAGAGCCAGGGCGGGAAAGGACGCGGTCCCTCAGCGGCACCGAAGGCCAATGCGCCGGCCAGCATCTGAAGCAGAATAACGCCGAGCAAGACCCCGGCGACGATTTCGCTCAGCGGTCGCGGCCACTTCATGATCCGGAACAGGCTCACAAACCCCCAGACCGGCAGAGCGGAGGCCAGCGCGGTGATCGCGCCGGCGAACACCCCCCACAAGGGGGCCATGGTCGCACTCTCCCAATAAGATTGCTCACCGCGCTCACTCGCTGAATCAAGCGCCGAGAGCGTGGCAAAGCCTGCAATCACCACCACCGAGACCAGATAACAGGTCAAAAGCCAGGCCCCGATCGCACGCCACGGACTACGTCCAAGCAGGCGTTTGAGAGTTTCAGGCATGGGGAGGCTTCCTGTGACGCGACCACAAACACTCAAGCCGCCGCCCGGGACCAAATCAAGGCCGCACCGACAAGCGCCAATACACCGCGCCGCCGACCAGCCCTGCTGCCGCGAAGAAGGCGGTCATCGGCAGGCCGTCCACCCCGTAGGAGAGCGGCACGCCGAACAGCTGGATGGTGGCGGCGCCGGTCAGCGCGCCCATGATGAGGTGGGCCGGCAGGCCATACCAGCCGGCTGCGCGACGAAGCCAGGTGAGGATCACGGTCGGCAATGCCGTCAGCACGGCGACATAGGCGCCAATGAACAGGCTGCCGGGAATGAGGGCTTCCAGGAAATCGGGATCAAACGGACTGCCCTCGCCCGCCTCGATCGCCATCAGGAGCGCAAAACCGGTCACCACGGACAGGCCGGTGGCGAGCGCGGCGACCAGCCAGGCCAGGATATTGCGGAATGTGCCCGGCATGCTCAACGGTGGGCGAATGCGTGTGGTCATCACTGTTCTCCGTACCATCGATGCGAGGCTTCGGGCTTGCCGGCAGTGTACCAGTACACCCAACCGCCGAGTGCGCCGAGTGGTGCCAGAAGCAGGGTCGCCGGATGCCCACCCGTGATAACGGCGCCAACGAGCAGGCTGATACAGGCCGGAATGCAGACATCCGCAAATCCGCGTGGCCATCCAGCTCCGCGCGCGAGATTGACGAGCAGGATGGCGGGAATTCCAGTCACCGTCATGGTCAGCACAAGAGCAATGACAAAGATGAACGGGGCCAGGGGGGCGAAAACGAGATTGATCAGGCCGCAGAAGAAGCTCATAGCGCCCGAGACCGCGAGGCAGGCCACCAACCAGGCCTTGAGTCCGGCCCCCACATCAATGTCTTCGGGTGCTGTTGTCGGACTCCCCACCATGCCTCTTCCGCCTCCTCTGATTTTATAATTTCTGTTTTGACAGAAATAACCGATGGAAAGAATGTGGCGGGGTGACGCAGGAGCTTCCAAGCAGGCGCGCACCAGGCGTGGATATATCCATACATTGCTTGTCAGCCAGCAGGCCGCATCCGGTTTTCCAGCTCAAGGGTGGGACCGCGACGCGGCCGCTCTGCGGCCCTTCGGGCCACCTTCCCCGTCAAGGGGAAGGTCCTGAACTCAGTTGCGAAACCGGTTGGTGATCGGATAGCGCCGATCGCGGCCGAAATTCTTGGGCCCGATCTTGGCGCCGGGCGGGGCCTGGCGGCGTTTGTATTCGGCGCGGTAGAGGAGATTCTCGATGCGCTTGACCTCGGCTTCGTCATGACCGTCAGCGACCAGCTCGCGCACCGAGCGTTCTTCCTCGACCAGACCATAGAGAATGGCGTCGAGGATGTCATAGGGCGGCAGGCTGTCCTGGTCGGTCTGGTCATCGCGCAATTCCGCCGAAGGCGGCTTGGTGATGATGCGCTCGGGAATGACCTGGCCAACCGGGCCGAGGCCGACCCGGTGATTGGCCGAATTGCGCCACCAGGCCAGCTCGAAGACCTCTGTCTTGTAGATGTCCTTGAGGGCGTTATAGCCGCCATTCATGTCGCCATAGAGGGTGGCATAGCCGACCGCCATCTCCGACTTGTTGCCGGTCGAGAGCACCATCGGGCCGAACTTGTTGGAGAGCGCCATCAGCACCACGCCGCGTGTGCGCGATTGCAGGTTCTCCTCGGTCGTATCCGGCTGGGTGCCGGCAAACGACTCCGACAGGATCGAGCCGAAGGCGGCGATCGTCGGTTCGACATCGATGATGTCATAGCGCACACCCAGCGCCTCGGCGCAGGCCTTGGCGTCCTCGAGGCTGTCGGCGCTGGTGTAGCGGGACGGCATCATGACCGCCCAGACCTTGTCGGCGCCCAGCGCGTCGACTGCGAGGGCCGCCGAGATTGCGCTGTCGATACCGCCGGACATGCCCAGCACCACTCCGGGAAAGCCGTTTTTCTCGACATAGTCATGCAGCGCCAGCGTGGTCGCTTTCCAGTCGGCTTCCAGTCCGGACTTCACCGAAACCGCGGTACCGCCGGCGCCGAACCAGCCCTTGTCTGTCTTGACCCACTCGACTGCGTCGATACAGGTCTCGAAGGCGGGCAAGCGCTGGACCTCCCGCCCCTCACTATCGAGCGACCAGGAAGCACCGTCGAAAACCAGCTCGTCCTGGCCACCGACCTGGTTGATGAAGACCATGGCCTTGGGCGCCTGCCAGCGGTCGAACCAGCTTGCGAAAGCCTTCTTGCGCTCGCGCTCGATCGTGCGACGCCAGGGCGAGCCATTGATGGCGATGAGCATTTCGGCACCCTGGTCGATCAGCGCCTGGGGCACGGTATCGAACCAGAGATCCTCGCAGATCGGCAGTCCGATCTTGATGCCACGCCACTTGACGATTTCCGGAAGCGGACCGGGCTGGAAGACGCGTTTCTCGTCGAAGACGGCGTAATTGGGCAGCTCATGCTTGAAGCGCAGGGCGACCAGTCGCCCCTCGTCCAGCAGCGCCACCGCATTGTGCAGGCGGGAATTCTGTTTCCAAGGCAGACCGATCAGGATTGCCGGACCACCGCGGGTGGCCGCCGCCAGCGTATCAAGCGCCTCGCGGCACGCCTCGACCGCCGAAGGCTTGAGCACCAGATCCTCCGGCGGATAGCCGAGCATGAACATTTCCGGAAAGACGACGATGTCGCCGCCCCGTGTCCGGGCCTCGGCATGAGCCGCACGGGCCATCGCCAGATTGCCCGCAATGTCCCCGACAACCGGGTTGAGCTGGGCGGTAACGAGGGTGATACGATCTGTCATGCGCGCGACTTAGACCGCGCCGCCAAGGACGGCAAGTCCGGGATCAACCGGGAGCGGCGGCCCCGATCAGGACCCGTAGGTCCGCGCGCCGTCGATCGCCCGTGCCGCATCGAGCGCCCGCAGGCCGGCAATGCCGGGCACCGCGACCGGCGCACCGTCAAGCACGGACGCGATGAACGCGTTGACGTTGGCCCCCAGCGAGTCCTTCGCCAGCGGATCCTCAGCGAAGTCTGCATTGAGCGCATACGGGGTGGTGTTGACGAAGGTCTTGGCGACGAAATCAATGTCCAGCACGCCGGTCTCGTACTCGACCCGCATCTTGCGATCACGCTCGTGATGGATCCGGCTGGCCGTCAGATCGGCCTCGCAGCCATTGTCGAAGACCAGCTTGGCCCGGGCGATATCGGGATGGCCGAAACGGCCCTTGTCGACCTCGCCACTGACCGATTTCACGGCGCCGCCGGACAGGGCGATGACCAGGTCGAGGTCATGCACCATCAGGTCAAGGGTTACCGAGACGTCGAGGCAGCGCTCGGAGGGCGGCCCCATGCGGCTGGCGGTGATCTTCAACGGCCTTGCATCGACGGCGAACAGTCCCATCGCATTGAACACGAAACGCTCCTGGTGGCCGACCTGGAGCACGACGCCATGCTTGGATGCCAGCGCGATCAGTTCGCGCGCTTCTTCGACCGTCGAAGCGATCGGCTTTTCGACCAGGACATGCTTGCCCATGGCGAGAGCCGTCGCGGCAGCCTCAAAGTGATGGACTGCGGGGCTGGCCACCGTGATGGCGTCCACTTGCCCGAGGAAATCGGCGAAATTGTCGAAGCCTTTCGCCCCGTGCTTTTCCGCAAGCGCCCGGGCCCGCTCGAGGTCCGGCTCATAGACACCGACCAGGTCCACACGCTCATGGGCTGCGTATTTGGACGCGTGAAAGCCGCCGAACACGCCGGCCCCGACGACACCGGTCCGCAGGATACGAGAATTGGACACCATGAAACTTCCTTGGCTGTTGGCGCCGTGCATAACGGTGCCGCGGTCACGATCAAGCTCGCCATGCATCACCACTTGTTTCGGGCAATTGCAGGGCAGGATCGCGGAATAGCTGCGCTCTGACGACTTGCACGGATACATCCCCCGTCTAGGATGCCCCGTCACCGTGGGGGATCGAGATGACAGAGCAGCCGGACCGGACTGACCAAAAGCCAGACAAACCGCCTGCAAAGTCCGAGCCTGACTCGACGCTCGACACGATGTCGATCGCCGTGTTCGACGTCGATGCCCGCATTTTCCGGACCATGCTGGACAGCTTCATCCGGGTCAGCGCCGTCGCCCGTGCCGGGCTCGACCGCGACTACAGCCGCTACCTGTCGCCGATACGGGTCTTCATCGCTCTGTTCTCCTTCCAGTTTGTCGTCGCCGCGCTGTTCGGCACCCCGCTGGTCGCGACCATTGAAAGCCTGACAGCCGGGCTGGAAAACGTGGATACGGAGGCTTGGCTGGCATCGGCCCGCCTCGCCAGCGACACGCCGCTGACCATCGCAACGATCAACAATGCAATCGGCGATGCGCAGGCCTTCATGATCTGGCCGATCACCGTGATCGCCTCCCTGCCCTACCTGCTCCTGCTCAAGCTCTATCGTCCCTCCATCCCGCTGTGGGGGCATTTGCAGATTTACCTGACCGGCACCAATGCCAGCTTCATCGTGATGATTGCCTTGATCCCGTCGCTGTTGCTCGGCCCGGATTACTTCTCGCTGGCGATGATCCTCGCCATGCTCGTCTACTTCATTCTGACCGGTATCCTGCTGCGCCGGTTTTATGCGCAATCTGCGGGCGGCACCGCCTGGCGGATGGTCGGACTCGTCGCCATGCTTCCGGTCACCCTGCTGCTGTCCTTCGCCGGCACGACCCTGACGATCGACCGGGTGCTGGAGACCGAGTTCGGGCTCGACCTGATTAGCCTCTGGTCGCCGGACCTGTTATCCCCTGACACCACACAATAAACCCACCCCAGAAAAAGACCGGGAGCCTCCCCATGAAATCACGTGAAGTCCATCTCAACGCCTATCTCAAGGGCACGCCGGACCCGAAATACTATGACGTCGTCGAGACCGAAGTCCCGGCCCCGGGCGCCGGCGAAGTCCTGGTCCGCAACCTCTTCATCTCGGTCGACCCCTATATGCGCGGCCGGATGAGCGGGATCCGCACCTATATCGGTCCGTTCGAACTCGGCAAGGTGATGGATGGCGGCGCTGTCGGCGAAGTCATCGAGAGCAATTTCGACGGTCTCAAGCCGGGTGACCATGTCAGCTCCATGCATGGCTGGCGTGAGGCCTATGTCGCCCCGGGCGAGGGCCTGACCAAGATCGACACCTCGATCCTGCCGCCGCAGGCCTTTCTCGGCATTGCCGGCATGCCGGGCCTGACCGCCTATGTGGGCATCAAGCGGATGATCAACCTCCAGCCCGGCGAGACGCTGTGGATGTCCGGCGGCGCCGGCGCGGTCGGCACGTCCGGCATCCAGTTCGCCAAGGCGATGGGCGCGACCGTTATCGCCACGGCTGGCGGCGCCGAGAAATGCGCCTTCGTGAAATCACTCGGTGCCGACCATGTCGTCGACTACAAGGCGACCGACAACCTCACCGCCGCGATCGCCGAAGTCGCCCCGAACGGGGTCGATGGCTATTTCGAGAATGTTGGCGGCACGCACTTCACAGCGGCGCTGAACTCGCTGCGCCCGAAAGGCCGCATGGCCGCCTGCGGCATGATCCAGCGTTACAACGACACCGCACCGGCAACCCTGCCCGACAATCTCACCCAGATCGTCGGCAAGTCGCTGACCATTCGCGGCTTCATCGTCTCGGACCATGCCGACATGTTCGGTGACTTCGTGAAGGATCTCGGCGCCTGGATGGCCGCCGGCAAGATCAAGCCGGCTGAAACGATCATGGAGGGGATCGAGAACGCGCCGGCCGCCTTCTCCGGCCTCTTCACCGGCCAGAATACCGGCAAGATGCTGGTCAGGATCTAGCATTGCCCCTACGCCTCGGGACCTGACCCTTCGGGGGTCGGGTCCCTGCGCCGGCCCGATACGGCGCCAAACAGACGACACCGCCAGCCACACTCAAGCCCTATCTCCGGGTCAGTCGACCCAGCGTCCAGCCACCGGCTATCGCTGCCAGAACCGGTGACCAGGTCTCCCCTGCACCTGCGAGATGGGCGAGCAGATACACCCCCAAACCTGCTGCAAGTGCGAACGGGAGCATGCGAATCGGACGATTCGCGGATGGCGCGTTAGGAGTTGGTTCACCGTGATACATGGCTTGCAGGGTACGCAATTCGGGGGCCGAACTGTGAAAAACCTCGCTCTGACAGTGAAATTGCAGCGATTTGGGCCGGATTCGCCTGTTGCAGCTTGCAATCGCAGGCAGTTCTTGGCCTTGATGGACCGTCAACGAACACGCGGCACCCGGACGGCTACGATGACCGTGCTTGCCGGACCGCGACAACTGGGGGGAACCCTATGAACAAGTCTGATCTCGCCAAAGCCGTTTCCGAAAAGACCGGCCTGTCCCGCGCTCAAGCGGGCGAAGCAGTCGATTCCGCCATCGAAGCCATCGTCGGCTCGGTGAAGGCAAATGACAGCGTCCAGATCGCTGGCTTCGGCACCTTCTATGCCAAGCACCGCGAAGCACGCGAAGTGCGCAATCCGCGCACCGGCGAAACGATGATGTCCAAGGCTCGCACCGCGGCGGCTTTCCGTCCGGCTGCTGCCCTCAAGGACATCTAATCAGTCCAACGGGTTCTGATTACGCGAAACGCCGTCCGGATCACTCCGGACGGCGTTTTTCATGGCCGGTACCCAAGACCCGGTGTCAGGCGGCGTTGGCGGCCGAACTGTTTTTGCGGATACGCTTGAGCGACTCGGCGATGCGGAAAGCCATGTCGAGCGCCTGGTCGGCATTGAGACGCGGGTCGCACTGGGTGTGATAGCGGTCGGCCAGGTCAGCTTCGGTGACCGGCTTGGCGCCACCGGTACATTCGGTGACATCATGGCCCGTCATCTCGAAATGAACCCCGCCGGGATAGGCCCCCTCGGCGTAGAGCACATCCATGAAGCCCTCGAGCTCGGACAGGATGCGATCGAAGTTACGGGTCTTGTAACCATTGCCGGTCTTGACCGTATTGCCGTGCATCGGATCTGACGACCAGACCACGTTGCGGCCAGCCTTGGTCACCGCACTGGCGAGCGCCGGCAGGTTCTTCACGACATTGTCCGCCCCCATCCGCACGATCAGGACAAGACGGCCCGCCTCGTTCTCGGGATTGAGCGCGTCGATCAATGACAGGAGCTCATCCGGCTGCATGGTCGGACCGCATTTGACCCCGACCGGGTTGGAGATGCCCCGCGCATACTCGACATGGGCGCCGTCCAGCTGACGCGTGCGCTCGCCGGTCCAGATCATGTGGGCCGAGGTCGCGTACCACTGACCGGTATTGGGGTCACGGCGGGTCAGCGCTTCCTCGAACGGCAGGTGCAGGGCTTCGTGACTGGTGAAGAAGTCGACAGCTTCCAGCGACGGTGCGCTGTCACGGCCGATGCCGCATGCCTTCATGAAGGCCAGGGCCTCGGAGATGCGCGTCGCGGTCTCGGCGTAGCGCTCGGCCGCCGGGCTGCCGCTGACGAAGTCCTGGGTCCACTGGTGGACGTTGTGCAGGTCGGCATAGCCGCCCGAGGCGAAAGCCCGCAACAGGTTCAGCGTCGAGGCCGACTGGTCATAGGAGCGGATCAGGCGCTGCGGGTCCGGCTCGCGGGCCTCCGCCGTGAATTCGGGACCGTTCACGCTGTCGCCGCGATAGCTGGGCAAGGTCACCCCATCAATCGTCTCGGTGTCCGACGAGCGCGGCTTGGCAAACTGTCCGGCGATCCGGCCGACCTTCACGATCGGCTTGGAGGCGGCAAAGGTCATCACGACGGCCATCTGCAGCAGAACCCGGAAGGTGTCGCGCACGCCCTCTGTGGAGAAGTCCTTGAAGCTCTCTGCGCAATCGCCGCCCTGAAGCAGGAAGGCCTTGCCGGCCGATACATCACCCAGCTGGCGATGCAGACGGCGGGCTTCGCCGGCAAATACCAGCGCCGGCCGTGCCGAAAGCTCGTTGAGCACCGCATCCAGTTTGGCGGCGTCCTTGTAGGTCGGCATCTGGCTGACGGGTTTATCGCGCCAGGATTGGGGGGACCAGGTCATGTTACTCGGCTGCTTTCAACTCCGGTGGTGTCCACTTTTCCTTCATGGTCACCAACTCTTCCGCACTGGTCGGATGCACGGCACAGGCCGCATCATACTGATCCTTGGTCAGGCCCGCCTTCACGGCGATCCCGGCCAGCTGGATCATTTCAGGCGCATCCGGCCCGACAATATGGACGCCCAGTACCCGCTCTGTCTCCCCGTCGACGACGAGTTTCATCAGCATACGGGACGCGTCCGATGTGAGGGATAGTTTCATAGGCCGGAACGAGGTCTTGTAAACATCAACCTGTGCATATTTTTTGCGCGCATCGGCCTCGGAGAGACCAACAGAGCCAACAGGCGGCTGTGTAAAGACGGCTGACGCAATGTCTTCGTGGTCATAGGCGGTCGGCGTCCCACCAAACACGGTCGCGGCAAAGGCCGCCCCCTCGCGGATCGCCACCGGTGTCAGATTGACCCGGTTGGTGACATCGCCGACGGCGTAAATGTTCGCAGCCGAGGTCTTCGAGAAGGCATCGACCTTGACCGCCCCACTCGGGTCCAGTGCCACGCCGGCCTTGTCGACACCCAGATCGACCACGTGCGGATTGCGACCGATCGCATACATCACGACGTCGGTATCGATATGATGGCCATTGTCGAGATGGACCCGCTTGCGGCCATTCTCCAGCGCCTCGATCTTGGAGAATACCGTGTGCGTGATCACCCGCGCGCCCGAGCGCACCAGCTCTTCATGGACATGACTGCGCACATCATCGTCAAAGCCGCGCAGGACCGTGTCGCCGCGATAGACCTGGCAGACCTCGGAGCCCATACCGGCGAAGATCTGCGCGAACTCGCAGGCGATATAGCCCCCGCCGGCAATCACGACATGCTTCGGCTGGGCCTCGAGATGGAAGGCCTCATTGGAGGTGATGCCCAGCTCGGCCCCCTCGATCTCGGGAATGTAGGGCGTGCCACCGACCGCGATCAGGATCTTGTCGGCGGTCACCGTCGTGCCGGACTTCACGAGGCGAATGGTGTGCGCGTCCTCGAACACGGCCCGGTCCTCGATCACCTCGACTCCGGAATTGTTGAGATTGCGACTGTAGATGCCGGACAGGCGATCAATCTCGGCATCCTTGGCGGCAATCAGCTTTTCCCAGCTGAACGCGGTCTCGCCGACGCTCCAGCCATAGCTCTCGGCCAGCTTGAAGGCCTTGGCGAACTCGCTCGCATAGACCAGCAGCTTCTTGGGCACGCAGCCGCGAATGACGCAGGTCCCGCCAACCCGATACTCCTCGGCAACAGCCACCTTGCCGGCGCCATGCTGTTTGGCCATCCGGGCCGCGCGGACACCGCCGGAACCGGCGCCGATGACGAAGAGGTCGTAGTCGTACTGGGTCATGAACTTCCCTTGTGGTGCGTGTCGGAGCCTAAAGCTCCATCACCCGGGCTTCACCGTCTTCACCAACGATGACCACACGGGCGAGATTGATGAACAGGCCGTGTTCGACCACGCCCGGAATCGCTTTCAGGACCTGGTCGACCGCCCGGGCATCCGGGATGGCCTGGCAGGCGCAATCGAGAATGTAGTGCCCGCCATCGGTGATCAAAGGCTCGAGCCCGTCACCCTTGCGGCGAAGCTGGACATCCGGTGACGCCACACCGGCCTTGCGCAGGGCCTCATAGACCTGGCTGGCGGTCAGTGAAAAGCCGAAGCGGTCCACTTCCACCGGCAGGGGAAACTTGCCAAGCGTCGAGACCAGCTTGGTCTCGTCGACCATCACAATCATCAGGTCGGAGGCGTGCGCGATGATCTTTTCGCGCAGCAGGCAGGCCCCGCCGCCCTTGATCAGCTGGAAGCGACCATCGACCTCATCGGCGCCGTCGATCGTGATGGCGATATGGTCGACATGATCAACATCGATCAGCGGCACGCCATGCTCGGCCGCGACCTCGGCGGTGCGCTGCGAGGTCGGCACGCCACGCACCTCGAGGCCGTCGCGGACCTTTTCGCCCAACAGGCGCAAAAAGATCTCGGCCGTGGACCCAGACCCCAGCCCGAGCGTCATTCCGCTCTCGACATAGTCGAGCGCGGCTGCCGCTGCGAGTGTCTTCTGGCGCTCGGCGCTCATCCCTCGACGCCACCCAGCAGCACGTATTTGAGCTCGGTGAACTCCTCGACGCCCCACTTGCCGCCTTCGCGACCAATGCCGCTTTCCTTGACGCCGCCGAACGGTGTCGAGGCCGCACCGACCATCGGCGCATTGATGCCGATCATGCCGTACTCGATACCCTCGCTCAGGCGGTGAACCCGCCCGACATCATTGGTGTAGATATAGGCCGCGAGACCATAGGGCGTGTCATTGGCCAGCTTGATGATGTCGGCCTCGCTTTCGGCGCGATAGACCGAACACACCGGCCCGAAGATCTCGGAACAGGAGACGTCCAGCGACGGGTCGGCGCCATCGATCAGGGTCGGCGCATAGAAGGAGCCACCCAGCTCGTCGGCCAGCGACTTGCCGCCGGTGACGATCCGCGCGCCCTGTTCACGTGCCTGGCTGACCAGCTTGTCAACGCGGCTCACCGCCGTCATGTGAATCAGCGGACCGACATCGGTATCGCTGGCGAAACCATCCCCGGCCTTGAGTTTGGAGATCCGGGCCTCCAGCGCCGCGACCAGCTTGTCGGCAATGGCCGGCTGGGCGATGATCCGGTTGGCGGAGACGCAAGTCTGGCCGGAGACGCGGAATTTCGACGCGATCACACCGTCAGCCGCCTTCTCGATATCGGCATCATCCATGACGATGAAGGGGGCATTGCCGCCGAGCTCGAGGGCCACGCGCTTCACGGTCGAGGCCGCCTGCTTCATCAGCAGCTTGCCGACCGCAGTCGACCCGGTGAACCCGACCATGCGGACATCACTGGAACTGGTCAGAACGCCACCGATGGCCGGCGCGTCACCGCACACCACATTGAAGACGCCGTCCGGGATGCCGGCGCGTCTCGCCAACTCGGCCAGGGCCAGGGCAGAGAGCGGGGTCTCCGGGGCCGGCTTGATGACCATGGTGCAGCCCGCCGCCAAGGCCGGTGCACACTTGCGAGTAATCATCGCATTGGGGAAATTCCACGGCGTGATGCAGCCGACGACACCGATCGGCTGACGGATGGTCCAGCCGCGCGAACCCGGGAAGGGCGTCGACAGGGTTTCGCCATGGACCCGCTTGCCCTCTTCCGCCGACCATTCGATGAAGGAGGCGCCGTAGATGACCTCACCCTGGGCTTCCTTGTTCACCTTGCCCATTTCGAGCGTGATCAGGGTCGCCAGATCCTTCGCGTTCTCGTGGATCAGCTTGTACCAGTTCATCAGCAGGCGGGCGCGCTCGAAAGGCGAGACCTTCTTCCAGCTTTCGAAGGCCCGGGTCGCTGCAGCGACAGCCTTGCGGGCGCCTGCTTCACCGACATCGCCGACGGTTGCGATGACCGCGTTATTGGCCGGGTTCAGAACCTCAACACCGCCCTCACCGCTGACCCACTGGCCATCAATGAAGCTGTCCGTCCGAAACAGGCTCTTGTCATCAAGACGATCCGTCACACTCATGTCTGGCTGTCCTTCCTGGCCTTGCGGGCAGTCTTGGCAGCCGTGAAACGGGCCGCCCAGCCCGGCTTGTGGGTTTGCGTTGTCCGCGCGAGCGCAAGCGCGTCAGCGGGCACATCCTCGGTCACGATGGTCCCGGTCGCCGTGAAGGCACCGGCACCGACCGTGACCGGCGCGACAAGACATGTGTTCGAGCCGATGAAGGCATTCTCGCCGATCACCGTGCGATGCTTGTCAAATCCGTCGTAATTGCAGGTGATGGTACCGGCCCCGATATTCGCGTTCGCGCCAATGGATGCATCGCCGATATAGGTAAGGTGGGAGACTTTTGCGCCCTCTGCGAGCTGCGATTTCTTGATTTCGACGAAATTACCCACCTTCGAGCGTTCGCCGAGCTCGGCACCGGGCCGAAGGCGCGCGAACGGGCCGACACTGGCGCCGCGCTTCAAGACCGCGCCCTCGATATGGCAGTGGGCATGAACCACCACATCTTCCTCGATCACCACGCCGGGACCAAACACCACATTGGGCTCGATCACCACATCGCGCTCGATCTGCGTGTCATGGGCGAAGAAAACGGTCTCCGGGGCCACCAGCGTCACGCCGCCAGCCATCATCCGGGTCCGCATACGGGTCTGGAAGGCAGCCTCGGCAGCCGCCAGATCGGCGCGGGAATTGACCCCCAGAACCTCGTCGGCATCGGCGATGACAACGGCGGCCCGAAGGCCCCGGTCGCGGGCGAGACCGACGACATCGGTCAGATAATATTCGCCATTTGCATTATCATTGCGGACCTCGCCCAGAAGTTCGAACAGGAGCGCCGCCGGCGCCGCAAGCACGCCGGAATTCACAAGGCCGACCGCGCGCTCGGCATCATTGGCATCCTTGAACTCCACAATCCGGTCGAGATCGCCATCGGCATTGGTAATCAACCGGCCATAGGCCGCCGGATCCGCCGGTTCGAAACCCAGGACGGCAACCGATGCGCCACCCTCCAATGCCGCGAAGACACGGGCCACGGTCTCTGACGAAATGAGGGGTGTGTCGGCATAAAGGACGATGGCATCGCCGGAGAGGTCTGCCAGCGCCGCCCGGGCGGCAAGAACCGCGTGCCCCGTCCCCTTGGGCGGATCCTGCAGGGCCGTCTTCGTCCCCAGCGCCTCGGCGGCATCCTTCACCGCCGGCGAGTGTGCGCCGTAGACCGTGACAATATCCGAGGCCGCGCAATCACCGGCCAGGGCGACGGCCCAGTCCAGCATGGGGCGCCCTGCGACCTTGTGCAGGACCTTGACCGTTTTCGACTTCATTCGCGTGCCTTGACCGGCAGCGAGGATGATGGCGGCGCGGGATCGGGACATGCCGGCTTCCTTGTTCCGTAATTTCGACGGTTTCAACCTGCCACGCGCTATAGCCTATCGCTCCGGTGCGCGTAACCTAGCTTCTCCCGTTTTGCCCACCCAAAGGCCTGAATTCATGCTCGATCCCCGTGACGTTGCCCTGTTTGCCGATGCTGCGATCGCCTTCGACCTCGATGGCACGCTGGTCGACACGGCGCCGGACCTGCTGCGCGCGCTCAATGCGGTGATCCAGCCGCGCGGGCTCGAGGCCGTGGAGTTGCACGCTGTCAGGGCCATGGTCGGGCGCGGCGCGCGCGCCCTGCTCGAGCGTGCGCACGCCGCCCAGTCACGAACACTGGCCGACCCGGACGACGCGGTCGCGGAATTCATCGAAATCTACCGGTCCGACGTGGCCGCCCACAGCCGCCCCTTCGATGGCGTCGAGGAAACACTGGCCTGGCTCAAGGCGCAGGGAAGCCGGCTATCGGTCTGCACCAACAAGCCTTCTGTCCTCTCGGACATGCTGATCGGGGAATTGGGGCTGTCGGGCTATTTCGACCGCATTATCGGTCCGGAACGAACCACCGCGAAAAAACCGGCGGCGGACCATCTCTTCGATGCCCTGGGAAGCGGCTATGGCCGGGCCGCCCTAGTCGGGGATAGCGAGCCGGATGTCGCATCGGCCGCAGCCGCCGGACTACCGAGCATCGTGATGAGCTATGGCTACAGTGAAAGACCGGCCGACTCCTTGGGAGCCGGCCGGGTCATTCATTCATTCAGCGATGTTCCGCTGGCGCTCGCCGGGCTGTGGCGAGGCACGACCTGATCAGGCCGAGCGACGCTCGCGGCCAGCGTCGTTGGCAGCGCGGGTCGGCATGCCGTTGACGAGGTTGGAGCGCACATCCGTGCGGGCAGACCGCATGGCGGGCATGAAGCCGGCTTCCACGAGGTCAACGGAGACATCATAGCCACGCTCGGCCCAGTAGGCTTCAATGCGGGCTTTCAGACGACGCGCACCCTCGGGCGTGCACAGATCATTACTCATGAACAAAACCTCCTGCTCGACCGAAGCTCTCCTCGGCCGGGAATTGCGTCCAATCGGGTTGATTGACGGACCGACCACGACGGCCGAATTCCAGCTTGGTGGAGGCTGATATAGGGACCAGCTGCATATGACGAGACCATGACGGTGTGGCAAGTTGTCGCACTTGGGGCGTGACCCATCTGCGCTTCAACTTCCACATGTGGTTGACCGGGCAGAAGTGCCTGCTTATACGCTCGCTTTCCGGAAACACCGGGCGATTAGCTCAGCGGGAGAGCACCTCGTTCACACCGAGGGGGTCACTGGTTCAATCCCAGTATCGCCCACCATTTCCACAAATCTCCTTGTTCAGATGATACCGCTACAGACGCAGCAGGCGACTCACCTGGCCGATTCCCGCGTCTTTTGACGGGCGGCCTCGCCCGGTGCGGCGCGATGGCGCACAAGAAACCTGCAACCCATTCTTGCGAAACATTCTCATTAGTGAGAGGACTTCATCCGATCAATAAGATTGGGTGAGAGATGAAATCCGTGAAATTCCTCGTACTCGCCGCCAGCGCGACGCTGGCTGCCTGTTCGCAACCGGTGACCGATGAGAGCAGCGATGCTGCGCGCGTCGTGAATGTCTACAGTGCGCGCCACTATGCCAGTGATGACGCCATCTACGCCGCCTTCACGGAACAGACCGGCATCGCCGTCAATGTGGTCGCTGCCGGTGGCGACCAGCTGATCGAACGCGTCCGCGCCGATGGCGAGCGCAGCCCCGCCGATGTCATCATCACGGTCGACGCCGCCCGCCTGCACCGCGCCGAACAGGCCGGGCTGTTTGCCGAGACCGATTTCAGCGACCTGACCAGCACCGTGCCGGCCAATCTCATCGACCCTCAGGGCTATTGGGTATCGATGGCAAAACGGGCCCGCGTGATCGCCTACTCGAATACCCGCGTTCAGCCCGGCGAGATCGAGACCTATGAAGACCTTGCCGACCCTCGCTGGCGCGGCCGTATCTGCGTGCGCGAGAGCGGCAATGCCTACAACCAGTCCCTGCTCGCCTCGATCGTCGCCCGCTCGGGCGAAGAGGCGGCCCAGGCCTGGGCCCAGGGCATTGTCGACAACATGGCACGCGCCCCGCAGGGCGGCGACATCACCCAGATCCAGGGCATCGCCGCCGGCGAATGCGACGTCGCCATCGTCAACCATTATTACTATGCGCTGATGGTCAATTCCGACGAGCCGGCGCGCCAGGCCGCTGCCGCTGCCGTGACCCTCTTCTTCCCGAACCAGGAAACGTCAGGCGCCCATATCAACGTGTCCGGGGCCGGCATCGCCGCCAATGCTCCGCACCCGGACGAGGCCCGCGCGCTGATCGACTTCTTCTTCACCGACGAGGCCCAGCGGATGTTCGCCGAGCTGAGCAACGAGATTCCGGTGAATGCCGACGCCTCATGGGACA